>NZ_BAAAEH010000001.1:0-74143 GCF_039522915.1 Sphingomonas oligophenolica
ATGCGCCGGGCTTCATCTTCACGACCTCGCTGTCGCCGGTGCTGGTCGCCGGCGCGCTGGCCAGCGTTCGCCACCTCAAGGCCTCGAGCGCCGAGCGCGAGGGCCAGCAGGCGGCCGCGACCATGCTCAAGAAGATGATGGCCGAAGCCGGGCTGCCGGTGATGAACTCGACCACGCACATCGTGCCGCTGATGGTCGGCGATCCGGTCAAGGCCAAGAAGATCAGCGACATATTGCTCGCCGAGTACGGCGTGTACGTCCAGCCGATCAACTACCCGACCGTGCCGCGCGGCACCGAGCGGCTGCGCTTCACCCCCGGCCCCGCGCATGACGAAGCATTGATGCGCGAGCTCACCCAGGCGCTGGTCGAGATCTGGAGCCGGCTCGAGCTGCGCAAGGCGGCCTGAGCGCCCTTCCGGCCGAAAAGCTGGCTGTTCCTGGCTGTTATTTTCCGAATTTTATTTTGCTGGCTGTTATGTTGGAGCCGGCCCCGGGATTCGCGGCATGATTTCAAATGCCTGGCGCCATGCTGGCTGTTATCGAATAACAGCCAGGTATCAGCCAGCATAACAGCCAGCTTTTTCGCCGGAACAGCCAGGTAACAGCCAGGAACAGCCAGCTCACCCGGCGCCTGTCGCCCTGTTATGATTCAAGATGAGAAAGAGCGCGGCGCAAGACTGCGCCGTCCGCGCGCCCTGCACCGATTTGGGTTCCCATTGAATCGGGTCAGCCGATCCAGCGCCAAATCCCGGCCGGTATGCCCGCCAATGGCCCATGTGCCCAGGTTGCGGCGAGCCAGAGGACGACGCCGCCAGCGAGATCATGCGGTCGATATCCGCCCAGGCGCGCCCGGCCAGCGACCGCCGCGGCATAGGGCCAATAGGAGGTCTTCGCTTCCCAGGCGCGCCAGCGCTCGGGCTCGAGCGCCTCCTTCTTGCGGTCCTGCAGCGCCGCGCCGACCAGGGCGAGCAGGATGATCGCGCAGCACAGGATGAGGTTCGACGGGATCGGGAAGACGAGGATGTGCGAAACGCCCCAGAGCGCGAAGCTCCACATCATCGGATGGCGGGTGACGGCGAAGACGCCCCGCGCTTCAGCCGGCAGAGCGCCGGGCGTGCCGGGGTTGGGCAGCGCGGGATTGCCGAGCAGCGAGCCCATCAGCAGCATGCTCGCGGCCAGCATCATCACCGTCGCGATGGTCCAGAGATCGTCATCGACCGGCCACAAGGGCTGTTCGGGCCCGACCGCGCGATAGGCGATTGCCAGCCAGCCCAGAGTGACCGCCGCGACGAGCGAATAGAGGCCGAGAAACGCGCCCTCCCCGATCCGCCCGACGATCGGCGCGCGCAAGGGGTGCGACAGCAGGAAATGCGTGCCGAGGAACGCTATCGCTGCTGCCAGCACCATGCCCGTTTCGCCCATCGCCGCTCTCCCCAAATCTCCGGTGCGAGCCTATCTCATCAGTCCACGCCGTGCATCAGCTTCTTGAGCAAGGGCGAGATCAGCAGCAGCAGCACGCCCGCGCCGATGGTCAGCATGCCGCCGGTCTGGAAGGTGGCGAGATAGGTATGCAGGCTGAGCTCGGGGTTGGTCACCTGACCGCCGACCGTCTGCACCGAGGCTGACTGGGCCGCGGCACCGGCGAGATATTCGCCGACCGAGATCGAGAGGAACCATACCCCCATCATCATGCCGACGATCCGCGCGATCGACAGCTTGGTAATCATCGACAGGCCGACCGGCGAGATGCACAGCTCGGCGATCGAATGGAGGAAGTAGGTCAGCACCAGCCACCAGAGCGACACCCGGAACACCTCGTTCGCCGTCGATCCGCTGAGCGTCAGGGTAAGGAAGCCGAGGCCTACCAGCATCAGCGCGATGGCGAACTTGACCTGGATCGACGGCTCGAGGCCGCGCTTGGCCAGCGCCAGCCACAGCCAGCTCATCACCGGCGCGAAGGTCACGACGACGAGCGGGTTGAACTGCTGAGTCGCTGCCGCCGACATGTGGAAGCCGAACAGTTCGAGCGTCGTGTTGCGGTCTGCGAACAGGGTCAGCGACGAGGCCGCCTGCTCGAACAAGGCCCAGAAGGTGACGTTGAACACGACGAGAATGATCGCCGCCAGCATCATCTCGCGCTCGACCTTGTCGCCGACTCGCCACGACCAGATCGGAATGCCGATCACTGCCGCGAGGAAGATCGCAAGCAGCGCCTTGCCGAGAAACGGCGTCGCGATGATGTAGGCGATGATACCCCCGCCCGGCGTCGCCTCGGGGGTGGTCATCACATTCTGGAAGACGAGCCAGAAGACGATCACCGAGACGAAGGAAAGGACATAGATGAGCGGCGCGCGGTCAGGCCCTTCCTGAGTCGGCGGCTCGCCATAGCCGGTGAGGCGCCCGCCATCGAACTGAAGCAGCAGATAGGCGATCAGCAGAACGAACGAGACGATCAGGAACCCCGCCCACCAGCCGAAATGGTTGACCAGCCACGGACACGCCGCCTGGCCGAGGATCGAGCCGAGGTTGATGCCGGCATAGAAGATGGTGAAGCCGGCGTCGCGCCGCCTGTCGCCCGGGCCGTAGAGCGAGCCGACAACGGTCGAGATATTGGGTTTGAAGAAGCCGTTGCCGATCACGATCAGGCTGAGCGCGACGAGCAGCATGGTTGTGTAGAAAGGCGAGCGGTCGGCACCCGAGCTGAACGCTTTCGCCGCCACCGTCCGGGCGATCTGGCCGCCGGTGCCGAGCAGCTGGACCGATCCGTCGGGAAGCCCGTGAATGGTCAGAACCTGGTTGTTCATCACGATCGTCTGTGGCGCATCGTTGACCGCCAGCGGCGTCGCGGGCGCGGCCTGGGTCACGTTGTATCGGTTGCCGTCGACGGTCGCATAAGGCTGGCCCTGCTGTCCGCCGAAGCACAGCAGGAAATATCCCAGCGCCATCACCAGCGCGCCGAACTTCACCGAGCGCTTCGACCCGAGATAGCGGTCGGCCAGCCAGCCGCCGACCACCGGCGTCAGATAGACCAGGCTGAGGAAGCCGCCGACGACTCCGTTCGCCTCATGATCAGCGAGCAGGAAGTGCTTGGTGAGATACAGCACGAGCAGGGCGCGCATGCCGTAGAAGCCGAACCGCTCCCACATTTCGATCGAGAAGAGCCGGGCGAGCTGGGGCGGATGGCCCAGCCAGGTCTTTCCTGCATAAGGCGGGACATGGCTGATGTCTGGCTCGGCCGGGCTGTCGGCGGTCGGCGTTTCGACCATGGCATGAACTCCCTGAAATCATTGATGCGCCGTCGGATGCGGCGGTCTTGGTAACAATGGAGACTAGCGGCATCCGCCGGGGTGTAAATATGCGCCCTCCTCGTTAGAGGACGGCCATGCTCAACGACACCAGCTCTCCGCTCGCCCTTCTTGCCACCCGCCGTTCCGGCAAGCCGCGCGATCTCGTCGCGCCCGGCCCGAACGACGCGCAACTGGCGCAGATGCTCGAGATCGCGGCGCGTACGCCCGATCATGGCAAGCTCGCGCCGTGGCGCTTCGTGGTGGTGCCTTCCGATCGGCGCGATGCGCTGAGCGACCTCATCACCAAAGCCTATCTGGCCGAGCGTCCGCAGGCGACCCGGCTGGAGATCGAGGCGCTCGATCAGTTCGCTCATCAGGCGCCGACGCTGGTGGTCGTGCTGTCCGCGCCCAGGCACGAAAGCCATATCCCGCTGTGGGAGCAGGAACTCTCGGCCGGGGCCGCGTGCATGAACCTGCTCCATGCAGCACATGCCATGGGATTCGCCGGCGGGTGGCTGACGGGATGGTCGGCTTATTCCGATGTCGTGCGCGACGCCTTCGGCGCCGCCCCGGAGAAAATTGCGGGATTCGTCTTCATCGGGACAGTTTCGAAGCCTCCGGAGGAACGTCCGCGTCCGGAATCGGACAAAATTGTCCGATACTGGACATAGTACTGGACTCACCGCCCAAGCGGTGTATTAAGGCACCATGACAGCGCTCAACAGCGAAGACAGCCCGGTTTACATCAAGCTGCGCGGCACCATTTCAGCCGCGATCCTGCGCGGGGAGTATCGCGCCGGGGATCAGCTTCCGTCGGTTCGGGCGCTTGCCGCCGAGCACGGCGCCAATCCGCTTACCGTTGCCAAGGCCTATCAGAGCTTTCAGGACGATGGTTATGTCGAGGTCCGTCGCGGCGTCGGCATGTTCGTACTGCCGGGTGCCGCGGAGAAGCTCCGTCTCGCCGAGCGCACCCATTTCCTGAAGGACAGCTGGCCGCGGATCAGCGCGCATATCAAGCTGCTCGGGCTCGATGCCGAGGACCTGCTCGAGCGCGAAGGGGCCTAGGGCCGCTCGGTACTTAGGCTTGTTCAGGCGGTGATACCCTTCGCCGGGGAAGAGGGAAAAATACGCACCGGAGCGGCATTTCTGCCGGCATGATCTGGGTTTAGGCCGCGAACATCTCCGGCCCGACCGAATAGAGCAGCTCCGCCTTTGCCGTCGCCGCTGCCTTGAGCCCCATCGCCTCGGGCACGATCTGCTCGACATAGAAGCGCGCCGCCGCGGCCTTCATCGCCAGGAAGGCGGGATCGCCCTCGCTGGTCGCGGCGATGCGGCCCTGGCGTTCCATCAGCCAGCCGCACACTGCCGTCGAGAGCATGGTCAGGAACGGATAGCTCGCTGCAAGCCGGTCGTCGGTGTCGCGGGTGAGCAGCGACCGGCCGATCTCGTCGCACGCGTCGATCAACGCGACCAGCCCCGTGTCCTTCGCTTCGGCGCGCATATCGGCGATCAGCGCGGCGAACACGCCGCCATTGTCCATCGCCAGCTTGCGGCCGACCAGATCGGCTGCCTGGATGCCGTTGGTGCCCTCGTAGATCGGCGTGATCCGGGCATCGCGGAAGAACTGGGCGGCGCCGGTCTCCTCGATATAGCCCATGCCGCCATGGACCTGCACGCCGATCGAGCTCACCTCGCAGCCGATATCGGTGCCGTGCGCCTTGGCGAGTGGAGTCAGCAGGTCGAGCCGTGCCTGCGCGCCCGGCTCGCCGAGGGTGGCGCGGTCGACATGGCCGGCGGCGAAATAGACCAGGGCGCGCGCTGCCTGGGTCTGCGCCTTCATCCGCATCAGCATGCGGCGGACGTCGGGATGCTCGATGATCGCGACCGACTCGCGGCTCGGCGCGCCCGCGCGCGGCGACTGAATCCGGTCGCGGGCATAGGCAACCGCTGCCTGGGTCGCCGCCTCGGCCACCTGGGCGCCCTGAAGGCCGACATTCAGCCGCGCATTGTTCATCATCGTGAACATCGCGCGAATGCCGCCAAGCTCCTCGCCGATCAGCTCGCCGACGCAATCGTCATGGTCGCCGAAGCTGAGCACGCAGGTCGGCGAGGCGTGGAGGCCCATCTTGTGCTCGATCGAGACGACGCGCACGTCGTTCGCCTCGCCGGGATTGCCCTCCGCATCGAGCCGGTATTTGGGGACGAGGAACAGCGAGATGCCCTTGGTCCCCGGCGGCGCATCGGGGGTGCGGGCGAGGACGAGATGCACGATGTTCGGCGCCATGTCGTGATCGCCGAACGAGATGAAGATCTTGGTGCCCTTGATGCTCCATGTCCCGTCGCCGCGCGGCGTCGCGCGGGTGCGGAGCGCGCCGACATCGGAGCCCGCCTGGGGCTCGGTGAGGTTCATCGTGCCGGTCCATTCGCCGGTGGCGAGATGGGGCAGGTACAGCGCCTGCTGCTCGGGCGAGCCGTGGTGGATCAGCGCCTCGATCGCGCCGACGGTGAGGGTCGGGGCGAGCGCGAGGCCCATATTGGCAGCGCCGAGCGTGTCGAGCACTGCGGTCTGGAGCGCGAAGGGCAGGCCCTGGCCGCCGGCGCTTTCGGGAACGCCGATCGTGCCCCAGCCGCCCTCGACATAGTCGCGGTAGGCCTTGCCGAAGCCCTCGGGCATGACGACGCCGTCGGGCGTCCATCTGGCGCCGACCGTGTCGCCGGCGCGCAACAGCGGCGCCCATTCGCCGGCCGCGAAATCGCCCGCGCCCTGGAGCACGGCATCGACGACATCGTCGCTCGCCGCGGCGAAGCGTTCGCTTTCGGCAAGCCTGCCGATCCCGACGACATGGTCGAGTATGAAGCGCTGGTCGGCAGTGGGTGGGGTGAAGGTCATGGCGGTTCTCTTTTTGCAGTCGGGCGGGCTATAGCCGCGCGCGATGAGCCCGCCAAACCCAGCCTTTGACACCCGAACCTTACCCTACGGCGAGGCCGCGATCGCCGAGGCTGCCGCGCTGATCGCAGCGGGCGGTGTGGTCGCGGTGCCGACCGAGACTGTCTATGGACTCGCCGCCGACGCCACTGAGTCGCGTGCGGTGGCGGGCGTTTACGCCGCCAAGGGACGCCCGAGCTTCAATCCGCTGATCGTCCATGTCCTGGACCGGGCCGCGGCGGAGACGATTGCCGTGTTCGACGACGCGGCGGGGGCGCTGGCCGACGCGTTCTGGCCCGGGCCGCTGACGCTCGTGCTGCCGCTCCGGCCGGGCGCCGGGATTGCGCCGCTGGTGACCGCCGGGCTCGACACCATCGCGATCCGGGTCCCCAGGCACCGGGCGATGCGGGCGCTGCTGGCGGCCACCGGCAAGCCGCTTGCCGCCCCTTCCGCCAATGCGAGCGGGGCGATCAGCCCGACCCTGGCCGAGCATGTGACGGCGAGCCTTGGCGGGCGGATTCCATTGATCATCGATGACGGGGCGACCGAGGCCGGGCTCGAATCGACGATCGTGATGACGGGTGACGGCGTTCGCATCCTGCGGCCCGGGCCAATCACTGAAGAAGCGTTGGAAAAACTCTTCCCCGGCGAAGGCCGGGGCCCGGTTGCGATGACCTCCGATGCTCCTTCGCCGGCGAAGATATTGGTTACGGCGCCCGGCCAGCTCGAAAGCCATTACGCGCCGACCAAGAAGCTGCGTATCAATGCAGGCAATCGTCAGCCGGATGAGTGGCTGATCGGTTTCGGCGCAGTAACCGGGGACGACACATTGTCAGCCACAGGCGATCTCGTCGCAGCAGCCGCGGCCCTGTTTTCAGCGCTTCACCGGGCGGATGCCTCGATCAAGCCCCGCATCGCGGTCGCCCCGGTCCCCGAGATCGGGCTCGGCGTTGCGATCAACGATCGGTTGCGCCGGGCCGCCCATCAGGACTGACCCATTTACCTTGTTGCGCTGGCCGCTACTCTCCCTGCCGCGACTCGAAAGGGGAGAGTGATGATGACGAACACGCAGCGCGGGCTCGCTGAACTTCTCGGCACCTTCTGGCTTGTCTTTGGCGGTTGCGGCAGTGCGGTGCTTGCGGCCGGCTTTCCGGTCGCCGGGATCGGCTTTGCCGGCGTCGCCCTGGCCTTTGGGCTGACGGTGCTGACCATGGCTTATTCGATCGGCCATATCTCGGGGTGCCATCTCAACCCGGCGGTCACGATCGGGCTCTGGGCCGGGGGCCGCTTCCCGGGCAAGGATATTCCGCTGTACGTGATCGCCCAACTGCTCGGCGCGATCATCGCCGCTTATCTGCTTTACTTCATCGCCAGCGGTACCGCGACCTTCCCGAACCCGCTTCCCGCCAACGGCCTTGCCGTCAACGGCTATGATGCGCAGTCGCCGGGCCATTATTCGATGGCCGCCGGCCTGGTCATCGAGGTCGTGCTGACCTTCTTCTTCCTGCTGGTGATCATGGGATCGACCGATGCGCGCGCCCCCGCCGGGTTCGCGCCGATCGCGATCGGGCTGGCGCTCACCCTGATTCACCTGATCAGCATTCCGGTCACCAACACCTCGGTGAACCCGGCGCGCAGCACCGGGCCGGCGCTGGTCGTCGGGGGCCTCGCCCTGCAGCAGCTCTGGCTGTTCTGGGTCGCGCCGATCATCGGCGGCGTGCTGGGCGGCTTGGTCTACAAGACGCTCGGCGGCGACGCGACGGTCAAGCCGCCGGTCCAGGGCGAAGCGATACCCTGATCGCTTCGCCCCAGGAGGTCAGGCGGCAGCCTCGGCTGCTTTCGACCGGCTCGCGAAGCTCTTGCGGAGCTTGGCCAGCTTGGGCGGGATGACCGCGAGGCAATAGGGATTGCGCTGGCCTTCGCCCTCCCAATATTCCTGGTGATAATCCTCGGCCGGATACCAGGTGCCGAGCGGCTCGATCGTCGTGACGATCGGTGCCGGCCAGTTGGGGGCATTGCGGGCGATCGCCGCGTGCGCCTCTTCGCGCTGCTCCTCCGAATGCGGGAAGATCGCCGAGCGATATTGCGTGCCGACGTCGTTGCCCTGGCGGTTGAGCTGGGTCGGATCATGCGTCGCGAAGAACATGTCGAGGATGTCGCCATAGCGCACCTGGTCGGTGTCGAAAGTGACTCGGATCGCCTCGGCATGGCCGGTATCGCCGCCGCAGACCTGCTTGTAGGTCGGGTTGGGCACGGTGCCGCCGATATAGCCGCTCTCGACCTTCTCGACCCCGATCACGTCCTTGAACACCGCCTCGGTGCACCAGAAACATCCGCCCGCGAGGGTTGCGATTTCGCTTGCCATCATGTCCTCCTGAATTGCTCCGGTCCAAGATAGGGTGGCGCCCGGCAGGGGCAATGTCCCCCCTCGAGAGTGCCCGATCAGAAGTCCTTGCTGATCCCGAAGAAATAGCCGCGGCGCTGGCCATATTGCGGCGCGCCGACGCCGACCCCCGAGCCGTCGCGGATCTCGTAGACATGATCGAGCACATTGTTGATGTCGGCGCGGATCTCGATGCCCGCGCGCTCGAACTTGTGGCTCGCGGTCAGGTTGAACACGGCATAGGGGGGCAGCTTGCCGCCATTGGGCACGGCGCCGTCGCGGCGCAGCCCCGATCCATAGATCATGCTCGCGCCCGCCCTGGTCCCGCCGCCGAAGCGATAGGAGACGCCGGCCGAGCCAGTATAGGTCTGGTCGTGGTCGAGATAGATGTAGTTCGACTTGATATAGGCGAGATCGGCCGGATCGAAGTTGAACTGGCCCGAGACGATGTCACGCCCTTGCGCCTTGGCATAAGCGAAGTTCGCATAGACCATCAGCGGGCCGTGCTGGTAGTTGATATTGCCCTCGATGCCGTCGATCCGGCCCCTGGCGTAGTTGAACGGCGTCAGGATGATCGGCGCGCCGAACTGGCCTTCATCGAGAAGGTTGGTCGAGCGGCGGTGATAGGCGTCGATGCCGATCGAAAGCGACGGGGTGATCTGCTGCTGGATCCCGACATCGAAATAGTCCTGGCGCTCGGCAAAGGGGATGGTCGCGACCGTGCCAGGCGCCTCGGCGCTGGTGCCGACGAACAGCGCGACGCTGCTCGAGGCGACGTTGGCGAAGGGTGCCGGTGAGAAATAGCGGGCATAGCCGAGATGAAGCGTGGCGCCGCCGCCCGGCGTCCACACCGCATTGATGCGTGGGCTGAACTGATGCTCCGCGCGATAGCCCTTATAGGCATCGAAGCGGCCGCCGAAGTTGAGCACGACGTGCGGCAGCAGCTTCCATTCGTCCTGGAGATAGACGCTGTAGGTCATCTCGGTCGCAGCGCTGTTTTCGGCGATGACGATCGGCTGGCCGCTCTGGACGCCATTAGCATCGAGCCGGAAGACCGAGGTCGCTGTGTTGCTGGTGCCGTGATCGCGCGAGATGACCACCCCGGCGCGGATCGTGTGGGCGTCGCTTGCCCGGTAGACCGCCTCGACCTGGCCGCCGACATTGAAGTCGTGCTTGGTCGCGCGTTGCGAGGTGCCGTTGAACAGCAGTTCGCCGAGCGTGTCGGGCATGTAATCGAGGCTTGAGTAGCGGACGAATGCCGATGCCTGGATGGTGACGGGGCCGGCATCGTGCAGGAAGCTCGCAATGCCGAAGGCAGTCTTCTCGTGCTGGCGCTCGTCGAGATTGTCGCTCAGATAGTCGGTGACGCCGCCGACGTCGTAGGAATGGGTGACGCCGTTCGCGTCCTGATAGCCTTGCGGGTGCAGCCCGCGCGGATTGGGGATCTGGAAGCGCTGATCCGAATAGCCGCCGATGAAGGAGATGCGGTTGCTGTCGTCGAGCGTATGGTCGAGCAGCGCGAAGGCCTGATATTGGTTGGTATCGTCGTGAAGCGCCGTGCGGCCCGCATCGACCGCCTCGATGCCGAGATTATTGTGGCGGAAGCTGGCGGTGACGAAGTAGTTGGTGTTGCCGCTCGACCCGCCATATTCGACGCTCGGCTCGATCGTGTCGTGGCTGCCGCCATAGAGCGACACCGAGCCGCCATTCTTGAAGCCGCTCTTGGTGGTGATGTCGATGATGCCGGCGGTGCGCAGGCCATATTGCGCCGGCAGCGCGCCGGTCTTGAGGTCGAAGCGCTCGACCAGGCGCGGCGACAGGGTCTGGCCGAACACGGCGACGCCCTCGGGCAGGATGGTGCCATTGATCCGATATTGCAGGTTGTTGTGGTCGTCGCGGACATGGAACTGGCCCGAGCCGTCCTGGGCGACGCCGGGAAGCTGGAGCAGGACCTGGTTGAACTGCTGGTTGTCGCCGCCGGGCAGTGCCTGGATCGTCGCATTGGTGACTGAATAGGTGGTCGCGCCGAGGCTCGGCTGGATCGAGGCGCGCGCGGCGTCGAGCTTGCCGGTGACGACGACGTCCTTGCTCGTGTCCTCGGCCGCGACGGGCGCGGAACCGGCGCCAGCGCCGGAGTCCGCCGGCACGGCGGGAAGAGCGGTCTGCTGAGCCAGGGCGGGCTGGGCGGCAATGAGCGAGGCGCCCATGAGCAGGGCGAACTTAAGCGGCATTCGGGAGGCTCCGGCAATTCATGGTGCGGTGCAATAAGAGTAATGTGATAAAGTATCAATAGCCGTTCGACGCCTCCCGGGCACGGCTCGACTGCGTCAGCGCTTGGCTGGCGGATTATTGCGGAGACCTGAACGACGCTGCGAATGTCGCCGTTTTTCAGCGTCCGGCGCGCCGCAGGCGCAGCCACGCGCCGAGGGACCACCAGGCAAGCGCCCAGAGCGTACCGAAACTCCATCCCGCGAGCACGTCGCTCGGCCAGTGCACGCCGAGATAGATACGGCTGACGCCGATGATCGTGACGAGCAAGGCGGTGGTGACCAGGATATAGGCGCGCGCGCCGCGCCCTTCGACGATCTGGACGATCAGCGAGGCAATGGTGAGATAGACGATCGCGCTGTTTGCCGCGTGGCCGCTCGGAAAGCTGGCCGAGCTGACCTGCACCAAATGGTCGGTCAGCTCGGGCCGGGCGCGCGCGACCAGGGTCTTCACGATCGCGACCATGATCGAACCGCTGATCGTGCCGCCGAGCACCAGCCCCATCGTCAGCCAAAGCCGACGCACCGCGAGAAAGCCCGCAGTGACCGTGACGATGATCGGCAGCACCGTCACCCCGCCGATCGCGGTGACGTCGATCATCGCGACCTTCACCCAGGGCGGACCGAGCGCTGCGCCGTGCATCGTGCCGTGCCGCATCGCGAGCAGGATGCTGCGATCGAAGCCGAGCTGGAGGCCGCGATCGATGATGAAGCCAACCAGCCCGAGGAGCAGCACCCCGACCGCGACCGCCGCGGCGCCGATCATCAGCCATGGCGGATGACGGATCGCCTCGGGTATCTGCCCGGCGGCATCGGCACCTTCGGCGTGGAGCGGATCCTCGGCGATCAGCTCGCCAGCGATGGTCATCGGCGATTCTCTTGCCTGTCGAACCCGGCGACGACGTCGCCCAGCGTCTCCATCAACGGTCGATTGCGCGAATCGGGCGTGTTGCCGAGCCGCACCACGACCAGCCCGCGCCCCGGCCCGCTGTCGGGGCTGGCGATCACCAGCTGGCCGAGATGCCCGTCGGCGGCGACAGCGGTGGCCGGGCCCTTGCCGGGGAACAGGGTCGGCTTGCCCTCGGCGCCGCCCGGGCGGTTGAGCCAGAGCTGGGCGCCATATTCGGCATTGGCCGGCGACGGCGTCTTCATGAAGGCAAGCCAGGCGGGATCGACCACCTGCCGCCCGTCAGCTGCCTTGCCGTCGAGCAGCAGGCCGCCGATCCGGCCCCAGTCGTCGAGCGTCATGTGCAGGATCGAGCCGCCGATCTGGGTGCCTGCCCCGTCGAATTCGAGGACAAAGCTTGTGACGCCGGCGGGGGCGAAGAGGCGTGTCCTGGCGAAGTCGGTATAGGCCTTGGCGCGTGCCCGGGGATTGTGGCTGTCAGTCAGCGTCCGGGTGATGATCTCGGCCAGGATGATGGTGGTCAGCGAGCTGTAGCGGAAGGCCGATCCCGGCTTCGTCTCGAGCGGATGGGCGATCGCCGCCGCGGCCATCGCCTGGGTGTGGCTGACGAACAGGGTCTGGTTGGTGTCCGAATCCTCGACCGGGTTGCCGACCTCGATGTGCTTCAGCCCCGATTCCATCTGCAGCAGCTGGCGAAGCGTGATCGCCGCGCGGGGATCGCCCGGCTTGTGCCACTCGGCGATCGGCGCGGGCGCATCGAGCTTCAGCCTGCCGTCAGTCACGAGCGCGCCGACCAGCATGCCGGTGATGGTCTTCGCCATCGACCAGCTGATGAAGCGGTTGGCGTCCGAATAGCCCGGGGCATAAGCCTTGAGCACCGGGCAGCCATTGGCGGTGATCAGGACGGCGCGGGTTTCCGGGTTGTCGGCAAACAGCCGCCTGACCGCGGGCATCGACCGCGACAGGTCGACGCCGGGGCAGGGCCGGACGGTGTAGAACGGCTTGCCCTGAGTTGGCACGTCGGCGCCTGCGAGGATCAGCGGCACCAGCGCGAGAAAGGTGGCCTTGCGCAGCATGCCCGGCACGATAGGGTGCGAGACGATGAAGGCAAGACGCATCGGGATTGGGCGAATCACGATCGGCATTGGCGTGCTGCTGCTGGCGCTGCTTGCCGCCGGCTTTCTCTATGTCCGGTCGATCACGCCGCAGCTCGAGCTCGGCACCGGCTATGCCGCCCGCGTCGCCTGTGCCTGCCGCTATATTGGCAATCGCGACCTGCAGAGCTGTCGCGCCGATTTCGAGCCCGGCATGGAGCCGATCCGCCTTTCCGACGATCCGGCCACGAAGACGGTCACTGCCTGGGTGCCGCTGATCGCCAGCCGCAAGGCGCGTTACGATCCGGTGCTCGGCTGCCAGCCCGAGCCGTTCCGGGGCACGCCGCTCGTCGTTCACTAGGCAGGCGTGCGGGGATTTTCCCGCTGTTATCCGCTGTTCCTGCGAAAAATTTTTTCTTCCGCTGTTATGTTGGATTCTGGCGGAGAATTCATTAAGCTATTTCAATATCTTGCTTCGCTTTCCGCTGTTATTCGAAACAGCGGGATAACAGCGACGGAACAGCGGCGCGTCCGCAGCGGAACAGCGGGTAACAGCGACGGAACAGCGGAATAACAGCGAGACAGCCGAGCGCGCCCGGACACGGCGCGCAATCGTTCAGATCGAACAATGTGAAAGAACAGTCGGGAGCGGCGGCGCCATCCCGTCAGCGTCGCCCAATGCGCCGTTTCGCCCCGGCCTTGAATCGCGCGGAAGGCGCCGCTTCAGGCCGCGAGCAGGGCGCGTTCGGTTTCCTCGATCCAGCCGCCGCCGAGCACCCGGTCGCCGGCATAGAGAACGGCGGCCTGGCCCGGGGCGACGCCATATTCGGGTGCGTCGAAAATCACGCGATCGCCGGCGAGCCGTGCCGGGACCGGCCTGGCCATCGACCGGACCTTCACGGTCAGGGCCCCGGGATGATCGCCGCCGAGCCAGTTGATCCCGGAGAGCGACGCTGATCCGACCGCCAGCGCGGCGCGCGGGCCGACCACGACACGCCGGGTCTCGGGCTCGAGCCGCACCACATAAAGTGGCTCGGGCGTCCCGCCGATCTCGAGACCCCTGCGCTGGCCGACGGTAAAGTGGATGAGACCGCGGTGCCGGCCGAGCGTCCGGCCGGCCTCGTCGACGATATCGCCGCTCGTGTCCGCCTCGGGCCTGAGTTTCTTCACCAGCCCGGCATAATCGCCGTCGGGCACGAAGCAGATGTCCTGGCTGTCGGGCTTCGCCGCGACGCCCAGGCCGAGTTCGGCGGCGAGTTCGCGCACGCGCGTCTTGGGCAGCCCGCCCAGGGGAAAGCGCAGATAATCGAGCTGATCCCGGGTGGTCGCGAACAGGAAATAGCTCTGGTCGCGGGCGGGGTCGACGGCGCGGTGCAGCTCGGGGCCGTGGGTGCCCTCGACGCGGCGGACATAATGGCCGGTGGCCAGGCAGTCGGCGCCGAGCTCGCGCGCGAGGCGGAACAGGTCAGTGAATTTCGGGCCCATATTGCAGCGAACGCAGGGGATCGGCGTGCGCCCGCGCAGATATTCGTCAGCGAAGCCGTCGATCACCTCGGCGCGAAAGCTCGATTCGTGATCGAAGACATAATGCGCGATGCCGAGCCGGTCGCAGACCGCGCGCGCGTCGCGGATGTCGCGGCCGGCGCAGCAGCTGCCGGCGCGGCCCACCGCCTCGCCATGATCGTAGAGCTGGAGCGTCACGCCGATCGTCTCGGCGCCGGTCCGCGCCGCGAGCGCGGCCACCACCGAACTGTCGACGCCGCCCGACATCGCGACGACGATTCGCCGCGCGTTCAGGTCGGGACCCAGCTGAAAATCACCGTCGGACATCATGCGCGCCAGATAGGCGCAGCAGCGCCGCGATGCAAAAGCTGGCCCCGTTTCAGGATTCACGGGGAGCTTTACCGGAACTTCAGACCCTCTCGCTAGGAAAGGTCGGATCGAGTCGAAATCGCCGGAAAGGGCGTATGTGGATCTGAGTTTTCCCCGTTTCGAGGCGGATACGAGCGTTACCGTCCTGCCGCCCGACCTGGCGGTGCTGATGGTGGGCATAGCCGCGCGACAGGCGGCAAGCCCGACCGCGTTGTTTCACGCGCGCCTGTTTCCGTCGCTCGCCGAGACGGACTGGTTCGCGCCCGCGCACGGTGCCTTCAATCGCTCCGTCGCTGAAATGCTAACGCAAGTGCAACAGGAATGAACCCGCCGTTTACCGAGCCGCTTTAGCCGGTGTTCAAACCATGGGCCTAGAGACGTCTTTATTAGAGAGAGGGGGCCCCCCGCCCCGATCGAGGTTGATATATGATCGAGAACCAGAAGATTCGTCCGGCGAAAGTGATTGGCCCCCTGGGCGAGCCGCTGACGCTTGACACATTGCCCCCTCCGGAGACGACCCGCTGGGTGGTCCGCCGCAAGGCCGAGGTCGTCGCCGCGGTCAATGGCGGGCTGCTGTCGGTCGACGAGGTGTGCGATCGCTATAATCTGACGGTCGAGGAATTCGCCGGCTGGCAGCGCGCCATCGACCGGTCGGGCATGCCCGGCCTCCGGGTGACGCGGATTCAGCATTACCGGTCGCTGTACGAGCGCCAGCAGAAATATTGAGGCCGAACCGCGAGCGGAACAATCGATGAAGTGACGCGTCTTTCCAGTCCGAACCCGGGTTAGCCGGGAGCAACGGAGGGAAACATGGTCGGTCTTATTGTTTGGCTCGTGGTTGGTGGTGTGTGCGGCTGGCTTGCCAGCATGGTGATGCGCACCGACGGACAGCAGGGCATCATTCTCAATGTCGTCGTGGGTATTATCGGGTCGGTGATCGCTTCGTTTCTGTTCGGCGGCGGCATCAACCAGGTGATCACGGTCACGACATTCGTCTATTCACTGATCGGCGCGATCATCCTGCTCGCGATCGTCAATCTGGTGCGTCGCGGCAGCGTCCGCTGACCTGACGCTTCAGCCCAGCAGAAAAATCAAGGGCCGCCGGGCAACCGGCGGCCCTTTTCGTGTCATTTCAACAGGAAGCGCACGCTCAGCGTGACCGACACGTCGGTCTCGCCAGCGGCTATCGGCGTCGATGCCTCGGCCTTCATGCTGCGCGCGAACATGATCGGCTGCGGCATGCTGCCGTCATTCTGCCCGTTTTCCGAGATCGAAACGATCCGCGACACCGTCATGCCGGCGGCGCGCGCATAGAGCTCTGCACGGGCGCGGGCGCGCTTCACCGCATCGGCGCGGGCCTCATCGAGCGCCGCGTCGGGCTGGTCGATGGAAAGGCTCGGCCCGTCGATCTGGTTGGCGCCCTGTTTCACCAGGGCATCGAGGATCGCGCCCGCCTTGCCGACATCGCGAAAGCGGATCGAGACATTGTTGGTCGCCTGATAGCCGGTGATCGCGGGCGGCTGATTGTCGGCATAACGATATTGCGGGCTGAGGCCGACATTGGCGGTACGAATATCGCGCGGCTCGACGCCGGCGCGCTTCAGCGCGTCGAGCATCGCGGTCATGCGCCGGGCATTGTCGGCCAGCGCCGCGGCGGCGTCGGGCCCCTGGGTCACCACGCCGGCGCGAATCGTCGCGATATCGGGAATTCGGGTCGTCCGCCCCTCGGCCGAGACATCGAGGATGGTGCCGTCGGCAATGATCGGCGTCGCCAGCTGGGCTGCGGCCGGCGCCGCGCCCATCATCAGCGATGCGAGCGGCAGGGTGGCAAGCGCCAGGGCGGCAAAGGGCTGGGCGGTTGCTGGAAAGCGCATGATATACTCCCGTGTCAGTGCAGGCCGGTTCGGCCCGCGCGACCCTGATGGCGCCGCGCGGGTCAACCTCAGCTGAACGATACGCGGTTCAGGTACGGCGCGTCATCACCAGGCGATAGAGCGCGAGCAGCACCACGGCGCCCGCGGTCGCGGCGGCATAGCTCTGCCAGCCAGCCGCGACATGCAGCCCCATCATCGGGGAGAGATAGCCGGCGAGCAGGGCGCCGGCGATTCCGATCAGGATCGTCACGATGAAACCACCCGGATCCTTGCCCGGCATGATAATCTTGCCGAGGATGCCGGCCACCAGGCCGATCAGAATCCAGCCCAACAAGCTGTTGTGCAAAAGCATCGCCTCACTCCCCATCATGTGCGGCCCGCAGGCGCGAGCCGGCGGGAAGGTCGCCCTCATGCCGGCGATATGCAACCGTTTCTTTACCATGCGGCGGCGCCGTCGTGACCGATTTGGGGCGAAAGTCTTGCGAAAACTGGCCGAAACGGCCATGGCGCGCGACTGTGCAATAGACCCCTTGAGGTCGGTGACTTATTCCTATAATACAGCTGAACAATAGTGACGGCTATCGGCCGGGACGGGGCAATGTGACGCAGATGAACTACGGGCAGCCTAAATTCGGGAGTGACGAGCGCCTGGCGCTGCCCGGAGACCTCGAGGATCGTCCCAGCCGCCGCCCCTGGATCATCGGCGGGATCATCGTGGTCGCGCTGCTGCTCGTGGTCGCCCTGTGGATGTCGCTTGGCAAGAAGCCGGTCGATGCCGGGCCGAAGACCGAGCAGCTCCCGACCGTGTCGGTTGCCGTGCCAGGCCGCCAGACGGTCGCGCGCATCGTCTCGGCGACGGGCACGCTCGCTGCGAAGCGCGAAATGCCGATCGGCGTCGCCGGCGAGGGCGGCCGGGTCACCAGGGTCCTGGTCGAGCCCGGCCAATGGGTCGGCGCAGGCCAGGTGCTGGCGACGGTGGACCGGTCAGTCCAGACCCAGACGGCTGAATCGCTCGCGGCGCAGATCAGGGTTGCCCAGGCCGATGCGACGCTCGCGCAGTCGGAACTGGCGCGCGCGCAATCCCTGGTGTCGCGCGGCTTCATCTCGAAGGCCGATATCGAATCGAAGACAGCGACGCGCGACGCGGCGGTGGCGCGGGTTCGGGTCGCGCAGGCCCAGCTCGCCCAGCAGCGGGCGACCAACGGGCGACTCGATATCCGCTCGCCCGAGGCCGGCCTCGTGCTGACCCGCAATGTCGAGCCCGGGCAGATCGTGAGCTCAGGCTCGGGCACCTTGTTCCGGATCGCCAAGGGCGGCGAGATGGAGATGCGGGCGCAATTGAGCGAATCCGATCTGACGGGCCTTCATGTCGGGGTGCCCGCGCAGGTCACGCCGGTCGGCGGCAGCGTTTCCTTTGCCGGCCGGGTATGGCAGGTCTCGCCGGTCATCGACCCGCAGACGCGGCAGGGCATCGCCCGTATCCAGCTGAGCTATGATCCGGCGCTTCGGCCGGGCGGTTTCGCGTCGGCCTCGATCCAGAGCGGATCGACCAACGTGCCGCAATTGCCGAACTCGGCGATCCAGAGCGACGAGCATGGCAATTTCGTCTATGTCGTCGGCCCTGGCGACAAGGTGGTTCGCCGCTCGATCAAGATCGGCGAGGTATCCGATACCGCGGTGTCGATCGTCGAAGGCCTGAACGGTACCGAACGGGTCGTGCTGTCGGCCGGGGCCTTCCTCAGCGCCGGCCAGAAAATCAAGCCGGTGCTCCAGAAAACGCAGGGCTAATTTGGGCTGACACAGTCTAACACAAGGCTAATGCCATGAGTTTCCGCAATATCTCCGCCTGGTCGATCCGGAATCCGGTCCCCTCGATCGTGCTGTTCTTCATGCTGACGGTAGCCGGCATCGTCAGCTTCAGCACGATGGAAGTGAACAACGATCCCGATATCGACTTCCCGGTGGTGATCGTGTCGATCAGCCAGCCGGGCGCTGCGCCGACCGAACTGGAGACTCAGGTCACGCAGCAGGTCGAGGCGGCGGTGCGCAGCCTGCAGGGCATCGACGAGATCGATTCGACCGTGACCGAGGGCAGCTCGACCACTGTCGTTCAGCTCAACATCGGCACGCCGATCGACCGCGCGGTCGAGGATGTGCGCAGCGCGATCCAGCAGGTCCGCTCCAATCTGCCCGACGGCATTCTCGAGCCGCAGATCGAGCGCGCCAACACCACCGGCAACGATCTTGCGAGCTATGCCGCGGTCGGCACCGACATGACGATCGAGCAGCTGAGCTGGTATATCGACAACAACGTCTCCAAGGCACTGCTGTCGGTGCCCGGCATGGCGACGGTGAGCCGCAATGGCGGGGTCGATCGCGAAATCCGCATCATCCTCGATCCAGCGAAGCTCCAGGCCCAGGGCCTGACCGCGACCCAGGTCAATCAGCAGCTTCGCCAGGTTAACCTGAACGCCGCCGGCGGCCGCGCCGAGATCGCCGGCTCCGAGCAATCGGTGCGCGTGCTCGGCAATGCCAAGAATGCCTATGATCTCGGCCAGACCCAGATTGCCGTCGGCAATGGCAGGTCGATCAAGCTGGCGGACATCGCCCAGGTCCGCGATCTCTATGCCGAGCAGCGCTCGGCATCGGAAATGGACGGGCGCCAGGTGCTCAGCTTCGACTTCCAGCGCTCGAAGGGCGGCTCCGACGTGTCGGTGTTCCACGGCGCCGAGGCGAAGCTGGCCGAGCTCGAGAAGCGCAATCCCAAGGTGCATTTCCAGCTCATCTTCAACCAGGTGAAATATGCCGAGGAGCAATATCGCTCGGCAATGGAGGCGATGCTCGAAGGCGCTGCGCTCGCCGTGCTGATCGTCTTCCTGTTCCTGCGCGACTGGCGCTCGACGGTGATTTCGGCGCTCGCCATTCCGCTGTCCGCGATCCCGACCTTCTGGTTCATGGACCTGCTCGGCTTCACCCTGAACAGCATGACGCTGATGGCGCTGAGCCTGGTCGCGGGTGTGCTGGTCGATGACGCGATCGTCGAGATCGAGAACATCGTGCGCCATATGCGGATGGGCAAGACCGCCTATCAGGCAGCGATCGACGCCGCCGACGAGATCGGGCTGGCGGTGCTCGCCACGACGATGTCGATCGTCGCTGTGTTCCTGCCGGTCGGCCTGATGCCGGGCGTCTCGGGCCAGTTCTTCAAGAATTTCGGGCTCACCGTCGTCGCCTCGGTGCTGATGAGCCTTGGCGTCGCCCGCCTCGTCACGCCGATGATCGCCGCCTATTTCCTGAAGGCCAAGGGACATGCATCGCACGGCGAGGGCCCGGTGATGGACGTCTATATGAGCGTTCTCAAATGGACGCTCAGGCATCGCTGGTCAGCGGTCGTCGGCGGAGTCATCTCGTTCGCGCTGACCATCTATCTGTTCAGCGCGATCCCGATGACCTTCCAGCCCGACCAGGACCAGGACAGCAGCACTGCGCTGGTCGAGATGGTGCCGGGCACGACGCTGGCGGAAACCGAGGCGGTGGTGCGCAACGTCGCGAGCTTCCTGCGCAAGCAGCCCGATGTCGATCATACCTATTCGCGTGCCTTTGTCGGAAACGGCCGGGTGACCGCGATCTTCAAGGCCAAGAAATCGATGAAGAGCACCGATTTCGAACGGTCGCTCGCGCCCCAACTTGCCCAGATCGCCGATGCCCGCGTCTCGTTCCGCTCGAATGGCGGCTGGGGCGGCAGCGGCCGCGACCTGACCATCACGCTCGGCGGCGACGATCCCAAGGTGCTGAGCGCGACCGCGATCAAGCTGGTCGAGGAGATGTCGAAGCTGCCGGCGCTGATCGCGCCGCGCATCACCGGGGATCTGCAGCGGCCCGAAATCGTCATCAAGCCGCGGATGGACCTCGCCGCGAGCCTTGGGGTGACGACTCAGGCGCTGTCCTCCGCCATCCGGATCGCAACGCTCGGCGACATCGATCAGAACAGCGCGAAATTCTCGCTCAGCGATCGCCAGATTCCGATTCGCGTCGCGCTTGACCAGAATTCGCGGCAGAAGCTCTCGACGATCCAGAATCTGCCGGTGCAGACGTCGAATGGCGGATCGGTGCCGCTGAGCCTGGTCGCCGATGTCGGCCTCGGTGCCGGCCCGACCAAGATCTCGCGCGTCGCGCAGCAACGCCAGATCACGATCGGCGCCGATCGCGGGCTCGTGGGCGGCAAGCCGATCGTCAGCAGCGTCGCGATGGAGCAGATCCATGCGCTGCCGACGATGAAGAACCTGCCGGTCGGGGTCAGCGAGCTCACGCTCGGCAATGCCAAATGGCAGGCCGAGATGATCAAGAACTTCATCGTCGCGGTGATCGCGGGCATCTTCCTCGTCTTCGCGGTGCTGGTGCTGCTCTACCGCCGCTTGCTGCCGCCTTTCGTCAACATGCTCTCGCTGCTCGTCGCGCCACTGGGTGGATTGCTGGCGCTGATGATCGTCGGCGACCCGATTTCGCTGCCGGTGCTGATCGGCATCCTGATGCTGCTCGGCATCGTCGCCAAGAACTCGATCCTGCTGATCGATTTCGCGCTCGAGGAGATGAACAAGGGTGTCGATATAATAACCGCGATCATCGATGCGGGCCACAAGCGCGCCCAGCCGATCGTCATGACGACGGTAGCGATGGTCGCCGGCATGGTGCCGACCGCACTGTCCCTGACCGGCGACGGCTCGTGGCGCGCGCCGATGGGCATCGTGGTGATCGGCGGCCTGATCCTCTCGACGGTGCTGACCCTGGTGATCGTGCCGGCGAGCTTCAGCCTGGCGGTCGCGATCGAGGCCTGGGCCGGGCCGAAGCTCGGCCGTCGCCTGCTCACCTACCGGCCTGGAGACGATGGCCGGCCGGTGATCGACAATGACCCAACGCCGCCGCGGATCGGGGGGAGGCCGACGACGATCGGCTATCGGCCCGGTGACGACCAGCCCCAGCCGGCGGAATAATGCGGCTGAATCGACGAGCCCCTTGAACAATCCCCGGTTTCGGGGATTGTTTCGGGCATGAAGCTGCTCGCCCGCGCGCCCCGGAACGGAGAGGCAATCCCCGCGGGGCTGCGCCGCATGCGCTGGATCGCGACCGGGCTGCTTGTCCTGATGGCCGCGATCTTCCTCGCGACGCGCGCCATCGACCCCGGTTTCGCCCGGGCGCATCCGGCGATCGGCTTCATCCGCGCCTTTGCCGAGGCAGCGATGGTCGGCGGGCTTGCCGACTGGTTCGCGGTCACCGCCCTGTTCCGCCATCCGCTTGGCCTGCCGATCCCGCACACCGCGATCATCCCGCGCAACAAGGATCGAATCGGCGAGACGCTGGCTGCTTTCCTGCGCGATAATTTCCTGGTGCCCGGGGTGGTCGCGCGGCGGATGCGCCGGGTCGACGTCGCCGGCGCTGCCGGTCGGTGGCTGGCGAGCCCCGAGGGAACCCAGGGGCGGCTGCGCAAGGGCGCATCCCGGCTTGCCGCCGATATGCTCGAGGCGTTCGACCAGCAGCGGCTCGGCGGCATGGTCAAGGCGACGATCGGCCAGCGGCTGCGCGCACTCGAGATTTCGCCGTTGCTCGGCCAGGCGCTGACGGCGGCGATTGCCGAGGGGCGGCACGCGCCGCTGCTCGACGGCATTGTCCGCTGGGCGGCCAAGGTCCTCGCCGCCAATGAGCATATGATCCGCGCGATCGTCCATGAACGCGCCGGAACGGTGATGCGCTGGACAGGTCTCGACGAGACTCTTGCCAACAAGATCATCGATGGCCTGGACAAGCTGCTTCACGACATGGCCGAGGATCCCGATCATCCGCTGCGCGCCAAGGCCGAGGAAGGGCTGACGGCGCTTGCCTTCGACCTCCAGCATGACGACCGGATGCGCGAGCGGGTCGAGGGCCTCAAGGCCGAGATCATCGAGAATCCGGCGATGCAGCGCTGGCTCGACGGAATATGGGAGCAGGCGCGCGCCGGCATGTTGCGCATCGCCCGCGATCCCGATGCGGCGCTCACCGGCCAGCTCGGCGAGGCGATGCGCCAGCTCGGCGGCACCTTGCAGCAGGATGCGATGCTGCGCGCGACGATCAACCGCTTCGTCCGACGCACTGCGGTCGGCATGGCGGCCGATTATGGCAGCGACATCGTCAGGCTGGTGTCGGAGACGGTCCGGGGCTGGGATGCGCGGACGATCACCCGGCGGCTCGAAAATGCGGTCGGCCGCGATCTGCAATATATCCGGGTCAACGGCACCCTGGTCGGCGGGCTGGTCGGGCTGGTCCTGCACATGATCGACGTCCTGCTATGAGGTTCGAGCCAGCGGCCCGACGTCGGAATCGACCTGCTCGTTCAAGGCTTTCGGCGTCGCATCGTCAAACGCTGAAAGCCGGTGCCCGTCCCCGCATTCATGAGGACAGGCATGGGCGGCACGACGCTCAGTGCTCCCAGTCGACGATCGGCCAGCCGCGCGCCCGCGCCAGCGTGCGCAGGGGCCCGTGCGCATTGACCGCGAAGGGCTCGTCCGCCCAGTCGAGCACCGGGGCGTCGGACACATGATCGGAATAGAAGCGTATATCGGCCTCGGCGCGCGCGATGTGATTCGCCGCCATCCAGGCCTCGATCATCCTGAGCTTGGCCGGGCCGTAGCAATTCTCGCCGGAAATCCGCGCGCGCAGCCGGTCGCCCGCCAGCTCGACCTCAGTGCCGATCACATCGTCGAAGCCGAGCCGGTCTGCGATCGCCAGGGCATAGAAACGGTAGGAGGCGGTCGCCATCACCAGCCGATAGCCGGCAGCGCGGTCGGCGGCGATCTGCGCGCGCGCGCCGGCGAACACGCCCGAGGCGGCAACCCGATCGGCGAAACGCTCGGCCGCGCGCCGCGCGTCGGTGTCGCGCATCCGGTGGCCGAGCAGGAGGCGCTGGGAGATCTGCTTCAGCCGCGCCCGGTCGATCGCCTTTACGGCATAGGCAGCGCTGGCGAGCCCGGCGAGCGGGAGCAGCGCAAGCCGCCACGGCGCCTGGCGCCGCGCCGTCTCGATCAGGAAGGCAGGCCAGGTCGGCGCATGCGTGATCGTCTTGTCCATGTCGTAAATGGCGAGCTTCGTCATCGCTTCGTCTTACGCGGCATGCGGCTTGCCGATCCAGCGCGATTGCACCATTGGTGGCCAATATGAACGGGATGGCCGCTTTCTCGCACGAAAACGCCCCGGAGGGCGATATCCTGCGCTTTACCGGCAGCCTCACGCTGGCCCGGATCGGCGACCTGCCGGAACGGCTGCGCGGCTATGACGGCCCGGCCTCGGTGGTCGATCTGAGCGGGATCGAGCGGATCGATACGATCGGCGCCTGGCTGGTCCACCGCTTTGCGGCAGCGCATGATGCGCGGATCGAGGGGCTGGATGCCGATAGCGAGCACCTCCTCAAGCAGATCGAGGCGGCCGACCAGCCGGTGGCGATGCGGCCGACCCAGGCGGTCGGCGTGGTTCGGGTGGTCGGCGAGATCGGCGACGCGGTCGTCGCCAGCTTCAAGACCTTATACGGCCTGCTCGGCTTTCTCGGCGCGACGGTGATCGCCATCGGCAGCGTCATCAAACATCGCCGCTTCCGCTTCAACGCGACGGTGCAGCGTTTCGAGGTGGTCGGCGTCACCGCGCTCGGCATCATCGGGCTGATGAGCTTCCTGATCGGCATCGTCATCGGCCAGCAGGGTGCTGTCCAGCTCCAGCAGTTTGGCGCCGAAGTCTATACGATCAACCTGATCGGCCGGATCACGCTGCGCGAGCTCGGCGTGCTGATGACGGCGATCATGGTCGCTGGGCGTTCCGGATCGGCCTTCGCGGCCCAGATCGGCACGATGAAGCTGACCGAGGAGATCGACGCGATGCGCACGATCGGCGTGTCGCCGATGGAGGCGCTGGTGCTGCCCCGGATGATCGCGGCGGTGGTGATGATGCCGCTGCTCGGCTTCTATGCCTCGCTGCTTTCGATCATCGGGGGCGGGCTGTTCTGCTGGATTTCGCTCGGTATCCCGCCGATCACCTTCATCCAGCGAATCCGCGAGGTCGTGCCGATCACTGATCTCTATATCGGGCTGTTGAAGGCGCCGGTGTTCGGCGCGATCATCGCGATGGCGGGCTGCTTCCAGGGCATGCTGGTCGAAGCCGATGCCGAGCAGGTCGGGATGCGCACGACCTCGGCGGTGGTTCAGGCGATCTTCCTCGTCATCGTGCTCGATGCGGTTTTCGCGGTGTTCTTCACCTCGGTCGGCTGGACGTGATGGCGCGGCGCGACAACGAGACCGTCATCTCGGTCCACGGCCTCAGGAACAGCTTTGGCGAGCAGGTCGTTCATGACGGCCTCGACGTCGAGGTGAGGCGCGGCGAGATTTTCGGCGTGGTCGGCGGCTCGGGCACCGGCAAGTCAGTGCTGATGCGCTCGATCATCGGCCTTCAGGTGCCCGATGAAGGCGAAATCACGGTCTTCGGCGAATCGACGATCGGCCGCGAGGAAACCGAGGCGGTCGATATCCGCAAACGCTGGGGCGTGCTGTTCCAGGGCGGCGCGCTGTTCTCGACGCTGACGGTTGCCGAGAATGTGCAGGTTCCGTTGCGCGAATTCTATCCGCACCTCGATCAGTCGCTGCTCGACGAGATTGCCGGATACAAGGTGGTGATGACCGGCCTGTCCGCTGACGCCGGACCGAAATATCCGGCCGAACTTTCAGGCGGGATGCGCAAGCGCGCCGGCCTTGCCCGGGCGCTGGCGCTCGACCCCGAATTGCTGTTCCTCGACGAGCCGACCGCTGGCCTCGACCCGATCGGCGCGGCTGCCTTCGACGAGCTGATCGCTTCGCTCCAGAAGACGATGGGGCTGACGGTGTTCCTGATCACCCATGATCTCGATACGCTGTACGCGATCTGCGACCGGGTCGCGGTGCTTGCCGACCAGAAGGTGATTGCGGTCGGCACGATCGACGAGTTGCTCGCGCTCGACCATCCGTGGATCCAGGAATATTTCAAGGGCCCGCGCGGTCGCGCGGCGACGGCGACGATCAACAGGGCGCGGCAGGCGGAGAACGCCGCTTCGCGAACTGCAGAAACGATGCCGGCAGGACTAGGGGCTAGCGACTGATGGAAACCCGATCGAACCATGTCCTTGTCGGCGCGGTGGTGCTGATCCTCATCGCCGTCCTGGCGCTGTTCTTCGTCTGGATCGCCCGGGTGAATGGCGGCTCGGAGAAGCAATATGACATTTTCTTCAAGCAATCGGTCGACGGCCTGAGCAAGGGATCGACCGTGTCCTTTTCGGGCGTGCCCTCGGGGCAGGTCACCGAGATCGCGTTGTGGAAGGACGATCCCCAGTTCGTCCGCGTGCGGATTACGGTCAAGGACGAGACCCCGGTGCTGCTGGGCACCACCGCGACGATCCAGTGCAGCTTCACCGGTACCTGCACCGTGCAGCTCGACGGTGCGGTCAAGGGCGCGCCGCCGATCGACTGTCCGGCGGACAACCCGCGCAGCGCCTGCCCCGACGGCGTGCCCGTGATCCCGACCAAGCCGGGCGGGCTGGGCGCGTTGCTGAGCTCGGCGCCGCAATTGCTCGAGCGGCTGTCGAGCCTGACCGAGCGGCTCACTGAGTTGCTGTCGGACAAGAACCAGGCCTCGATCACCGGAATCCTCGCCAACACCAACCGCCTGTCCAAGGCGCTCGCCGATCGCGGGCCGGAAATCGCCGCGACCGTTGCCGAGACGCGCGTGGCGATCCAGAAAGCCGGCGACGCGGCCCAGCAGATCGGCGTGCTCGCGGGCACGACCAACACGCTGCTCAACGAGGATGTCCGTCCCGCGGCGCAGAATCTCAACAAGGCAGTCGCCGCAGCCCAGCACAGCATGGAGTCGCTCGACGCGGCGATCGGCGATGCGCGGCCCGGGTTGCAGGCCTTCTCCAAGCAGACGATTCCAGAGGTCGGTCAGCTCGTCCATGATCTGCGCCGGATGTCGGCGGCGCTCACCGACGTCGCCGAGAAGATCGACCAGGGCGGTGCGGGCTCGCTGGTCGGCCCGCCCAAGCTCCCTGACTATAAGGGCCCGAAGAAATGAGGTTTGCGATGCGCACCGGCACCCTGAAGGCCTCGCTTGCCCTGCTCGCGATGGCGCCGCTCTCGGCCTGTATCAGTTTCGGGGCCAAGCCGCCGCCCTCGCTGCTGACGCTGACCTCTGCGGCGGCGATCCCGGCCGGGCAGACCCAGTCCTCGGCCAATGCGGCGACGATCACGATCATGGTGCCGGCGGTATCCCAGGCGCTAGCGACAGCGCGCGTGCCGGTCCAGACCAGCGACACCTCGATTGCCTATATCGTCAACGCCCAGTGGGTCGAGCCCCCGGCAAGGCTGTTCGCGCGGCTTGTGTCGGATACGGTGGCGGCGAAGACCGGGCGGGTGGTGCTGAGCACCGCCCAGTCAATCTCGGATCCAGGCGCGCGGCTGTCCGGCGAACTGCGCAGCTTCGGCGTCGATGCCGCGACGAAAGAGGCAGTCGTGATCTTCGACGGCGCGCTGATGCGCAGCGAAGGCCATGTCATCGAGAAAAGGCGGTTCGAGGCGCGCGTGCCGATTGCGAAGATCGAGGCAGAGGATGCCGGTACCGGCATCAACCAGGCGGCGAACCAGGTCGCGGGCGAAGTGGCCGACTGGGTCGGTCACTGAGCCGGGGCGCTATTTCGCGCCGACCCGGCGCGTCGCGAGCGGCAGGTCGCAAATGTCGATGCCGCCCAGTCCGATGGTCGGCGCAGGGGGATTCTCGCGCAGCCTGATATAGGCGGCGAAGCGCAGATTGTCGGTCGAGCGATATTCGAATTTGGGCCGCTCGGCGGCGGGCATGTCGCTCGCCAGGCGGACCGAGATGATCGGCGTCCGCTCGCCCTCGGTCGCGTAGACCCCGAGCGGCGCGTCGCTGCGCGGCATTGCCGACAGATATTTCATGCCCTCGATGATCCGCCCGACAATCGTATAGTTGCGATCGAGCCGCCGCGCCGCGCCGCTGATCGGGGTGAACAGCTCGGCGCCGGTGCCGGTGTCGGGCGCGGCATCGCGGGCGACACCGACGCTGCCATAGCAATGCGGCAGCCAGGCAGCCTTGCCGTTGCCGACGACCGGCCAGCCGTCATCGGTGAAGCCAGACATTGCCGAATAGGCATCGGCGCGCGTCAGCCGCTGGGCGAGCGCGACGGCGGGGAAATCATATTCGGCCGGCGGCACCTTCACGATCGCATCGGGCAGAGGCTTCTTCTCGCTTGCGTCGCCCCACTGCGCGACCCAATTCTCCTGCACGCGATAAACGCTGGTCTCGTCCCACCAATGCGCCAGCGCGAGCTTGCGGATATTGGCGACATGTTCGGGCGCGAGCCGCGCGGCGAGGCGGATCACCACGGTCCGGTTGCCGGCGAGCGTGACGACCATCAGTTCGTCATCGGGGATCGGCCGCCAATCGGCCGGGGCTGCGTCGGAGGGAAGCGGCGGCGGCGCGGGCGCCGCCTGGGCGCCGGCGAGCAAGGCGAGGAGCGGAATCAGCATCATCGGCTTGTGGCATGGAGCGCCTGGCCGGCGCAATCGCCAGCGCTTGCGCGTCCGCTCGCCAGCCTCTAGGGCCGGCCTCCTGCCAGGGAATGCGGAGCGGTGGCCGAGTGGTCGAAGGCGCTCGCCTGGAAAGTGAGTATACGCCAAAAGCGTATCGAGGGTTCGAATCCCTCCCGCTCCGCCACGGACCTGTTCCCGGTGGTCCGCAACGGACCACCGGGATCGACTTTTCTCTCCTGAAATCCAACACTTAGCAGACCGGCTCGGCCTCGGCCGTTCGTGCCCGTTCGTGTCCATCCGGCGATTCGGAGGTACTCGCGCATGGTATCGGCGGTCGAAAAATATGGTATTTTGGAGAAGACCGTTGCTCAGTGATGCGAAAGCCCGCGCGGCCAAGCCGCGCCCCAAACCCTACAAGTTGACCGACAGCAACCAGCTGTTCCTTCTGGTGACGCCCAGTGGCGGAAAGCTATGGCGCTGGAACTACAGGTATGACGGCAAGCAGAAGTGCATGGCGTTTGGCGCCTATCCTCTCGTCTCGCTCGCCGATGCGCGCGGAAAGCGCGACGAAGCCTTTACGGTTCTCTGTGAAGGCCGCGACCCGAACGTGGCGAAGAAGCTCAAGATCGAGGAGAATATCGAGGCAGGGCGACAGACGTTCGAGCGCGTTGCCCGCGAATGGCACGAGAACGCCAAGTCGCAGTGGGCCAAGATCCACGCCGCCGATATAATCCGCAGCCTCGAGCGCGACGTCTTCCCCTCGATCGGCGGGCTGCCAATCGCCCAGCTGACACCGCCGCTCGTGTTGGGAGTCCTGCGAGAGATCGAAGCCCGCGGATCGATCGAGACCGCCAAGCGCATACGACAGCGGATTTCTGCCGTCTTCGTCTACGGCATCGCCCAAGGCATCGTGCAGAGCGATCCGGCGGAGAAGCTCGGCGCTGTGCTGAAACCGCTCCGCAAGGGCCGCCAGCCGGCTATCACCGATCTCGTCCCCTTGCGGAAGATGATCATCGCGGCCGAGGAAGATTATGCGCGCCCGATCACCCGGCTTGCGCTGCGGCTCCTTGCGCTCACCGCAGTGCGTCCAAGCGAACTGCGCGGGGCACGTTGGGACGAGTTCGAGGACCTGAACGGCAAGCTGCCGCTATGGCGCATACCGTCCGCGCGGATGAAGGGCGACCTCGACCGCAAGGACGAAATCGATGGCGATCATCTCGTCCCGCTGACGCCTCAGGCGATATCGGTGCTCAAGGCGCTATGGCCGCTGACCGGTGATGGCCCGCTTCTTTTCCCGAGCAATCGCCACACGCACCGGCCGATGAGCGAGAACGCCATCGGCTATCTGCTCAATCGCGCTGGCTACCATGGTCATCATGTCCCGCACGGCTTCCGCGCCGCATTCTCGACGATCATGAACGAATGGGCCGAAAGAAACGGCAAGGACCATGATCGAAAGGTAATCGACCTGATGCTTGCCCACGTTCCGAAGGAAAAGGTCGAGGGCGCCTACAATCGCGCCGCCTACCTGCCGCGTCGGCGTGAACTGGCCCAGGTGTGGGCCGATATGCTCAGCGAGGGCCTTCCAGATCCGGGCTTGCTAGTCGATCTGCCGGTCAAGGCGATCGGATCGCGGTCCCGTCGTAGTGTTCCTGCCCGCGTCGAGTCCGATTTCCGCTTTCCGACGCGTAGGCACGCTGCTTGAGAGGAGATAGTCCCGTCACCGTCGACTGGGGTATTTCTCCATCAGTGCGGCGGTGACGCCGTTGGTCCAGCCAAACCCCTCCTGCACGGCATATTCGCCACCGCCGCCGGCCGAGCGTTCCTCGACGTCGTACTTCTCGATCATGCGACCGGTTTGCGCGTAAAAGGACGTGACTGTACCCAGCCAGCGCTCGGCGATCTCGTGCGCCAGCTTGCTTTCGCCGTACCGGTCGAGCCCTTCGATCGCGATCCACTGCAAGGGCGCCCAGCCATTGGGATCATCCCATTGCTGGCCGGTTCGCAGCGTCGAGGTGCGCAGGCCTCCCGGCGCGAGCAGCTGCCTTTCGGTCAGCCGTGCGGTCGCGCGGGCCTGATCGGGCGTCGCGAGGCCGACGAACAAGGGCGCAAGGAGTGCAGCGGACACGATCGGCGTCGGCGCGTTCGCCTTGCGGTCGTAGTCTGCGAAGCGCTGCGTGCGAGTGTCCCAGAGGTATTTGGCGATCGCCGCGCGACGAATCTCGGCGCGCCGATTGAAGTCGCGTGCGCAGGCCCGGTCGCCCGACGCGGCGCAGCGGCGCGCGATCGCACGTTCGAGGTTCCACATCAGGCTGTTGAGGTCGACCGGCACAATGTCGGTCGTATGGATGGTGGAAAGCGTATGCCCGTCCGCCAGCCAGCGTGAGCTGAAGTCCCAGCCGCTTTCCGCCGCCGCGCGCAGATCGCGGTTGACCTTGTGTTGCCCGCGCGGCGCAGCTGCGGCTGAGGTGGTGCGGTCCTCGACAAAGGATTCGTCGCGTGGTGTGTCGCGCGCATCCCAATATCGGTTGAGCAGGCTGCCGTCGGGCATGCCGACCACATGCTGACAGGCGCCATCCTTCAGGCAGGAGGCACCGGCCATCCAATAGGCGTGCTCCGCCTTGAGCGCCGCCAGCCGCCGGCGGGCGAGCACGGGGTCGCGATCGTCCGACATATCAAGCATGAGCGCAAAATACGGCGGCTGCGACCGCGAGAGATAATAGGTGCGTGAGCCGTTGGGGATGTGGCCGTAGCGCTCGATCAGCGAGACGAAGTTCGCGATCATGCTGTCGATCATCGGCTGCTCGCGGTCTGCCTTCAGCCCCAGCATGGTGAAGTACGTGTCCCAGTAATAGAACTCCTGATAGCGCCCGCCCGGCACGATGAAGGCGGCAGGGAGGGAGAGCGCGGACGATCCCTCTGGCGGCGTCATCGGGGGCTTCGCCAGGACGGGCCACAGCGAGCGGATATGATCGCGGATATCCGCATTCGCGGCTTGCGCTCCATGCCCGGTGAAATGCCGCGCGACGAACATCGCGAGCGCGTCCCTGCCGGTCGGCTTTTCCGCCCGGTAAGCCGCCATGATCACCGACGCCGGCTCGAGAGGTACCAGGTCGACGAACGTCTTGCTGTCGGGAAAGACACGCTCGAGCTGCACCGCCTCGAACAACGCGCCATACAGGTCGGCCGGGGACGTCGCCGGAGCGACGGCGTCGCTGTTTGAGCGCGTCACCTGCTGCGCATGAAGCGCCCCGCCAAATAGGAGCAGCCCGAAAAGCGGTAACGTCCTGGCGAAATTTCGTCGTGTCATGTCACGCCTCATCAGGAGGTGAACGTTGGGCAGTCCGAGCTTCACTCAATCCGCTTGGTAGGGGCCGAAGTGCGCGATCACTTCGTGCGCCACGTCCGCGTCGTTGAGGATGAACACCTCATAGGTGCCGCCACCCGGCGCCACGCGGATGACCACATGCCCGGAATAGCTCTTGTAGATGCGGTCCATGATCGGACCGATCGCTATCCGGGTCTCGGGGCTCATGCCCGTCGCAAAGACGTCTCGCGGCCCGGAATAGAATTCGCGAGACGCCATCCGCACGACGACCTCCTCGCCCGGCTGGGGCGACAGCCAGTTCTGCTGGATGATCACCCGAGGCCGGAGGGCACGCAGAATGGCTCCGTTGGTGGAATCGCGATTGCCGTGATGGTCGAGCGTCATCACGTCGACAGGTCCCACGACGGCGGCGACCGGTGTTTCGACATCGCGCCAATAGGGCTGCGTGTAATCGGGCACGCCGGGGATGTCGCCGCCCGCGTAGTAATCGAACTTCCCGTAGGTCATCTTGATGACGTTGCTGAACGGGTTCTCATCGAAGCGGCAGGCCTTGACCGCGTCGGCCGGTATGTAGCGCTCCGTTTCGCTGCCCCGACCCGTCCATATCACCCCGCTCGAAGCGACATTGCGGATATGAAACTCCGGGAAAGCCTGTGGTTTGCGAAGATGGATCTGATCGAGTTCGCCCGCGTGAAGGCCGACCACGGGCTGGCCGCGGCCGAGCCGGAACGCGACCAGGCCTAGATAGTTCTGCAGGGCCTTCGCGTCGTTGCCTTCCGAGCATCCCCGCAGGTCGAGGGGAACCTTATAGTCCGGTGCCGCCCGGTCGATCAGCGTGCCGATCGGAATCAGGTCTGCAACCTCGGTGATGCCGGCAAGCCGGTAGTTGCCGTTTGCTGACAAGGGGCTCGACGCGGTGATCGTCCCGATATGGTCGGTGTGAAAGTGCGTGATCATCGCATAGTCGAGCGTTACCGGCCGGCCTGCCGGCGCGAACTGCCGGATATATCGTGCGATCTCATAGCCCGCCGAGTGCGACCCGTCCGGCCTGGGAGGGAACGGCTTGAGGGGCGCCACCGATGCGATGAATTCAGGATCCGCTTCGCCGGCGTCGACGAGCATCGTCGTGCCGTCGGGCATGACGAAATATGCGGCATTCCCCCGGCCGGTGCTGATGTGATGGATGTACAAATAGCCTGGGGTCCAGGCGGGGAGCTCCGGTTGCGCCGCGCTCGCGCCTGCGGTGGAGAAGCAGGCGAGCATCATGGCCAGGGCTCGAAGGATTGTCCTGGCGCGGCGGGTTGGAAAGCCGCGGTCGCTTTTTCCGAGTGGCGCGGCTTCGGAATACACACGTTCGACGCGCTTTGGTGCGATGCGGCTCATGCGGTCCTTCCAGCTGATTCGGTTTGCCGCACGCGCTGTTGCGCACGGCACCTCTATTTATCTCACTGAGAGATATTAAGTAATGGACCGGGCCGCAAGGCAGAAGTAGGTTTGAGCGTGGCGATGGCTTCCGCTGCCCCTTTTGCTTGACACAGGGCCAAGGGTTTAATGATGGCTGGGTTACAAACTTTCGCCTGAGTCCGGCGAGCTTTGACAAGGAACAGAATGAAGCAGCGCGCGCACTTCCTGAAGGACATAGTGCCCGCGCGGCCGAAACGGTCGCCAGGCTTTTCCGTCTCCAGCAACGAACGGCTCGTACTCGACCTGATACGACGCAACGAAGGGATATCGAGGGCGGACGTCGCGCGGGAGGTCGAGCTGACCCCTCATTCGATCTCACGCATCGTCGATGCCCTGGATCAGCGCGGATTCCTCATATTCGGGGAACGCGTGGTGAACGGCCCCGGGAAGCCCAGCACCCTCGTGCGCCTGGCCCCCGATGTCGCATATTCGGTCGGCTTTTCGATCATGACCGATGCCATTTCCTCGGCGCTGATGGACTTCACCGGTGCGGTCATCGATACGCAATATGGCCGGCTCAGCTCGTTTGAGCTTGATGACATTTTCGGTCTCCTGACCGCACAGTTCCAGCACCTGACTACCGGCCACGCGGAGAAGATTTGCGGCGTCGGAATCGCCGTCAGCGGTTATTTCACGGGCGAGCGCAATCAGCTCAATCCTCCGCCGCCGCTCGATTCCCTCGCCATGTTCGACATCGACAGCGCCGTCGCGGACAGGCTGCAACTGCCGGTCTGGATCGAGAACAACGCCCGGGCAGCGGCGGTCGGCGAAAGCCTGAACGGCGTCGGGCGCGAATACCCGACTTTCGCCTACCTCAACCACGAGATGGGCTTCGGCGGCGCGCTGATCATCGATAACGAGCTGTTCCGCGGGGTGTCGGGCAATGCTGGTGAGTTTTCGGGGATCCTTGCACCCGAGTTGCTGCCGACCCGGCCGACGCTCGAACTGCTCAGGACGATCCTTGTCGAACAGGGTCTCGAGCTTGAGAACATCGACAGGATGCTCGAGATTTTCGATCCGGCTTGGCCGGGCGTCGATGACTGGATCGCCATCGTGAAGCATCCCATCAACCGGGTGATAACCGCGATCTCCGCCGTGTTCGATCCCACGGCGATCGTGGTGGGTGGAGGCCGCATGCCGCACTCGCTTGCAGAAAAGCTGATCGGCGTGCTGGAATTCTACGATGGCCCCAAGCGGCGCGGGCGGCATCAACCGAGGCCCGAGCTCGTCGTCAGCAAGATAACCGGTGACGCCACAGCGATCGGCGCCGCCTCGATGCCGCTCAAGGCCAATTTCTTCATGTAGCTGGGCTCTGGGCTACAAAGGCGCCGCGAAAGGCTCGGCAAAGTGGATGAAGGCGAAGGGAATACCGCGGAAGGTTCCACCGGGGTTGTCCGCCGCCGCCGGAAGGATGGTTACGCCATCCGCTATTCGTCCGGCAATTTCGCGAAGAGCCTGTACGAATCCACGTTCAGTCTTGTGTACCTCTTCTTCCTGGTCGACGTCCTCAAGCTGGATCCGGCATCGGCGGGAACCGCGCTGCTCCTGTCGATCATATTCGACGCAGCGATCAACCCGCTGCTAGGCCGCGGCATCGACCGCTGGCTGCAGAAGGCCTGGTCCTACCAGCGGATAATCCGGGTCGCCGCGCCATTCACCGCTGTCTTCTTCGTCTTGCTGTTCGCGGTGCCGGCAATGGCGTCGCCGCCATTGCTGCCGGTCGTGATCGTCGCAACGGCGCTCTTTCGCGCCGGTTGCACATTGGTCGACCTGCCCCACAATGCCCTCCTCGCCGATTTGACGTTGGACAGCCGGGACCGGGTGAAGCTTTCCTCGTGGCGCTTCTTCTTCAGCTCGCTCGGGAACATTGCCGTCCTGTTCGGGCTTGCTCCCGCGCTCTCGCAGTCAGGCAGCTCCCGCCCGCTTGATTTCATCATTCTCGCCGTGATCACCGGCTTTATCTATGTCGGGATCATGATCTACTGTGTCGGCGGCAGCGTGGCGGGGCGGAGCAAGCAGCCTGCGCCGGCGAGCGTCCAAACGACCGCAGCGCTCATGGATCTCGCGCGGAATGGCAGGCTGCTGAGAGTGCTCGCGGTCTGCGTGCTCTCCGCAGGTCTCGCGACCGTGTTCATGCGCATGACCGTCTTCTACGCGAAGACATCGTTCGGCGATGCCGCGGTCTCGATCTATCTGCTGGGCGCGCAGATGTGCGGCCAGATTGCAGGGCTGCCGCTTTGGCAGCGCATCGCCTCCCGGTCCGAGAAGACGTCAGCCGCCATCGCGGCACAGTTGCTCCTGGCAATATCGATGGTGGCATTCTTTGTTGCCGCTCCCCGATCGCTCCCGATCGCCCTGCCGCTTTTCTTCCTCACCGGCCTCGGCATGGGCGGATTGACCGTCATGAACTGGGCCATCGTTCCGGACACCATCGAGTACACCGAGGCGGCCTGCGGTCGCAGGCATGAGGCGCTGACCTTCGGGGCGTTTCTTTTCCTCAACAAGCTGGGGTCCGGCTTTGCCCTTGCCTCGGTCGGCTGGCTCCTGGCGGCACTGCATTACAACGGGGAGACGAGCGTGTCCGCGCTGGCGCTGACAGGCGCGATGGCCGGCGTGCCGTTCGTCGGCGCAGTGGCATCCGCCGTGATCCTGGGAGGCCTGAAGATGACCCATGTCGAGCACGCTGCCTTGAGCAGGAAACCTGCCCCCTGACACCGGCCTCAGCGCCGACCGAAAATCGACTTGCGCCCTCATAATATAATAAGTAACTCACGGTGACATAAAAACGCAATAAGACTGTGGTGAGGGTGTGCGGACGGCGTCCTTTGCGACGCCAGCCGCCTTGAGGGGAAACGACATGAACAAGATTGTGCCGCAAGTCGGCTTGCTGACGCTCGCTTTTGCCATGGCTGGCCAAGCGCAAGCGCAGACTACTCCGGAAGCGCCGCGCCCTGCGGATCCGGCGGCGGCATCCACTGCCGATGCGGGTTCCAGCCCGGACATCGTCGTGACGGGTATCCGCCGCGCAAACCAGGCGGCGATCGACAGCAAGCGACGCGCGGTGAACATCACTGACGTCGTCAGCGCCACCGATGTCCGGGCTCTTCCCGACAACACGGTCGCGGAAGCGTTGCGCCGCGTGCCCGGCCTTTCGGTCGTGCCGGCCGCCGACAATGAGCATTCCCGCGACGAGGCCACCACTGCCGTGATTCGTGGCCTGAACGCCTCCTACAACAACGTGACGGTCGACGGCCTCAATATCGCGTCGCTCGGCGCCCTCAACGCGCAGGCGGGCTCGATCACGCGCGGCCTGCGTCTCGACATTCTGCCCTCATCGATGATCAGCGAAATCGCGGTCGTGAAGACCTTCAGCCCTGATCTGGACCCCAATGCTGTTGGCGGCGCCGTCAACCTCAAGACGCGCAGCGCGTTCGAGAATGGCGGAAAGCCGTTCTTCACCATTGAAGGATCGCTTGGTCATTCGAGCGACACCGGAAAGCCCTATTCCCAGCCGGACCCCGGATACCGCCTGGTCGGCACCGCGAGTACGACCTTCGGTCCGGGCGGCATGTTCGGCGCGGTACTCTCCGCCAACTACCAGCGGTTGAGCACCTACACCGTCACACACATGTCGAACGACACGGTCTTCTACAATTTCTACAACAATGCCGGACAACTCCAGTCGGGCAACAACCTCGGCAACGGCTACGGCGTGCCCCAGCTCGACAAGAGCTGGTACGTCGAAGATCAGCGGACTCGCTACGGGCTGACGGGCAAGCTCGAGGCGCGCCCGAGTGACCAGCTCTATCTGTACGCGATGGGCGGCTATTATTTCTTCCGCGACGATATGACGCGGTACGAGGGCCTGATCAATTCGCGTGGTCAGAACGTCCAGAACCAGACGCCAACCTCAGGCTTCTTCCCGACGAGCAGCAGCGAGATTGGCTACGACAACCAGCTGACCACCACCCGGACGCGCGTGGGGCAGTTCGGGGCCGACTGGAAGCCCGGCGAGCACCAGAAGCTGTCGCTCCGTACGTCATACTCGACGATGAGCTACGACGAGCCGTGGTACATGATCAAATATATCAATGCCGCGGCTCCGCGGCCCGCGCCGGGGACCGCCGGCGCCGGCAATGTGGGCAATCCTGCGTTGGCGATCACCTACGATACGAGCAACTTCCAGCACGTGTTCAACGTGAATCCGACCGCCTATTACGACACCAGCAAATATGCGCTGACCTACTGGCGCCCGGACATGGGACGGAACGCCGGCGACAAGATTTTCAATCAGCGCATCGACTACCACTACAACCAGGATGAAGCCGATCGCGGCCTCGGCTTCGGGCTCGGCGGCGCCTATGTCGATGACCGGTCGTTCTACAAGTTCCACCGGCTGGAATATGACCCCAACAACACGGCGCCGGCTCTAACGCTGTCGGACGTGCTCGGGCCGTCGGTGCCGCTGCCGTACAACTCGCTCAATCTTCTGACCGTCGATGCCGCCAAGGCCAAGGCGATCCTCGACGCCCTCCCGAAATCGATGTTCAACGCCCCCGATGCGACCGCGGTCAACAATCAGGACAATTTCAGCCATCACGAGAAGATTGCCGGCGCCTATGCGATGGCCAGCTACCACAGTGACCAGCTGCTGTTCCAGGCGGGCGTCCGCTATGACCATACCGATCAGTCGACGACGTCGCGCGTTCGCGTGCCCGGAGCCACAATTGCCTATACGGACCTGACGACCTCTTCGCGGTACGGGCGTCTCCTGCCGTCCGCGATCGCGATCTACCATCTCACCGACACGCTCGATCTTCGCGCCGCCTATAGTCGTACCCTCGGGCGCCCTCCCTATGACGCCTATGCCGCGCGGAGCGCCCTCAACTTCGTGAACGTGTCTGACATCGGCAACCCGAATGCCATCGGCGTCACGGCTACGATCGGCAATCCGAACATCAAGCCGCGTGTCTCGGACAATTTCGATCTGTCGGCCGAATGGCGCATTCCGGGCAAGAGCAGCGGGCTTCTTTCGCTCGCCTTGTTCGACAAGGAGATCAAGGACGAGATCTTCACCCTGGGAACGCTGGGATATACCGATCCGTCGAGCGGCGTTTTCTACAAGAACGCCATCGTCTCCACGCCCGTGAATGCCTCGAGCGCCCGGATCCGGGGCGTGGAAGGCAACGTGATCATCAACTCCTTCGCCGATATCTCGCCCTTGCTGTCGGGATTCGGCGCCAGCGCAAATGCGTCGTTGCTTGATGGCAGGGTCGCTGTTCCGCTCAGTGCCGGAGGGACGCGGACGATCGACAGGCTGGTTGGGCAACCCAACTACGCGATCAACGCCACGCTTTTCTACACGACGAAGAATCTGGAGTTGCGTGCCGCCTTCAATCGTCAGGGTCGCGCATTGCGGCTCATCCAGGCCGATGTGAGCTGGCAGGACCTCTATTGGGCGCCACGATCGCAGCTTGATCTCTCCGCGACCTACCAGGTCCGGCCCGGCATCTCGCTGGTCGGTCAGGTGAGCAACGTCACCAGAAGCCCCATCACAAGCGTCACCGGCCCGGGCAAGAACCTCCTGAAGGACGAATATTCGATTCCGGCGACATTCTGGCTTGGTGTTCGGTTCACGCCGAAATTTCGCTGATCGCACCGCCGGCCAACGCTTCCCTCTCCCTAACTTGCGTCCGCCAGCGGCGGGCGCACCTTTTTGAAACACGGAGCGCAGGGCTCTTCGATCCCTTGCATGTCTGGCGGCTGTTACTGGTGGGTTTGCCGAGCGGCCAGCAGCGGTTCGAGCCGGGCTGCGATCTGTTGCCAGCGCTCAACGCCTGCAATGTCGCCATTGATCGCAAGCGCGCCGATGCGCTCCGCGACGTGAATCGCGGATCTCTCGCCGTGGGTACGCCATACGGCGAGCGCCTCTGCCATGCGCTCCTGCTCAGGGGTCAAATCAGGGTCTCAGCCTGTGCGATCACAGGCTTGCGCTTGACCCAAAGTTCGTCCGTTCGGGTCATCTCGATCAGCTCATCGGGGAAACAGCGGTTCTGGAATGCCACCGCATCGTCGAAACTGCCGTGGAGCCAGCGATCATAGTCGTCCACATGGAGCAGCACAGGCATTCGATCATGGATGGGTCGGATTGCCTCGTTGCAGTCGGTCATCACACCCGAATAGACCGGCCCCCATTCGTCGCTCACACGCCAGAGGCCAGCCCATGCAAAGATCGGCTGGTCCTTCACGTTGAACCAGGTTCTCGTCTTCGCGCCTTTGGGACCTTCAGCCTCGGCGAACGCCGTCAGGGGAATGAGGCATCGCCATTGCGGTTTCGCGGCGAGGCCCTTCCACATCGGCTTGTTGAGATCGGCGATATTGTTGACCGGCTTCGGCTTTGCGGTCGGGGACATGCCCTTCAGCCGCAGCGGAAAACCCCACGCCATCGACTGCATGATGCGCGCGCCAGCCTCTTCCCGCACGACCATGCCAGGAGTGCCCGGATAGACCTCGTCCGGAGCGTTGGACTGAGCAGGATCGCTCACGCCGAAATGTGCCGCGACTTCGGCTGCGCTCTTCCGCACGGTGTAGAGATTGCACATGGCGCTACTTTATCAGCAAATCGCGCCGGCGCACCCGTTCAGAGCAGCGCCAGTTGCGGTTGCATGCTCGCGGGCCGCTTGCCGCTGCGCCACAGATCGTCGGTGTGCAGAACCTTTGTTCGTTCGGCTGCCAGTGGCGCGCGAAACTGGAACCCGATCACGTCCTGAATCGACCCGTGCAGCCAGCGGTCATATTCGTGGGGGTCGAGCAGGACCGGCATGCGGTCGTTATAGGGTTCGACCACCGCGTTCGCTGTCATCGTCATGCCGGCATAGACCGGGCCATAGTCGGGAACATTGCGGCAGAACCCGGCCCAGGCAACCAGCGGCTGCCGGTCGACCGAAAACCACGTCCGCGTCTTTTCTCCCGGATCGCCGTTGGGGTTGGCGAAATGGCTGAGTGGGATCAGGCAGCGATACCGCTGGTCGACCACCAGCTGTTCCCACAGCGGATTGGTCAGGTCGGCGACGAGCCCGATCCGCCCAGGCGGGTCGCCCCGCTCGCGCATCTCTCGCGTCAGTCGGGGAAACCCCCAGTCCATGAGTCGCAGATGGCGCCGGCCGCTCCGTTCGAACACGACCAGTCCGGGAAGCGCCTCGATGGTTTCGGATGGCATCTTGATATCCGCGGGCGCTTCCGCCGCGAAGTGGGCGGAAACCTCTGGGATGTTGCTCGCGACCGCATAGAGGCGGGACATTTCCTGACCTTTCCATCAGGGACTCGACATCAGCCATATTATCACGGAACAGATAGAGAACAATAGCGCCCGTTGCTCGTCGCCGGCGCTTGCTCTTGTGCACGTCGGTCACGATGCCCATTTCCGCTTTGCCTCCTTGAGACACGCGAAAGCGCAATCAGTGGTGGGGCGCTACAGAGACCGTGGGAGGAACCTTCCTCGCCGGCATTTCCAACCTCGGCGGGCTTTGCCCGGCCGTGACATGGGGCGGCCTCGGCCTCCTCGCTTTCTACCGGTCGCTGAAGCCGGGTTCCAAGTTCGGCGATTCGAATGACGACACGAAGACCAAGACCGACAACAAGACGAGAAAGGCGGTAGCCATGATCAAGACCACCAGCCGCGAACTCGTGAAGAGTGCTGCGATTTCCATTCTGTTTCATACCGTTGGCGTGGATGCACTGTCTCTGTAGCGCCCCATGTTCCTCCCAGCACCAATTCGAATGGCCGGCCTTCGGGTCGGCCTTTTTTTTGACCGGCGGTCAGCGAAAATCCCGCGGCTTGATCTTGATGCCTTCGGTGGGCTGACCGGGAATGATGCCCGATCCGAGGCGCAGGTCGGGAATATAGATGTCTCTCGGGGGCTTGCCCAACGGCGCTTCAGCTGGATCGCGCGGGTCCGGGCGCATGGCATTCTTGACCACATCGGCGCGGCTCACCCGGTAGATGTCGGCGACATCGGCCCGGTTGCCGACGCTCGCCAACAGCGATGACAGATCATCGAGGCGCTGCGCGATGACATGGATGACTTCGCCCTCGCGCTGGACCTGGCCGCGCACCCCCATCATCGACGCACCGAGCACCGTGCGGCGATTCTTCTCGAAGACATTGGTCCAGACGACGAGATTGGCGACGTTGGTCTCGTCCTCGAGTGTGATGAACATGACGCCCTTCGCCGACCCCGGTTTCTGGCGCACCAGCACAATGCCGGCGAGCTCGATCCAGCGGCCATCCTTCACGGTCTGGAGCTGCTCGCAGGTGATCATCCTGCGTGCCTTCAGCTCATCGCGGAGGAACGCCAGCGGGTGCGCGCGCAGTGACAGGCCCGACGCGCGATAGTCCTCGACGACTTCCGCTCCTTCGCCCATCGGCGCGAGGATGACGGTCGGCTCGATCGCTTCCTGGCGCAGCTTGCCGTCGCGTTCATCGGCTGCGGCAAAAAGCGGGAGCGCCGCGTTGCCGAGACCCTTGACGCTCCAGAGCCCTTCGCGACGACTGTTCCCGAGCGATCCGAACCCGTCCGCCTCGCCGATCCGGTCGAGGGCGCCGCGACCGACACCGGCGCGGCGCTGGATCTCCTCGACGCTGTCATAGGGCGTGCCGGCGCGTGCGGTCACGATCGCGGCCGCATCGTCGTTCGACAGGTCACGCACCATGCGGAGCCCGAGTCGGACGGCGAGATATCGGGCCCCGGTCGGCTCGAGCGTGCAGTCCCAGCGGCTGTGGTTGACGTCGATCGGACGGATTTCGACGCCGTGCTGCCGGGCATCGCGAACGATCTGTGCCGGGGCATAGAATCCCATCGGCTGCGCGTTCAGCAGGGCCGCGCAGAAGACGTCGGGATGATGGCACTTCATCCAGCTGCTGGCATAGGCGATCAGCGCGAAGCTCGCGGCGTGGCTTTCCGGAAAGCCGTAAGAGCCGAAGCCTTCGATCTGCTTGAACGTCTTTTCGGCGAAATCCTGGTCATAGCCCCGGTTGACCATTCCGCTGATCAGCTTGTCCCGGAAGTGCGATACGCCGCCGGTGAGCTTGAACGTCGCCATCGCCCGCCGCAGAAGATCCGCCTCGCTGGCGGTGAATCCCGCGCACTCGATCGCGACCCGCATCGCCTGCTCCTGGAACAGCGGCACGCCCAGGGTCTTCTCCAGCACCCGGCGCAGTTCCTCAGTCGGATAGGTGACTTCCTCCTGACCGTTGCGGCGGCGGCGGTAGGGATGGACCATGTCCCCCTGGATCGGGCCGGGGCGCACGATCGCGACCTGGATGACGAGGTCGTAGAAGGTGCGCGGCGCCATCAGCGGAATCGATGCCATCTGCGCCCGGCTCTCGATCTGGAAGACGCCGAGCGTGTCGGCCTTCCGGATCATCGCGTAGGTGGCGGGGTCCTCCGCCGGGATGGTGGCGAGGTCGTGCCTGGTCCCCTTGTCGTTCTCCAGGAATTCGAACGCGCGGCGCATGCAGGACAACATGCCGAGCGCGAGGACATCGACCTTCATGAAGCCCAGAAGATCGATGTCGTCCTTGTCCCATTCGATGACCTGCCGATCGTCCATCGCGGCCGGCTCGATCGGTACCAGCTCGTCAAGCCGGTCACGGGTCAAGACGAACCCGCCGGGATGCTGGGAAAGATGCCGCGGCGTGTTGATGAGGGTGCGGGCCAGGTCCAGCGTCAATGCGAGGCGCCGATCGCCAAGGTCGAGGTTCATCTCCTCGGCATGCTTGGCTTCGACCCCCTCGCGGCTCCAGCCCCACACCGACGAGGCAAGCCCGGCGGTCATGTCCTCGCTGAGGCCCAGCGCCTTGCCGACCTCGCGCACCGCGCCCTTGGACCGGAACCGGGTAACGACGGCGGTCAGCGCCGAGCGGATCCGGCCATAGGTTTCGTAGATCCACTGGATCACTTCCTCGCGCCGCTCATGCTCGAAATCGACGTCGATATCGGGCGGTTCCCTTCGTTCGGCGCTGACGAACCGCTCGAACAGCAGCTCGGAGCGGACCGGGTCGATCGAGGTGATGCCGAGCACGTAGCAGACGGCGCTGTTCGCCGCCGATCCTCGGCCCTGACAGAGGATCTCACGCCGTCGCGCCTCGGCGACGATCGAATGGACCGTCAGGAAATAGGGCGCATATTCGAGCTCGGCGATGAGCCTCAGTTCATGCACAAGCTGCTCGCGCACCTTGCCCTCGATGCCCTCGGGATAGCGCTCGGGCGCCTTTTCCCAGGTCAGCCGCTCCAGCTCTTCCTGCGGCGTCCGGCCGGGGACGCGGATTTCGTCGGGATATTGGTAGCGCAGTTCCTCAAGGCTGAAGGTGCAGCGCGCCGCCAACTCGACGCTGCGCCCAACGGGTGACGCGTCCTTCAGGTAGCGGCGGAACAACCGCTCCATCTCCTGGCCGCTCTTGAGATAGCGATCCGCGAATCGCTCACGTCGGTCGCCCAGCTCGTCGATCGTACATTTCTCGCGGATGCAGGTGACCACGTCCTGCAGCAGCCGGCGCTCGGGCGAATGGTACAGCACGTCGTTGGTGGCGACGGTCGGCACGCGTGCCGCCACCGCCATCGCCGACAAGTCACGCAGGCGGATCGCGTCGCGCGGCCGACGCCGAACCGACAACGCCATATAGGCGCGGTCTCCGAAGATCCGCTTCGTACGCGCCAGCGCGGTCTCCGCGACGGCATCGGCACGATCGGGGACGAGCATGACGATCAGCCCCTCCTGCCATTGCTCGACATCGGACCAGTCGAGATGGCACGCGCCTTTGCCGGCGCGCGCCTTGCCGACGCTGAGGAGGCGGCACATCCGGCCATAGGCGGCGCGATCGGTCGGATAGACCAGCAGCGCCGTGCCATCGATAAGGTCGAGCCGGCAGCCGATGATTGCCCGGACACCCGTGGTCTTCTCCGCATCCCACGCGCGAACGATGCCGGCGACCGAATTGCGGTCGACCACGCCCAGCGCCGGCAGGCCGAGCAGCGCGGCGGCAGCGAACATCTCCTCGGGCGAGGACGCACCTCGCAGGAAACTGAAATGGGTCGTGACCTGCAGCTCGACATAGCCGGGTGCATCGTCGGTCATGCGAACGCGCCATGGATGAACCAGCGCATGTTTCCGGTGGCATGGCTTGTCCCGTCGCCGAGCCGGAACAGCCAGTAGCGACCGCCCGTCTCGGTTTCGACCTGGTAATAGTCGCGCACGGCCAGCGGCGTGCCGGCCTCATGCCCGCCCTCGCGCCACCATTCGCCATGCAGGCGCTCTGGGCCATCACCCTGCGTGACGCGATATCGCTTGAGCCGCCAGATGAACATGCGCGGCGCGTCGTCGGGCAGCAGCGCGATCACCTCGATCGGCTCCGGGCGCTCCAGCATCCGCGAAGGTCGCGGGAGGTCGTCGTCCCACGCGGCGCCGGTCGGCCTGCCAAGCGCCGGCGACAGGGCAATCGAGCGCTCGGGCATCGCGCTGGCCCGGGGACCGCTGCGGTGAAGAGAGCGCTGGCCGAACCGGTTGGCGAGCGCGTCCACCAATGCCGCGAGATCCGGCCCGCGCCGACCGAGGCTTTCCAATCCTTCGCCCTGCCGGGCCGCCATGCCCTCGACCAGCGGCGTGACCAGGATCATCGCCTCGATGCCAAGCCCCGGCTCGACCGTCTCGATCCTCGCGCAAAGCAGTTTGGCGAGGTGGCGCGCATCGCGCGACGGCGCGGCAGTGCCGATGCGGATCGCCTGGGTATGGCCATCGACCCGGTGGAAGTAGCAGTCGAGCCGGCGGGCGCCCTTGCCGATACGGCCAAGCTGCTCGACGACATCGCCGACCAGATCACCGATCACCCGTGCAAAGGCTTCCGAGGTCGCGATCGGCTCCATGAAACCGCGCCGCGCGCGCGGCACATTCTCCGGAAAGATCGGTTCGATCGGCTCGGGCACATTACCCAGGGCCTGGTCGAGGCGGCGATGGAGATCGCGCCCGAAGCGCTTCGCAAGCGGGCCGCGCGGCGCCCCGATCAGCTGCTCGATGCGCTCGAACCCGAGCTTGCGCAGGCCCTCGACGTCACTGGCCGGGAGGCGCAGGGCCACGATCGGCAGCAGGGCGATGGCCTTGCGATGGTCTCCCGGCTCGATCGTCACCGGGCGCCCCGCTGGGACATGCCGCGCCACGGCATGGGCGCAGCCCGCGGTATCGGCGACCGCAATCTGCACGGTCAGGCCGAATGCGGCGATCCGGCGATGGAGATCCTTCAGAAGCGCCTTCTCGGTGCTGAACAACGAGGCGCATCCGGTGATATCGAGCCAGATGCCGTCGGGCGCATCCGGCGAGACAAATGGCGAATATCGCTGGCCCGCCCAGAGCGCGAGACGGCGAAGGCCTTCAAGATCAGCTTCTGGCTCGGCATCGACGACCTCCAGTTCGGGCGCGAACGACCGCGCCTGCGTGACGGTCATGCCAGGACGAATGCCGAGTGCCCGCGCAGCCAGGTCGACCGCGGCAATCACGCGGCGGCGATGGTCCGGGATCGCCGTTACGAGCGGACGGTCGCGCGCGAGGGCGTCGCGGTCAGGCGACGAATTTGCGGTCGTCCGCCGCAGCCGGTCGGTCGACCAGTGCGGAAGATAGACCGATGCGACCCGTCGCATCGCAGCCCTCCACAATCCATGCGTGCGGGTTGCCGCCGCGTACCCTTTCCAGCGTCACGTTCCAGCGCGGTCGCCCAAGGCTAGGAATACCCAGGTCCTCGCTCGGGAACGCCGTGATGCGCCAGCGTGTCACGGCCGCCGTGCCTTCCGCCGCTTGCTCGATTTTCGAGGCCCGGCGGAACACGAAGGCGGCGACACCCGAGCTCTCGGCCGCGAGCTGGAGCCGCTTCGACGCGGTCGTCGTATATTTGGAGACCTCACCCACGACACCGGCAAGCCCGCTGTGCCGGAGGCATTCCTCCATCGCCAACAGGACGTTGGTATCGCTGCCCGCCTCGACATGGATTACACGATCGGGGTGGAGGCCCGCCAGGTGGAGCGCGGGCGCGAACAGGTCGCGCCAGCGGAGACACCAGAAGACCGGACCTTCGATCCGCGCAAGGATGCCAGCGAGAAAGATCGTCGCGCTGGCGTCGTCCGCCAGATCGGGGCTGCCGGCTATCTCATGCAACGCACCGACGGCGATTCCCCGGCCGGGCAGGCGGAGGTCGAGCTCGTCTATCCCGAAGGGAATCGCAGCATGACGAACGCCCACGCCCTCGATCCGCGCGATTTGCGCTCGTAGTTTTTCGAGGACAGCGGGCTGGTACATGGCATCAGGAGACTCGGGTGGCGGTGGATTGTTCCCTATTTGTTCCGACGCGTGGCGCGAAGAGTCAAGCGCGCGTTATGAGGCTGCGGGATATTCCGGGAGCCCCAATCACGAAATTGGCGGAATCGCGCTGCTTGCACAATTCGTCCGAGTAGCTCGCTCAGCGCGAATGGACGCGGCCTATTTCGGCGTCCGGTTCAGCAGTGCGCTGCGCAGGCACTGGCAAACGACCTCGTCGCGCTGATTGATCAGACGATGCGAGAAGGTGACGATGCCTGCGCCTGGCCGCGATCTACTATCCTTCAGGTCGACCACTTCACTCTCCGCCCGCATCGTGTCGCCGATGAACACGGGCTTGGGATGCACGAGCTTGTCGTAGCCGAGATTTGCGACGAGCGATCCGAGCGTCGTCTCGCCCACCGAAAGACCGATCATCAGCGCGAAGGTGAAAGTGCCGTTGACGAGAATCTGCCCGAACTCGCTTGCCTTCGCCGCCTCGACGTCCAGATGGAGCGGCTGCGGATTGTGAGTCATCGTCGAAAATAACAGATTGTCGGTCTCAGTGACGGTGCGGCGAATCACGTGGACGATGTGATCGCCGATCGCCCATTCATCGAAGAAGCGTCCGGCCATGTCAGGCGTCCTTCTCGATGCGCACGAGCAACGCGCCTTCGGACACCTGGGCGCCATCCACGGCTCTGATCTCCGCCACAATGCCATCGAATGGCGCGACGAGGCCCTGCTCCATCTTCATCGCCTCCAGGACCAGCAACCGCTGTCCTTTGGTCACGGCATCGCCCGGCGAAACCGCCACCGAGATGATCCTGCCGGGCATTGGCGCGACGATCATCCCATCGGATAGGGCATCGCCACGCACGATATCGTCGGCACGCGGCCGGGAGAACGGCCACGCCTCGCCATCGGCAAACAGCACGCTACCGCCGTCGAACGCGGCGATGCTGGTTGGAACGGGCGTGGCCAGCGTGACGAGATGCACCTGGCCGCCCACGGTCACTTCTGCGCGCAGATCGGGTGCCGCATTGGCGCGGAAGCCGGTCAGCCCGCTCCATGGATCGAGGGAGACCGGCGAAAGGATAGCGCGGGCAGCACTGGTAAGGACGCGGGCAGAAGGCTCGTGCGGGGGCACCAACGCTTCGATATGCCGTTCGATGAACCCCGTATCGATCCGGGCCGCCACGAATTCGGGATGCCGAGCGGCGCGCGCCAGGAAGGCGGCGTTGGTCTTTACCGGCCATACCTCGGTGCCGCCCGCGGCATCGCCGAGCTTGCCGGCAGCGGCAGCGCGGGTGGGCGCGTGGACAACGAGTTTGGCGATCATCGGGTCGTAGAACGGTGTAACCTCGCCGCCTTCCTCAACACCGCTGTCGATGCGGACGCCCTGCGGAAAGCGCAGACGCTCTAGCGGGCCGGTCGAAGGCAGGAAGCCGCTCGCCGGGTTCTCGGCATAGAGGCGCGCCTCCATTGCCCAGCCGGTGATCGACAGCTCCTCCTGTCGCCTCGGCAGCCGCTCGCCCGACGCCACCCGCAACTGCCACTCGACCAGATCCTGCCCGGTGATCGCCTCGGTCACCGGATGCTCGACCTGGAGACGGGTGTTCATCTCCATGAACCAGATGCGATCCGCCCGCAGGCCCTCGCTCGCGTCGGCGATGAACTCGATCGTGCCGGCACCGACATAGTCCACCGCCTGCGCCGCCCGCACAGCTGCGGCGCAAATCGCATCGCGCGTCGTTTCGTCCATACCTGGCGCCGGCGCTTCCTCGATCACCTTCTGGTGGCGGCGCTGGAGCGAACAGTCGCGCTCGAACAGGTGCACCACATTGCCATGTGTGTCGCCGAACACCTGCACTTCGATATGGCGTGGCGAGAGGATATATTTTTCGATCAGCACGCGATCATCGCCGAACGATGACGCGGCCTCGCGCCGGCAGCTTTCCAAGGATTCAGCGAAGGCGTGCGCTTCGTCAACCTTGCGCATGCCCTTGCCGCCGCCGCCCGCGACCGCCTTGATCAGCACCGGATAGCCGATTGCGTCCGCTTCGCTCTGGAGCCGTTCTGGGGATTGATCCACGCCCAGATAGCCCGGCGTTACAGGCACACCTGCCGCAATCATCCGCTCCTTGGCGGCGTCCTTCAGGCCCATCGCGCGGATGCTGGCAGGCGGCGCACCGACCCATACCAGGCCGGCCGCCTGCACTAGCTCGGCAAACTCGGCATTCTCTGAGAGGAAGCCATAGCCCGGATGAATCGCTTCTGCTCCCATCGCCTTTGCGGCCTCCAGGATCCGGTCCTGACGCAGGTAGCTATCCCTTGCGAGCGCGGGACCGATGCACACCGCTTCGTCTGCTTCGCGGACGAAGGGCATGGCCGCATCGACGTCGCTATGTACGGCGATCGTGCGTATGCCGAGAGATCTCGCCGTACGAAAGATCCGCAGCGCGATCTCCCCTCGGTTGGCGATGAGAACAGAAGCAATCATCGGCTCAGCGCAGTCGATCGAGGCAATTTGTCTCGAAAATTGCCTCGTCCCGATCATTAAACAGAACTGTCTTGATGCTATTTCGGCCGATAGAATCTACGTAGTGCATCGATAATGCTTGGTGCCCTCTATAGACCTTCACCATCTCGAATGTGAGATTTGGCAATCGGCGGATAGCTTCTTGCCAATATGCCAGAACATCGGCCCTGCCCTTGATCAGGCCCTCACTTGCGTAAACCTTCGCGAACGGCGAACGCAGTTCAATCTCCAAGGAATAGAGCGAAAGCAACGATTCCATGTCGCGTCTATTCCAGCCGTCGATCCATTGATCGGCCCACCGCTCAGGAAAGATCATTGCGTATGCCTCACATTCGGAACACGCCGAACGTCGCGCGTTCGGGGATCGGGGCGTTGAGCGTGGCGGAGAAGGCGAGGCCCAACACGTCGCGCGTCTGGGCGGGATCGATGATGCCGTCGTCCCACAGCCGCGCGGTGGCGTAATAGGGGTTGCCCTCGTCCTCGTATTTCTGGCGGATCGGCGCCTTGAACGCTTCGGCCTGTTCCCGCGTCCAGCTTTCGGCATCGCGGTGAACTGTCGCAAGGACGGCGGCGGCCTGCTCGCCGCCCATCACCGAGATCCGCGCGTTGGGCCAGGTAAAGAGGAAGCGTGGTTGATAGGCGCGGCCACACATGCCGTAATTCCCTGCGCCGAAGCTGCCGCCGATCAGCACGGTAATCTTGGGCACGCTGGCGGTGGCGACGGCCGTCACGAGCTTGGCGCCATGCTTGGCGATCCCCTCAGCTTCGTATTTCCCACCGACCATGAAGCCCGAGATATTCTGTAGGAATAGCAAGGGTGTTCGCCGCTGGCAGGCCAGCTCGATGAAGTGCGCACCTTTCTGCGCGCTCTCGCTGAACAGCACGCCGTTATTGGCGAGAAGCGCGACGGGCATGCCCCAGATCCGCGCGAAGCCGCAGACGAGCGTGGCGCCGTACAGCGCCTTGAACTCATGGAAATCGGAGCCGTCGACGATGCGGCCGATCACCTCGTGCACATCATAGGGCGCTCGCACGTCGTTGGGGACGATGCCGTAGAGATCGGCCGGGTCGAGCTTGGGCGGGCGCGGTTCGGCAATCTCGATATCCACCGACTTGGGATGATTGAGCGTGGCGACGATATCGCGGACGATCAGCAGCGCATGCTCGTCATTCTCCGCGACATGATCGACAACCCCGGATTTGCGGCCGTGCGTTTCCGCGCCGCCCAGTTCCTCTGCGCTGATCACCTCGCCCGTCGCCGCCTTCACCAAGGGAGGCCCGGCGAGGAAGATCGTGCCCTGGTTGCGGACGATCACCGTCTCGTCCGACATCGCGGGCACATAAGCGCCGCCTGCGGTGCAGCTTCCCATCACGCAGGCGATCTGGGGGATACCCTCCGCGCTCATCTGCGCCTGGTTGTAGAAGATGCGCCCGAAATGATCGCGATCGGGGAAGACCTCGGCCTGGTGCGGCAGGTTGGCACCGCCGCTGTCGACCAGATAAACGCACGGAAGCCTGTTCTCACGCGCGATCTCCTGTGCGCGTAGATGCTTCTTGACCGTCATCGGGAAATAGGCGCCGCCCTTTACGGTCGGATCGTTGGCCAGGATCAGGCACTCGCGGCCCGAGACGCGCCCGATGCCGGCTATCACGCCCGCGCCGGGCGCGCCGCCTTCATACATGCCGTTTGCCGCCAGTGCGCCGACTTCGAGGAAGGGCGATCCGGTATCGAGCAAACGATGGATGCGATCACGAGGAAGCAGCTTGCCCCGCGAAACATGGCGCTCGCGATGCTCGGGCGACCCGCCGAGCGCGGCGGCCGCCACCTTGCCGCGCAACTCCGCCGCCAACGCGCCATTATGCGCGGCATTGGCAGCGAAGCCTCCCGAGGTGGGGTCCGCAAGCGTGGAAATCGTCGTCATGGGCCGATCAACTCCCGCCCGATCAACATCCGCCGCACCTCGTTGGTACCGGCACCGATATCGAGCAGCTTGGCGTCGCGCAGATAGCGTTCCACCGGCCAATCCCTCGTGTAGCCGGCGCCACCCAATGCCTGGATCGCCTCGTTCGCGACCTTCACCGCGTTTTCGGAGGCGAGGAGGATCGCGCCGGCAGCATCGTGGCGGGTCGTCTTGCCCGCATCGCACGCCTTCGCCACCGCATATACATAGGCCCGCGACGAGTTGAGCGCGACCACCATGTCCGCGATCTTGGCCTGCATCAGCTGGAAGGTACCGATCGCCTGCCCGAATTGTTTGCGCTCACGCACATAGAGCAGTACGACATCGAGGCAGGCTTGCATGATGCCGAGCTGGATGCCTGAAAGCACGACCCGCTCGTAATCGAGGCCCGACATCAGCACTCTCACGCCGCCGTCGAGCGGCCCCATGATCTGCTCTTCGGGCACGAAGCAGTCGTCGAACACCAACTCGGCGGTCGGGCTTCCGCGCATCCCCATCTTGTCGATCTTCTGGCCAATTGAGAAACCGGCGAAATCCTTCTCGATCAGGAAGGCGGTTATGCCCTTCGATCCGGCGTCAGGCGATGTCTTGGCATAGACCACCAGCGTGTCCGCATAGGTTGCGTTGGTGATCCAGAATTTGGTGCCGTTGAGCATGTAACCGCCGTCCACCATATCGGCGCGCAGCTTCATACTCACGACGTCCGACCCGGCACCGGCCTCGGACATGGCGAGGCTACCGACATGCTCGCCCGACACCAGCTTGGGCAGATATTTTGCCTTCTGCTCGGGCGAACCCCAGCGGCGGATCTGGTTGATGCAGAGGTTGGAGTGCGCGCCGTAGGAGAGGCCGATCGAGGCCGAAGCGCGACTGACTTCCTCGCAGGCAATGACATGCTCGAGATAGCCAAGACCTAAGCCGCCAAACTCCTCCTCGACGGTGATGCCGTGCAGGCCAAGCGCGCCCATTTCCGGCCATAGATCGCGCGGGAAGCTGTCCTCCGCATCAATCCATGCGGCGAGCGGCGCGATACGATCGGTAGCGAAGCGATGCGTGGTGTCGCGGATCATGTCCGCATTCTCACCAAGGAAAAAGTCGAGAGGCCTCATCATCGACCGTCAGTCTGCAAACAGCAGGACAGGCGTTTCGATAAAGCGCTTTAACGCCTGGACAAAGCTCGCCGCGTCCCACCCGTCTACCACGCGGTGGTCGCAACTGATCGAAAGGTTCATCAGCTTTGCACGAACGATCTCCTTGCCCGCGAAGACGGGCCGCTCGACGATCTTGTTTGGGCCAATGATCGCCACCTCCGGCCGGTTGATGACGGGCGTCGTCGCGATCCCGCCCAGCGGTCCCAGCGACGTGATTGTGAGGGTGCCGCCACCCATCTCATCCGGCTTGAGCTTGCTCGCTCGGGCCGCTTGGGCCAGCCGAAGGATTTCCGCCGCGAGTTGCCACACATTGCGGTCCTGCGCATCCCGAATGACCGGCACGGTGAGCCCAGCGTCAGTTTGCGTCGCCATGCCAAGATGGACACGACCGTGCCGTGTCACCACGCCTGCGTCGTCGTCATAGCGGGCGTTGATCATCGGATAGGCCGGGATCGTCTTGCAGATCGCCGCGATCAGGAGCGGCAGCATAGTCAGCTTCGGGCGGTCACCGCGCGTTTCATTCAGGTCGCTGCGCACTGCTTCCAATGCTGTGACATCGATCTCATCTACATAGGTGAAATGTGGAATGGCCCGCTTGGACGCGGCCATGTTCTCAGCGATCCGACGGCGCATGCCGATGACCTTGATCGCTTCGTCTGGCCTGCGGTGTGATGCGTGCGGAGAATGATATCCTTGCTCCGCGCGGTAGCGAAGATAGGCGTCGAGGTCGGCATGCCGCACGCGCCTGCCTTCGGTTCGCAGAAGTGACAGATCGATGCCCAAATCGATTGCGCGAGCGCGGACTGCGGGGGAGGCAAGTGGGGGTGCGTCCGAACCAGATGCGGCTTCCTGAGGCGCTGCCTCGGTGGATTTCGAAATTCCCCGTCCCGTTGTCGGTGGGGTTTCGGCCGCCTGTGCGACGATCGGCGTAGGTTCCAGCCTGCCCTGGCGGTCCGCCACATCAGGCGCGTCAATGCGAGGACTGGCTTGTGACGCGGCATCGACCTCTTCTGCGGTATCTTCCGCGATGGTCTCCGTTTCAATTACCATCAGGGCCGCGCCAATCGGGACCTGCTCGCCGACCTCACCTGCGAGTTCCACCACTATGCCCGACACTGGCGATTCCATTTCGACCGTCGCCTTGTCGGTCATCATGTCAGCGACGCCCTGATCTTCCTCGACGCGCTGGCCGACCGCCACGTGCCAAGCTACGATTTCAGCCTCTGCGATGCCCTCGCCGATGTCCGGAAGTTTGAAAACATAGCGCGCCATCAGAGGTTTTCCGTCACACGACGGAGCGCGGCGGTCACCCGCGCGGGCCCCGGAAAATAATCCCACTCGAATGCGTGCGGGTAGGGCGTGTCCCAGCCGGCGACGCGCTCGATCGGGGCTTCAAGGTGGTAAAAGCAGCGCTCCTGGACCAGCGCCGCCAATTCACCGCCAAAGCCCCCAAATCGCGAGGCTTCGTGCAGGATAATGCAGCGACCGGTTTTCGAGACGGACCTTACAATCGCGTCGATGTCCAAAGGGACGATCGACCGCAGATCGATCAGCTCAGCGTCGATGTCGCTGTCCGCGATACCAGCCAGTGCGACGTGCACCATCGTCCCGTAGGCGAGTATGGTCACATCATTCCCCTGCCGGACGATCGCGGCTTTCCCCAATGGGACCAAATAATGTCCCTCCGGGACCTCGGCATCCCTGTGCCCGGTCCAGTTCCCAACAGCCACGTCATGACGACCGTCGAACGGTCCATTGTAGAGCCGCTTTGGCTCAAGAAAGATCACCGGATCATCGTCCTCGATCGCGGCGATCAGCAGCCCCTTGGCGTCGTAGGGATTGGACGGGATGACCGTCTTCAATCCGGTGATGTGGGCGAAAATAGCTTCTGGACTCTGGCTGTGCGTCTGCCCGCCGAAGATGCCGCCGCCATATGGAGACCGCACCGTGATCGGCGCCCAAAATTGTCCCCCGGAGCGATAGCGCAGCCGCGCCGCCTCAGACACCAACTGGTCGAAAGCGGGGAAGATATAGTCGGCGAATTGTATTTCCGCGACGGGCCGCAGACCGTACGCGCCCATGCCGATGGCGGCCGCCACGATTCCACCCTCAGCTATAGGCGTGTCGAAACAACGCGTCAGGCCATGCCTCTTCTGCAACCCGTCGGTGGCGCGAAAGACGCCTCCGAAATATCCCACGTCCTCCCCGAATATCAGCACATCGGGATCCTGCTCGAGCTTCACGTCGAGCGCCGAGTTGAGAGCCTGTATCATGTTCATCGTCGGCATCTTCAGATCCCGAGCTCACGGCGCTGCTCAAGCACGCGCCAGTCGGGTTCCTTGAAAACACCCTCGAACATTTCCGACAGCGGCGGCTTGGATTTGCCGAGGGTGCCGACTGCCTCTGCCTCTTTCACCGCCCTTCGGACTTCCTTGTCCAACTCGTCGGCGAGCGCGGCATCGCGCTCCTCGTCCCATTCGCCAAGATGGATGAGATGCTGCTTTAGCCGTTTGATCGGATCTCCGAGCGGCCAGTACTCCGCCTCGTCTGCCGGACGGTACTTGGTCGGATCGTCGGAAGTCGAATGGCCTGCGACGCGGTAGGTGTAGAGCTCGATCAGCGTTGCGCCGCGGTTTGACCGCGCACGTTCAGCCGCCCATTCGGTTGCAGCCCACACGGCAAGGAAGTCGTTCCCGTCTACCCGCAGCCCGGGGATGCCGTAGGCAAGCGCCTTTGCCGCAAATGTCGTCTCGGAGCCGCCGGCGATTCCAGAAAAGCTGGAGATCGCCCATTGATTGTTCGTGACGCAGAAGATGCACGGCACATGATAGACCGAAGCGAAAGTAAGCGCCTCGTGGAAGTTGCCCTCAGCGGTGGTGCCTTCGCCCACATAGGCGAGCGCGATCTTGTCGTCATTTTTGTAGGCGGACGCCATCGCCCAACCGACCGCATGCCCATACTGGGTGCCAAGGTTCCCCGATAAGGAAAAGAAGCCATAGTCGCGCGCGGAAAAGAGGATTGGGAGTTGGCGGCCCCTCAACGGATCCTTCTCGTTCGAGAATATCTGGTTGACCATTTCGGAGAGAGGATAGCCTCGAGCGTGCAGCCAGCTGGCGACACGATAGGTGGGGAAACACATGTCGTCGGCACCAAGGACCATCGACTGGGCCGCGCCGATCGCTTCCTCGCCCGTTGATTTCATGTAGAAGCTGGTCTTGCCCTGACGATGGGCGCGGAACAGCCGATCGTCGAACACCCGCGTCAGCATCATCGCGCGCAGTCCGCGCACCAGTTGTTCGCCCGTGAGCGACGGCGCCCATGGGCCGACCGCGCAATCATCCTCGTCCAACACGCGGATCAGGCCAAACGGCAAATCCCGCATGTCGGCTTCCAACGCCAATGTGTCGGGGCGGCGGGTTTGGCCTGCTGCTGGCAATTGTGAAGCGCCGAAATGTGCCGCATCGCCGGGCCTCGCCGCCGGCTCGGGTATATGCAGCTCAAGAGACGGACGGTTTGCAACGCCCTGGGAAGACTTCCTGTGCATGTTCGGTCATGCCTGAAGCGGCAAAGCCGCCGTGACGATGATCTCGACCAGCACTTCGGGCGAGCCCATGTCGCATTGAGCAGTCGCGCGCGTTGGCGGGGAGCCCGGCACCGTCCAGGCATCCCAGATCTCATTCATGATCGGGAAGTCGTTGACGATGTCCTTGATCCAGATCTGCGCAGTCAGGAGGCGGCTCTTGTCCGTGCCGGCGAGGGCGAGATATTTCTCGATCCTGGCCAATGCCTGCTGAGTCTGGCCGCGTATGTCCTGACTGCGATCTTCAGCTGTCATGCCGCAAAGATAGACAATGCCATTGTAGATGACGGCGCGACTGGCACGCGAGTTGGTCTCAATCCGGATGATATCGTTCACGACGAATCCTTGCTCATGATCTGAAGATGCCGCCTGCACCGCTACGTGGAAGGCTTCTATTCGTCCAAGTCCAAAGATCGGCCGGATTATTCTCGGGAGTTATGGACTTTGGGTCGACGACAAACGCCCGCACCAATGGTTCGACGGCATCGCCAACGATGGCCGCGCTACGCAGATGGTGGAAGATTGGTGGCAACGCACTCGGCAACGCACCGGACCGGACCGGCTTAACTTGCCGGGGGTACTACCCGCCGAGTGCCGTGATCAGGTAGACCGCTGCAAAGCCGACCACACAGAGAATAGCGAACAGCGGTGCTACGAAGCGGAACCACTCACCGTAATCGACCTTCGCCACCGCCAGAAATGCCAGCAACAGGCCGTTGGTCGGAGAAATCATGTTGATCAGGCCGGTCCCGACAAGCAGGCTCGTCACCGTTTGCTGGCTGCTTACGCCAGCGAAGTGGGCAATTGGTGCCAGGATCGGCAAGCTGATCGCCGATTTGGGCACGGCAGAGTGTATCAAGAATCCAAAAACCATCTGGCCAAAGACCATGCCCTCCACGACCACGAAGGACGTTTGTCCTGCGATCATATTGGCGAACGATTGCACGACCGTGTCCAAGACCTGGCTGGTTTGGAGGAGTATCTCCATGGAGCTTGCCAGACCCAGCATGATCCCCGCCAGGAGCATGCTTTGCATACCGTCTAGGAAGGCGTCCGCCGCCGAACCCGGTGCCAGCTTTCCCGCAAAGGCAATCAGGACGCCATAGGCAACGAACGCGGCGCCAAGTTCGGGACTGCCCCAATCCCAGAGCCCTGTGCCCGTGAGCAAAGCTATTCCGCCCAGCGCCACGGCCATGAGGACAGCGGAGTGGCGCTTCGTCAGTCGCGTCGCTTCGGGAACGTGATCGACCTTTGGCTGCCGACTCACGTAGAGCAGCACATAAGCCAGCCCCACTCCGAACATCGCAGCAAATATCAAAAAGCGCGGCACAAAACCGCTGAATATCGGCACGCCGGCCAATGGCTGCGCTACGGTCAGGACGAGCGGATTGGTGACGCATGCGACGTAGCCAATGAAGCTGGGCACGAGCACGACTGCCGGCGCGAACAAGGCGGGCAGCTTGAGTCGGCGCGCCATTTCCGCGACGACGGGAATGATCACCAGATACTCGGAGATGAAGCCGAGAAACGTGGCGCCGCATGCAAGGACCAGCATCAAGCCGGTCGTCAGAAGATAGACATTTCCGGAAGTAAGGTGCAGCAGCCGGTCTATTCCGGCGTCAATCGCGCCGGTGGCCCGCAGCACGCCGAACATCCCGCCGACGAACATCACCATGAAGATCAGGCTGGCGGATTTGCTCATTCCCGCAGGGATGGAAGCGAACACGGCGACGATCCCCGCAGCCTTGGCCGGCGCCTGATCCGCAGTCGGCGCGCTCGGGGCAATCAGCGCCGGAACGCCATTGACCTTCGGGACCGTGTGATAGCTACCGGGGACGACATTCCCATCCTTACGCTGATACTTGCCGGCCGGAATCAGGTGGGTCAGCACCATCGTTGCGAGCAACAGCGCCACCATGATCAGCACGGGGTGCAAGTGACCTCGGCGTTTCGGCGCTTTTGCTTCAATCGTGCTCATGGGGTCGCCGGTTGAGCGAGAGACGCCAACTCACCAACGGTAACGGGTTTAAGGGGAGGCCGAATATGGAAGAAACCGACATCGGCGGGCTCACGGTGCTGACAATCCGCAAGCAGCCGAGTTACCGTATAGCCGCACTGTCGGCCCTGACATGGTCCCATGCCGGCGCGCGTTGCAGTTTTCATCTGGCTTGGCCCTGGCCGACCGACATTCGCCAATTGCCTGACATCACCGGCGGTGATCTCCTCGCAGCGGCAGACGATCGTCTTATCGGCCGGCGAAAAAATCTGACGCCGAGGCTTGAACATCGCGTCAAGAAATGGGCGGATTGAGAGTTCGCGAGCGAGCTTCCTCCGAGCAGGACGCCCGGCAAGATGGGCATCATCCTCGTTCAAGCCACCAAGCTTCGAAGCAACGCGAAGGCCGGCAAGTTCTCCACGCAAGACCGCCGCTTTCGCCCCGGCAATGCCGGCTCCGTCACCTGCAATGTACAGGTTCGACTGGGAGCTTTCGCCCCACTCATCGACCACCGGTACAAAACAATCCTGCGCCGAGTTCCAGGCGACCGCACAGTCGACCGAGAGCGCCGCATGAATGTGCGGAACGACCCCTTCGTGGACAAGCAGCAGGTTGGTTTCGATTTCCGCCATAGAACCCTTGTGAGTCCGATAGCGCACGCCTTCAACACGTTCTTTGCCGATGGCCTCTATCTCGGTCACGCCTTTGACAAAGAGCCCGCAGCCTTTCTTGACGGCGGCGCTCCATTCAACGCCCTTGAGGAGATCGCCGCTGGCGCGCAGTGCTGCGGGGAAGTACCTGAGCGCGGATCTCCACTGCCCTAGCGGCGTGGTGTCCAAAAAGCCGGCGAGCCGGCCCCCGGCACGGATGAGCTGGACGGCGTAGAGCAGCGGCAAGGGTCCGCTCCCGGCAATCCAGACCGGCTCGGCAGGAATCTGGCCGGCACTCTTCAGCAGAATCTGCGCCGCGCCGACGGTCAGTACGCCGGGCAAGGTCCAGCCTGGAAACGGAGCGGGGCGTTCCTGTGCGCCGGTCGCGAGGATGACGGCTTCCGCTTCGATAACCTCCGCCTGCTCCTCGAATGACACGAACGCGCGGAAACCCGGCTCGAGCTGCCAGAGCTTGGCACCCGGCCGATAGATCACGCCACTCGCGCGGAACGCTTCTGCGACAGCGCGACCTTCGACATAAGATGGACCCAGGATGTCGTCCCGGCGCGTCGCAGCTTCCACCGAGCGCCAAATCTGACCACCGGGTTCTGCCTGATCATCGATGACCATCACGTTGAGCCCATAGCTGCGGGCCGTGATCGCAGCCGTCATCCCGGCAGGGCCGGAGCCGACCACGAGGAGATTCACGCGGTTCATCGATCGATCCTCGGGCGTCCGAGCTGTCGAGCAACTCGCATCCCGTCGCACACCGGTTTGAGGCAGGTCTGCACCGAGGAAACACCATCCACCTCAGCAAGGCAGTCGAAGCAAACACCCATCATGCAGAAGGGCGCGCGCCGGTTCTGGTGGACTGGCGTAAGTCGTGACCATGGCTCGGGTTGCCGTAGAAGCACCGCCGCGACGCTTTCGCCGGGCTCCGCTGCCGCGGCAACGCCGTCAATGTCGATCATTATGCCAGCTTCAGGTTCATGCAGCTTTCGGAACATCAAAGCGCCTTTGGTGAAAAACATCGAAAAAGGGCGTTAGTCGGCCGGCGGCAATCGCGTCGGCCAACACGCCAGCGTGAGCGGCGGCAAGGGTAACGCCCGAGTGACACACGGCGACGAAGGCGCCAGGATGAGTCTCGGACTCCTGATAGATGGGACAACTGTCCGGCGTCATGATCCGGAGGCCCGCCCACTGCCGGACGAGCTTCGCCCCCCGCAAACCAGGCAACGAGCGCACCGCCATGTTGCTAAGGTCGGCAACAGCCTTGCTGGTGGTTGATGCGTCGAAGCCGACTTCTTCTTTCGTTGCGCCGATGAGGACGGTGCCCTGCTTCGTCTGGCTTATGCCGTGGAGCGGCAACGGCAGGAATTGCTCCAGTCGCTCCGTAACCAGCATCTGTCCGCGCTGCGGCCTGATCGCCAAGTCAAGGCCGACCTGCGCCGCCAGCGCCTTCGACCCAAGGCCCGCTGCGATTACGATCCTGGCCGCCGAGATCCGTTCGTCGCCGAGGTCGACCGTGAAGTCTTGGCTGCCGGTCTTTTGTATCGAGCTAACGATCGCCCCTCCGCGCAGTTGGCCGCCCTTGCGCATGATTCCAGCATGAAGCGCGGACAACAGGCGCAGTGAATTGCATTGGCCGTCCCGATGTCCGTAGCTTGCGCCAACGACCTCGGGGCCGAGTTCAACGTTCGGAAGCAGCTTCGCCAGCGCGTTCCGACCAACCATCTCCCAGTCCGGCTTGACCTTCGATCCGCCGAGCTGATCGTGCCAGCGGGTAAGCAGCGCGCGGCGCTGCTCGAATTCCGTCTCGCTCAGGCAGAAGGCTAGGCCGCCGTTATGCTCGTTCTGGAGATCGAAACCTGTCGCCTCGTTGATTTCCGCGCTGAAATCCGGCCACAAATCGACAGAGGTTCGCGAGAATTGCTGGTATCCCGGCAACCCCATCCCTTTGCTTTGGAGCCAAACCAACGCGCCATTCGCGTTCGATGCGCGATAATCTCTGTCGTTTCCATCTAGGACGAGAACCCGAATGCCACGGGACGCCAGACCGTAAGCGATCGCCGCTCCGACAAGTCCGGCGCCGATAACAATGACGTCCGCTTTCATAGGAATTCCTCTTGCATGGAGTCACGCTATGGGCGCATGGTCCATGCGTCCAACTCGAAAATCGGGACCGGCTATTCTCTAGGGTTATAGATGCCAAGGCATATCAATCTTCGTCAGATCGAGGCGTTCAAGGCGGTCGTGGAAAACGGGACGGTGAGTCGCGCGGCACAGCTACTGAACATTTCGCAGCCGGCGATGAGCAAGCTGATCGCCCACTTGGAATTCGACACCGGCCTTAAGCTATTCGATCGTGTAAAGGGGCGCCTTGCCCCTACTGAACACGCAATGCGCCTCTATGACGAGGTCGGTAGGATCTTCGCAGGCGTGCGCCAGGTCGAGAACGCCGTGGATGCCATTCGTCGCGAGGAACAAGGGCGCCTCGCAATCGGTGTCATGCCTGCGCTGTCGGGGTCGTTCGTGCAGCGGGCGACGGCCGGTTTTCTGGAGCAGAACCCAAATGTGTTCTGCTCGATAGAGTCTAGAACGTCGCAGAGAATCGTCGACTGGCTAATTACTCGGAAACTCGATGTCGGCCTGGTTGGTGCGAACATCGACAACCCCTACATCACCAAGGAGCCTCTCCTCGAACATCCGCTCGTATGTGTCATGCGACCTGATCACGAGTTGGCCCAGAAGAGTGTTGTGACGATCGATGACATCAAGCGAATGCCCTTCATCGCTTTCCATCCTGATGCCGACGTTGGCGCCTTGGTGGGGCGGATGTTCGAAGAACACGAGGTCGAGCCCAATATAGCGTTGATCGCTAACATCGCCCCAACCGTGTGCGAATTCGTTGCCGACGGCATCGGAATATCACTGGTGCATCCACTCATGGTGAGTGGCTTGGAGCACCGGCTGGTCGCGCGCCGCTTCGAGCCTGAAATTCTCTATAACTTCCAACTTTGCCGAAGCGCCGAGAGTCGCAATGCCCAGTTGGTTGAGGCATTTGCAAAAGAGGTTCGGGCGACGGCGGAAAGGATTTCGCAAAAGATGCTCGGCGAAACCTGATACAGACAGAGAGCCCCTTTTCCGTTTTCTTTTCGCAGACGGTCGTCCTGTCGTTCAACGCCGATGGTTCAAAGATATGAGCGCGCGACCATAACTGCTGGGAATAGCCAAACGATGTGGGCTTCAGAAATTGCCTCCATCGCTCCCCGGCACACCCAGCGAGCCATCGGTAACGTCGCCAAAGAACCAACAGACCACGCTCTCAGTCGCGGCGAAGGCCGGTAAGGACAAAAAAGCTATAACCCTGGAGAATAGAAGCCGCGATTTTCGGTCTTTGTATGTATTATTTGCGGCACTTAGGTTTCAGAATCGGGACACGCACAGGCGTGGCCGTCAGGGAAACCAAAGGGGAAGACCATGTCCAGGGGTAGTAGCGATCAAGTCAAACGGCCAGCTTTGAGGACCGTTTCGTCCTTTGCAATCGCGATGTATGCGCTGACATCAGCGCATACGGTGTCCGCTCAGACCGCCGAGCCAAAACCCAGCGAAAAGGCTCCGATCGAAACTGGCGAAATAACAGTCACCGCTACGCGTGTCGTTCGCGACGGTTACAAGGCGCCGACACCGACATCCGTGATCGGTGCGGTGGAAATCGCCAATAAGGCACCTGCTAACATCGCCGACCTCGTCAACCAGATTCCCTCGATGTTTGGCAGTGCCACGCCGCTGAACGCCGTTGCCGGCGTCAGCGGTGGCCAATCGGGGATCAATACGCTTAATCTGCGCAATTTAGGTCCCAACCGAACCTTGGTTCTTCTCGACGGGCAAAGGATCGCCGCCTCAACACTAACCGGCTGGGTCGACGTCAACAATCTGCCCCAAGCCCTTGTCAAACGTGTTGATGTTGTGACCGGAGGCGCGTCTGCCGGCTGGGGTTCGGACGCCGTTGCCGGCGTTGTCAACTTCGTGCTCGACAAAGATTTTACCGGCCTAAAGGGCGAGGTTTCAGGTGGCCTCACGACTTATGGGGATAACGGTGACTATAAGGTATCACTGACCTGGGGCTCCGGCTTCGCAGGCGGCCGAGGCCACATTTTGCTGAGTGCAGAAGACGCCCATAGCAATGGCATCACCGGTGTGCCCCGCTCTTGGGCTCGCACGGCCAAATTGCTGGGAACAAATCCGGCATACGCCGCCGGTAATGGCCAACCCCAGTTCTTAACGACATTCACCGGTTTTGCCACAGCAACGCCAGGGGGCATCATTACATCGGGACCTGCAAAGGGCACATATTTCGGGGCCGGAGGCATCCCCCTTCGGTACAATTATGGCACCGTTAGCGGCAACTTCATGCAAGGTGGTCAGAATGACGCGTACGATTTCGCGTCACAGGCTGGCGATCTCGCCCCCAGGCTGGATCGGAAAAACATCTTCTTCCGCACGAGTTTCGACCTGAGCGACCATGTTCAGATATTTGGGCAGGCCTCCTATGGCCAGGCTCATTCTGACGAGAACGCGCTCGCTTTTGCGGGATTCAATTTCTTCACCATCAACCCCGTCACCAATGCGTTCCTCCCCGCCAGCGTGGCGGCAGCGGCAGGCACGACGCCTTTTACGCTGGGCAGCTACAATCAGGATTATGGTTCGGTAATCGCATTGACGCGCCGCAGTACCAGAAGGTTCGTCGCCGGACTTAATGGTGACTTTAACGCGCTGGGCTCCAACTGGAGTTGGGATGCTTACGGTCAGACGACGACCAACGACATCTACGTAGAGTCATACCAGTTCAATTTGGCAAATCTGAAAGCTGCGGTCGATGCGGTGCGGAATCCGACCACAGGCGCGATCCAGTGCGCGTCAGTTGCGACCAATCCAAATTGCGTTCCCTACAATGTGTTCGGTATCGGAGTGAATTCGCCAGCAGCTCTCGCATATGTTGCCGGTAGGCCTTGGGGCCGGACCAAACTAACTCAGGACGTATTCGCCGCGAATCTGCACGGCACGCCCTTTTCTGATTGGGCTGGCCCAATCTCAATGGCTGCAGGTATAGAGCATCGCAGAGAGGCGGTCAGTGGTAGCAATGACCCGCTATCCAACACGAATGGCTGGCGGTCCGGCAACCAGCATGCCACTTCGGGCTCATACCAAGTCACCGAAGGCTACCTTGAGCTCGTAGTTCCATTGCTCAAGGACCAGTTCCTCGGCAAGAGCATGGATCTGAATGGGGCGGTTCGCCAAACGGACTATAGCCTATCCGGCGCAGTCACGACCTGGAAGGCAGGCCTGACATATTCGCCGATCGATGACATTACGTTTCGCATAACCCGGTCGCGCGACATTCGTGCGCCCAATCTGTCTGACCTTTTCGCCGTTGGTGCCACCGCTACCTCGGGGGGACTCTTCGATACAGTTACCGGCACGAACGCAGGCCCAAGGGTGTTAACTGTCACGAGTGGAACCACCAATCTGAAGCCGGAGGTAGCCAATAGCCTCAACCTTGGGGTTGTTGTTCGGCCGCGCTTCTTGCCGGGTTTCGAAGCTTCAGTGGACTACTACCGAATCGACATCAACAATTCGATTTTTACCACGAGCACGCAGCAGATAATTGACCAATGCGCTCAAGGATCTTCACAAGCTTGTGCCGCCATTATCCGCGATGGATCTGGCGCTATAACCCAAGTAAATGTCGTTCCGATCAATCTTGCCAAACAGCTGAACCGTGGAATTGACTTTGAAGCGAGCTACCGTCGGCATCTTTCAGTCGCACCATTTATAGACGGAACTCTCACGATCCGCGGCTTGGCGACGCATTTCCTACAGAATTTGATCAACAACGGCATCACGACACCAACCGACAACGTTGGCACCAATAGTGACGGTGTAGGCGGCGTGGTAATGCAGTCTCTTCCACGCTGGAAGTATCAAGCCAGCATAAACTGGGACCAGGGACCTCTCTCCCTCGGCTTCACACTGCGCGGGGTCAGCGATGGAGTTCTAAACACGAGCTACATCTCGTGCGCCTCGGCCTGTCCGACAGCCACGCCCGCCCACCCCACGATCGATGACAACCACATTCCCGGGGCGATATATTTCGACAGCAATTTCAAGTACACGGTCTCGAAAAGGCTGGAAGTATTCGCTGTGGTCCAGAATCTCCTGAATACGGACCCAGTAGCGACCGCTTACGGCCCCTCGGTGGGTTCAAACCCGCTCGCGATCAGCCCGAACCTCTATGACGTTCTCGGGCGGACCTTCCGGTTCGGAGTACGATTCAAGATGTAAAGACCCCGCTGCCTAGGCCGGTTTGACGCGGTCACCGGCCTACGGCAGCGGATGGCTATGACGCTAGAGAGGGCGAGTTCATAACCGATATTTCTTTGGTTTGCTGCCGGCCCCCGGCCATCGCCTGCACAACAACGCCGGCACTAGAGCCCGCCGCCCACTCGGTAATGCAGCTGAGGCAATGCAGACCAAACGCCAGCTTATCCGGGCAGCCACTGCTTGGGTTAATAAAAATCAGACCGAAGATATTGAGGCGACAGATCATGGATAGGCGATCGTTACTGAAAATCGCAGCAGCAGGCACTGCCGCGGCTTCAGTCGCAGGAATTGCAAGAGCGACAGGCAATCCGCGGGCTATCACAGTCCGCGATCGCGGAACGTCCAGGCACCCGTATGGAGCCGCCATCGACAAGCTCGTCGCCTATGCCGAGCGGGATCTTGTCACGGCCGGCATTCCGGGGTTGAGTCTTTGCCTCGTCGATGCCGAGGGCTTTGCGGCCGTCGTGTGCCTAGGGTGGGCTGATATGGATCGCCGGATCCCGATGGATCCCTCGCATCTGTTTCAGATTGGGTCGATCAGTAAATCGTTTGGCGCCTTGTGCGTGTACCGCCTTGTCGATCAGGGAACGATCGACCTTGATGCTCCATTGTCGCGCTATCTCCCCGACGCCCCACTGCCGGCCGAACCCATTTTGGTGCAGCAGATCTTGAGCCATACGGCAGGGCTGCCCCGCAGCGCCCCCGTGTTCCCGAGGGTTCCAGATCACAAGCTTTGGACCGGTTTCACTCCTGGAACCAACTTCTCCTACAGCAATACCGGCTACGAACTTATCGGCATGTTGATCGAGAAAGTCACCGGCAAGCCCTATCCTTTAGCCTTGCGCGAACTGGTCATTGGGCCGCTCGGAATTACCGGTATGAAGGAGACGCTTCAGGTCAGTGACCGAGCGAGCTACGCGGTTGGCTATTCGCCACTTGATGCCAGTGGATCGATAATGACGAATGTTCCCCTGGGGCAGACGCAATGGATAAACTTCGATACGCCCGACGGTAATATTGGCACATCTGCGGATGCGATGACGCGGTATCTCAGGTACCTGATCGCCGTTGGTCGGGGCCACGGCGCTCCCCTCCTTTCCGATGCCAGCGCGCGAAGGTTCATCACCGCAGCGGAACCGGCAGCTGCGGCAGCTTTCGGAAAGGGCGCGGCCTACGCAAGTGGCTTGGAGGTAATTGATTTCGATGGTCACAGCGCGCTTCACCATACGGGAGGAACGTGGGGCTTTGCCTCATCGATGACCGTAGACCCCGTTACAGGCGTGGGCTGCTTCCTAAGCGTGAACGCGCGCGTTGCGGGTTACCGGCCGGAAGAAATCAGCAAGTACGCCTGCAAGCTGTTACGGTACGCTCGCGAAGGTGGTGAGCCGCCACGTCCTCCTGAAACACCCTCGCCGGACGAGATTAGCAGCGCCGAAGATTATGCCGGCACCTTCATTGGTCCCAACGGCGCCCGCTTTCAGCTGATCGCTCGCCCGGCGCGCCTGACTCTCTCGGCGGACGGTCGCGAAGGACGCATGCAGCCCATGGGGGACCACAAATTCATGTCCGATCATCCCCGATTCGGAGCTCACGTTTTCGATTTCGAGCGCAGCGGCGACCGTGTCACAGCCGTTTGGTTCGGAGGCACGCTTTATGGACGCGGTACTGCAGTGCCACAGCCTACAGTCCCTGCGGACCTGGCAGCTCTGCAAGGTGATTACGTTGGTACCGATCCGATGGGCGGGTGGTGGCGCACGGTCATCGCGCAGGGCGAGCGCCTCGTGCTCGAGACTGACGCTGGATCTCGCGCCAAGAACACGTTGCTCCGCAGGGGCGATTACTGGCAGATGGCAAGCTCCGAGAACCCGTGCGAGCGCGTCCGATTTCTGGATGTGATAAACGGTGTCCCACAGCGGCTGAACGTTTCCGGTCGCGATCTGCGGCGATTCAACAGGCGATAGCGCGATTGTCGCAGATTTCGGTGCCTAGCCCCACGATGTGTTCGAACGGTCTGCGCTATCGCCTATCTGGGTGCGTATCGTAACCGGTTTTTTGCGATCTCGTTGCTTTGGGCAGTTCGCCCAGAATTATTGCCTCCCTCGATTCCGAACGGGCAGAGGTGCCGCTCGCTTGCTCCACGATATCCTTCAGAACAGTCCTTGATCGGCGCCTGCGGCTATCGTTGCCCTGATCCCGTTTTCATAAATAGGTGCCAGCCATCTGCCGACAGCCGCGATCAAGCGCTTATCACGACCGAGCGGGCCGAACAGCTCGGTGATCGACAGCAAAGGCGTGGGATCATTGCGGCCCTCTTGCGCCTTGCACGCCAGAATATCAGCCATCGGATGGATGACCGTGATGGATTCGCCATTCTCGCCTTCACCGGCCACACGACGGCACCAAGCTGCCAGACCAAGAGCCAGCAGGTCGATTGATTGATCCCCGCCGAGGCGGTCGCGTATCGGGTCGACCAGGACGTTGACGGGCGCATCGTTGTTGACCCGCTGAGTGGTGTCCTTGATGGCTCTGTTGGCAAACCGGTTTATCAGCGACTGCTTGTAGTCCGCCAGGTCGATCCCTGGCACCGGCATGAGAGTCGGTCCGGTCTCGTTGTCCATCAGGGCTGTCATGTAGCGGCGGATGAGCGGATCTTCGATCGTCTCACTGATCAACGAATATCCCGACAGCTGTCCGAGTCCTGCGATTGCTAGATGGCTTCCATTTAGAAGCCGTAGCTTCATGAACTCGTAGGGCGCCACATCGCGGACGAATTGCGCCCCGACCTTTTCCCAAGCCGGACGTTCCGCCACGAAATTGTCCTCGATCACCCATTGGCGGAAAATCTCGGCGTGGAGCGACGCCCGATCCCTGAGCCCCGTCTCGGCGCACAATGCGACGATCTCCTCGCTGGTCGGCACCGGCGTGATCCGGTCGACCATCGAGTTTGGGAAACTCGCATTCGCGTCGATCCACCTGGCTAGATCCGGATCTTGGCGATCGGCAAGCGCAAGCACGACCGCCTTCAGAACCTGGCCGTTATGCTGGATATTGTCGCAACAAAGCGACGTGAAGGCCCGCACTCCTGCCGCTCGCCGACGTCGATACGCTTCGACCAATATCCCGGGAACCGTACGAGGACGATTCGGAGCCGCGAGATCGGCAATGATTTCCGGACTTGCGAAGTTGAGCGCCTTAGTGGCGCGATCGAGATGGTAGCCGTTCTCGGTCACCGTCGTGCTGACAATGCGCGTCTCAGGCGCATCGATCGCCGAAAGCAGCGCATCAGTCGATGCAGAGGCGTCGATCGTCGTGACGATCGAGCCGATAACGACGCGATGTTCCCGCGAGCCTTCACGTTCGACCAGAGTGTAAAGTCCGTCCTGATCGGCGAGCACATCCAGCAATTCCTTGTCGGAGGCCCTGAGACCCGCGCCTTTGATGCCCCACGCGAGTGCGGTCTCATCCTGCCCCATCAGATCATGAGCGTAACGAGCCATATGGGCGCGGTGAAATCCACCCAGTCCAAGATGAACGATACCATGAGAGACCCTCCGCACATCGAACAGCGGCCGCTCAAATCCAGTGGGCAGGACAGGGAAGTCAGCGCGGGAAAGATTCATGGATGTCATTGGCTGTTCCCATCATCGGCTATCACTTCAGCTTTCCGGTCCATCACAATCAGACGTCCGCGCCGTCGATTGAGCATCGAGTGAGTGCCTCCAATTCCAAGGATGTTGGAAGGATCGGCCCACGTCTGGAGCAAGTCACGCCGGCCGCACCAACGGCGAAAGACCCTAGTGCGAAGAGTTGTTTTGCGTTGAGTGATGCGATGGCTGCGGATGAGACCCATCGTTCTTGAGTCAGCATCGACAACATTGCGGCCATGAAGCTGTCGCCAGCGCCGACCGTATCAACCACAACAGTGTCCGCAGGTGGAATTTCGACGCAGCCGGCCGCGTGGGTGAAGAGCGACGCCCCTTGGGAGCCTCTTGTGAGCACGACGAGCGCGGTTCGATCGTTCAGCCAGGCACGGCAGATGGCATCAGGATCGGCGTCGCCATAGAGAAGCGCTATATCCTCCTCGCTCACTTTTATGACGTGGCACAGGGGTCGAAGATCTTCGATGGCGCCGTGCCAAGTAGCACGCTCCGGGACGACCGAGAGACGAACATTTGGGTCGAAACTGATCAACGCACGGTCGGCGAAGCGGTGTGCGAGACAGAGGAGTGGTCGAGCCGAGTTAGGCAGGACCGTGGCAATCGAACCAAGATGAACGCCCTCTATCTTGTCCTCGACCTGGTCGATCACTTCTCCAACGGGGTAGTAGAGCGCCTGATCGAGACCAGAGAAACTGTAGCGCGGTTTGCCAAGGTCGTCGGTGGCAATGATCGCCAGAGCGGTGATGACGGCAGAGCGCCGCAAAAACTGGTTCGCAACACCCTCAGTAGTCAATTGTGCGGCGATCCGATCGCCTAAGAAATCCCGCGCGAGATCGCTTGCGAAGCCGACCTGCACTCCAAGCCGCGCCATCCCGACCGCGACATTGAACGGCGAGCCACCAGCGACAGCCTTTAGCCGGACTTCGCCGGTCGATCCCGTTTCGCCTTCGTCGACGAACAAATCATACAGCGCTTCCCCGCAAATCAGGTGCATTCCGGCCTCCAACGCAAATGCCGTCACAACTTCCACGCTTGCAGGGCTGTAGCGGGTCCAGAAATCTCACCTTCGGCGTGTCGTAAACTCAGCAGAACGTCAAAGTCCGGATTAACGTAGGAATATTCTCCACGGTTATGCTGTGCTGTAACAGAGTCATGGCGCGCACCATTTTTTAGGCACCAATACCCACCAGAATCTGAGGTTGCGATAAATGGGGTACCAGGCGGACCCGCTATTGGAGGGCGCAACCCTTATAACCCTCACGAATACGGCCTGTAGATATCGGACTTGGACATTTTGTCCGTCCCTCATCACGGTGAACACGCTCAAGCGGGGAATTTGAAAGCGCCGAGGGACCGAGCCGTGCCCAAACCCACGCCTCACCGTCCTGGTGGCGCGCCCATTTTCCTCGATTGCGTCTCGAGCGACTGTTCACAAATCCGGTTGGGCGCGACCACCTTCGATCGAAACCGCCAATCCGACACTCTTGGGATGCCGGACCAGATTGTTCGGTGACAGATTGATCCGAGTTGATTCCGAATACTGCGGGCGTGTCCCGCCAAGATAAGACTGCGGGCCTGTCCCGCCAAAATAAGACGGAGCAGGATGCTAACGAGGATGAGGTCGAGGTGGGCGATATTGTCGCTGATTGCGTTGGGTGCGTGCACACCGGGCGACAACAGGCGAACGACCCTTACCATTGCGACGGTCAACAATGGCGACATGGTTCGCCTGAAGGATTTCACAAGGGACTTCGAAGCGAGCCATCCGTCGATCCATCTGAAATGGGTCGTGCTCGAGGAGAATATCCTGCGTCAGCGCGTCACAACCGATGTCGCTATCCGCGGTGGCCAATATGATGTCCTCACCATCGGCGCCTATGAAGTTCCGGTATGGGCCAAGCGCCACTGGCTTACCTCACTGGACGATCTCGGCCCCACCTATCGGGCTGATGATCTGATCGGGCCGATCCGCTCGGCGGTGACCTATGACAAGGTTCAATATGCCGCACCGTTCAATGGCGAGAGTGCGATCACAATGTATCGCACCGACCTGTTCCGGAAGGCCGGCATCATCATGCCTGCGGTTCCCTCATGGAATTTCCTGATCCAGGCAGCCGCGAAGCTGAATCGCCCGAGCGAGGGAGTCTATGGCCTATGCCTGCGCGGCAAGGCGGGCTGGGGGGAAAATATGGCTCTCATCACCGCGATGGCCAATTCCTTCGGCGCCCGCTTGTTCGACGAACGCTGGCAGCCCCAGTTCGACACGCCCGAATGGCGCACCACGATCACGACCTATGTCCAGGCCCTGCGCAGCTACGGTCCGCCAGGCGCGGTCGCCAACGGGTTCAACGAGAATCTGGCGATGTTCGCGCAAGGCAAATGCGCCATCTGGTTCGACTCAACCGTCGCCGCTCCCTTTCTCAGCGACCCGAAAACGTCGACGGTTTCGGCGACGGTGGGATTTGCGCCGCCCCCGGACGAGCATCTCGGGCGCCCCGCGAGCTGGTTGTGGACATGGGCGCTCGCCATTCCCGCCAGCTCGCGCAAGGCGGCAGCGGCGAAGGAGTTCATCCGCTGGGCCGCGGGGCCTGCCTATTCAAGCCTCGTTGCGCATCGCCTCGGTTGGCTTGCTGTGCCGCCGGGGACGCGTAAATCGCTCTACACGAGCCCCGACTATCGCCGCGTGGCGCCCTTTGCCGACACCACGCTGAATGCGATCAATGCCGTCAATACCGCCGCTCCGACAGTGAAGCCGGTCCGCTATGTCGGCGCCCAATATGCGGCGATCCCCGAATTTCAGGGCATCGGCACCGAGGTCGGCCAGGCGTTCGCCGCAGCCGTCGCGGGGCAGGTGTCACCCGACGATGCTCTGGCCGAAGCGCAGGCTGCGACGAAGCGCCAGATGGCTGCAGCAGGCTATTATAAATGACGGCCCCGGCCGTTCCCGCCGGCTCCAGCCGAGCCTATCTTCGCGGGCAAGGACGCCTGCTCGTCGCGCCCGCGGTCGTCCTGCTCCTCGCAGCCTCGATCCTGCCGTTCATCGCGACCTTCTGGTTCTCGCTCATTGACTATCGATTGCTGTCTCCAGGGGCGCACCGCTTCGTCGGCCTTGCGAATTATGTGAAGCTCGTGACCGATCCCGGCTTCCTGCCGGCGCTCGGCAACACGTTGCTGCTGATCGGCCTCGTCCTCGCCCTCAGCATCGGCCTTGGGCTGGCGATCGCCTTGCTGATCGAGCGCGCGGTGATCGGACGGGGTATCCTGCGGTTGTTGATCATCTCGCCCTTTTTCGTGATGCCACCGGTCGCGGCATTGCTCTGGAAGAACCTGCTGATGCAGCCGGTATCCGGCTTCTTCGCCTGGATCGCTTCGCTCTTCGGCATGCCTGCCCTCGACTGGTTCGCCAACGCGCCCCTCACGTCGATCGGGCTGATCGTCGCCTGGCAATGGCTGCCCTTTGCCTGTCTGATCCTGCTCACCTCGCTCCAGTCCTTCGACCGGGAGCAACGAGAGGCGGCCGAGCTGGACGGCGCATCGTCGCTCGCGATCTTTCGCTATCTCGTGCTCCCGCATCTGGCGCGGCCGATGGCAATCATCGTCATGATGGAGACGATCTTCCTGCTGAGCGTGTTCGCCGAGATCTTTGTGACGACAGGCGGCGGGCGGGCGAGCAGCAATCTTGCCTTCCTCGTCTATTCGCAGGTCATGCTCCAGTATGACATCGGCGCTGCGTCAGCGGCCGGCATTGTTGCGGTGATCTTCGCCAACATCCTAGCCTTCTTCCTCGTTCGGGCGGTCGGCCGCTCACTGGACGCATGATGCGCAGCCGAAGTTCTTCGATCCTGCTGACGGCGCTCGCTTGGGTGGCGGCAATTACCATCGCCTTTCCGCTGCTCTGGACGCTCCTGACCAGCTTCAAGCCCGAGCTCGAGGCGGTCGCCTTTCCGCCGCGCTTCGTGCGCTTTTCCTGGACGCTCGAAAACTACCGTGACGTCGTAACCGGTGGCGACTATGCCGATGCGCTTCGCAACTCGATCCTCGTCGCCGGCGGATCATCGGCGCTGGTCCTGCTGCTGGGTGTGCCGGCGGCCTGGGCGATGGCCTTTGCACCGACGCGGCATACGCGCGGCCTCCTGTTGTGGATGCTGTCGACGAAGATGCTGCCGCCGGTCGGCGCGCTCATTCCGATCTTCCTCTTTTATCGCGACTGGAGCCTGCTCGACACGCATCTCGGCGTGATCCTGCTGCTCGCGGCCGGAAACCTGCCGATCGCGGTGTGGATGCTCTATGCGAACTTCAAGGAAGTGCCCGCCGAGATCCTTGAAGCCGCGCGCATGGACGGAGCCTCGCTGTTACAGGAAGTTCTTGTCGTCCTCGCGCCGATGGCGCTTCCGGGCCTCGCCTCGACCTTCTTCCTGATCTTCACGCTGGCGTGGAACGAATCCTTCTGGAGCCTCAACGTCACCAGCACCGACGCGGCGCCGCTGACCGCGTTCATCGCCGCCTTTTCCAGTCCCCAGGGCCTTTTCTGGGCCAAGCTCTCGGCCGCATCGATGCTGTCGATCGCGCCGGTGGTCGTCATCGGCTGGCTTTGCCAACGCCAGCTCGTTCGCGGCCTGACCTTCGGAGCAGTCAAATGATCAACGGAACCCGCCGCCGATGAGCGCCATCATCCTTGAAGGTGTCAGCAAGCGCTTCGGCGACCATCTTGCGACCGACAATATCGATCTTGTCATCCCCGACGGCCAGTTCACCGTTTTCGTAGGACCATCGGGATGCGGCAAGACGACCTTGCTCCGGCTGATCGCCGGGCTCGAAGACATCGACGCGGGTCGCCTTCTGATCGATGGCGTCGACATGGCCCACACTCCGCCTGCCGCACGGCGGCTCGCGATGGTCTTCCAGTCCTACGCGCTCTATCCGCACATGACGGTGCGCGCCAATCTCGGCTTTGCGTTGAAGGTTGGCCGTTCGCCGAAGAGCGAAATCGCCGCCCGCGTCGAGACCGTCGCGAAGATGCTCAGCCTCGATAACCTGCTCGATCGCAAGCCCGCCGCGCTGTCCGGCGGGCAGCGCCAGCGGGTGGCAATCGGACGAGCGCTCGTTCGACAGCCCAGGGCGTTTCTGTTCGATGAGCCGCTTTCGAATCTCGACGCCGCGCTGCGTGGGCAAATGAGGTTCGAAATCCGGCGGCTTCAACAGGACCTTGGCATCACTGCGGTCTATGTCACCCATGACCAGGCCGAGGCGATGACTATGGCCGATCAGATCGTGGTGTTTCGCGACGGCCGGATCGAGCAAGTCGGTACGCCACTCGATATCTATCGCCGGCCCGCCAATATTTTCGTGGCGGGATTTATCGGCTCACCCCAGATGAACTTCCTGACCGGGGCCTACGCGAGCCCGTATGGTGCCGCGACGATCGGAATCCGTCCGGAACATCTGAAGATCGCGACGGATGGGATCTTGCGGAGCGAGGTTCGCACGGTGGAGCATCTGGGCAACGAGGCACTGGTGCACGCCGAACTGCCGGACGGCACGATACTGACGGCGCGATGCTCCGAGGACGTGTCGACCCATACTGGAGAGGCGATCTCCTTTTCCGTGGACCCGGCCCGCGTCCACCGCTTCGATCAAGGCGAACGGGCCCCGATTCACGAATGACAGTTTCTCCCGATCCAGATTGATCGGTTCTGCATAGACATCGAAGTCCACCAACCGCTCAATAGACCTCCTCACCCTGTTCTTCTAATTCACAAACTCAATTCCGCAGGAACCATAACCATGGAGAATAGAGGGCACTCCATTTGGTCTTTGTATCATTTATTGTCATTTCTTGAGGTCAAAACCACCGGCTTCAGCCGGTAAGAGGCTTTAGCCGTCCGACGG
>NZ_BAAAEH010000002.1:0-317050 GCF_039522915.1 Sphingomonas oligophenolica
CACCATATCCACCCGGGTCACTTCTCGATGAAAATCCCGGGTCAACTCTCAGCGGAAATCAACAGCCTGATCTTCGCGCGCTTCACCGAGCATGCCTCGCGCGAACTCGACCCGCATCTCCACACCCATGTCGTGGTCATGAACATCACCAATCGCGACCCGGGCAGCGTGATGACCAGCCTCGAGACTCGCGCGATGTATGCCGAGCAGATGGTGGCGGGGCAGGTCTACAGGAACGATCTGGCGCACCGCCTGCGGGAGGTCGGCTATGAGATCGAATCCGACCCGCGCACCGGCCTGTTCGAGATCAAGGGCGTCCCGGGCACCTTGATCCAGGCAATGTCCCGGCGCGCCGAACAGATCGAGGCCCATGCACGAGATCACGGGTTGGAGGGGCAGGCAGCCCGCCGACGCTCATTCTACGAAACGAGGGGGCCAAAGGAGAAGGTCGGAATCGAGGAGCTCCAGGCCAGATGGTCGGCGCGCGCGGCCGAGTACGTCCCCGGCCTGGTCATCGTCCGTGCCGCGGCGGACGAGAGTGGCGAACGCGACCTGACCGCACATCCTGCCGTCACCGGGCGGGCGATGTTGTTCGGCATCCGCCAGGCCGAGACCGGCGAGGCGGTCAACAATCTCGGGCGAATGCTCCGGTTGGGCCTCGCCTCTCATGTTGGCGAGGTCCGGCTCGCCGACGTCCGCCCCCTCGCCGAAGCGCATGAAGCGCGCCTGCGGCTGCTGGTGACACGCGAGCAGACAGGTGACGAAACTCTCAGCCGGGGCCGAACGACGCGGCGAACTGCCCGCCTCGAAATCGCGCTCTCCGAGCATCTCTCGATCGCCTTGAACGACGCACCGCCCGTCGCGACGGAGGAACAGCTTAGAGCGGTGCTGGCGATCGCCGGCCTGAACCCGGCGCAGGAGAAGGCACTGCATCATATCGGCAGCTCGCCGGACCGCGTGCTCGGCGTCCACGGGGTCGCCGGCGCCGGCAAGTCGACGCTCGTTCGCTCCCTGGTTGCCGCTGCCGACGGTGGGACGCGGTTCATCGCGCTGGCCCCGACCTCGTCGGCGGCGGCCAATCTGGGCCAGACCGCCGGGATCGAGTCCAGGACCGTCGCGGGTCTGGTTGCGGGGGGCGGGAGGGGGCTGACGGACACCGATGTGCTGGTGCTCGACGAGGCCGGGCAGCTCGGTAACCTGCAGGCGTTGCGGGTGCTGGAGATCAGCCGTGTGACCGGTGCGAGGTTGATCCTGCTGGGGGATAACAAGCAGACCGGCGCGATCGAGCAGGGCAAGGCCTTCTGGTTGCTACAGCGCCTCGGCCTGCCGACTGCGGAGCTGACTGAATCAGTTCGCCAGGAAACCAAGGCGATGAAGGCTGCGGTTACACAGGCCCGCTCCGGAGACTATGCGGCGTCGCTCGCCAATCTCGACAAGGTTGTCAGCGGCAGCGACGCCGGTGCCCTCGCAAAGCAGCTCGTCGATGAATGGACGCGCCTCAAACCCGAGAATCGCACGACGACCAATATCCTCGTGCTTGAGAACGCGACCCGGCTGATCGTCAATGCGCGTGTTCGCGATGCCCTCAAGGTCGAAGGGGCGATCGCCGCGGAGGACATCAGGCTGTCGGTGCTCGCGCCCTCAGGGATGAGCGACCAGGAGAAAAGGTTCGCACGCTTCTATTCCGGCGGGCAGGTCGTCAAATTCTCCCGCGACAATACCGGGCTCGGGATTGCTCGCGATACCGAGTATCGCGTGGTCGGGACCGGGCGGGACTCGCGTGGTCGGCAGATTGTCCGCCTCGTCGACGAGCATGGCCGGACGATCCGGTGGGATCCGCGTGTCGGCCGGGCTTCGCAGGTCAATGTGTTCAAGAGCGAGGAGCGTGACCTGGCGCAAGGGGATCGCATCCAGTGGCGCCTCGTCGATCATGGTCTGGACCTGAAAAACGCCGAGCGGGGGACGGTCGAGATGCTTGCCGGCACCGTCGCGACGATCAGGTGGGACAAGGGGAAGACGCAGGATGTGGACTTGGCGGTCCACCGGACCTGGGATCATGGTTATGTCGAAACGGTCTATTCGGCTCAGTCCAAGACCTATGCGCGGGCCTATGTTCTGGCGCCGGTCAACTCGCCACTGGTGACCGGTCAGAACTATTATACCGCAATCACGCGTGCTCGGTTCGGCGTCAAATTGTGGACAGAGGATGAGAAGCGTCTTGTAGAGCGGTTGACCCGCCGATCCGGCGAGAAGACCTCCGCGCTCGAGGGCCTTGGCCGACTGGATAGGGATGCACGCGCCACGCGAGAGCGTCGCCATGGCGACCGGCTTGAGCTGCGTCGGTCCCAGACCAGGGAGGAACGTGCGGAGCGCAAGGCGCGCTTGGCCGAAGCATCCAAACTGTCGCCCCATGATCCCCTTGAGTCACTGGCGAGTCGGTTCGCGGCGCGCGCCCAAACTTTTGCAGAGACGATCGATCGCTATCGCGGCGCGGTCCTCAAAGCGGGGCAAGCTGAGCACTCTGCTGGACAAGGCCAGGCTCGAGGGCCCCACTCGCCTTCAACGCCGCGCTCCGACCGGCAGGAGCGATGACCGTGTCGCTCGTTCGCGCCATCCTGACTGCCTTATGTCTCGTCTCGCTGACCGCGACGCGCGCGGCGGCAGGTCCGCGAGGCTCGATGGAACAGCAGCGCGAGGCGCTGATTGGCGACTGTATCGAGCGAGCCGCGGCCGGTCGCCCATGGCTTGCGAAAACACTTTGGGCGCTGCGGGATCAGGAAGGGGGCTCCGTCGGTGTGGCTGTGCGGAATGCCAACGGTACCGAGGACCTCGGACCGCTACAGGTCAATAGTTGGTGGGCATCGCGCATTGCCGCCGTGACCGGTCGCCGTCCCGCTCAGGTGCGTTGGTGGTTGCAGCACGATGTTTGCTTCAACGTTGATGCGGCCCGCTGGGTCTTCCTGTCGGCGCTCGCCGCCACCAAGGACTATTGGAAGGCGGTCGGCGTCTACCATAGTCCGGTCGCTTGCCGACAAAGGGTGTACGTGAACAGCGTGGCCTCTCACCTTGCCGCCAGGGCTGGAAGGGTGTGGACTCAGAACAAGTGACCGCACTGAACCTCGGCAAAAATGGAGCCCAGATGTAGCCCAGGATGTGAACCAGCTACGGGAAGGCATTTGCTGGCCTCAGCGACTCCTGAAGAAATCATTGAGCTTGTTAAAGATTTTGGTGGACGCACTTGGGCTCGAACCAAGGACCCGCTGATTAAGAGACAGCGGACCGCGAGGACCGCGTAGATCACGTCACCAATCCGGAAGATCGTCGGTACCGCGCCCGACATATATATAGACTATATCGACGATATCTTCGGGCATTCGACCGTTGCGATGTCCACGCGATCAACCCCATGAGGCGCAGGGCGAGCAAAGTTGCGTCGCTCTGCTTACCGTCACTCCCGCCTCCCCGCCGACGTGCCGCTTAGGGGTACTTGCCGTTCTTGTCCTTGGTGACGCCGACCGAGGCGACCGTCGGGGCGGATGGTGGGCACTTCGCGAACTTCATGGTGACGGAGTTGATGCAACCTTAGCGCTGAGGCGCGGGGATCACGTTCCGGCGGCGACCGGCGCTGCTTTGGGTGTGGGCTTCACGACTATCTTCGCAGGCGCCGCCTAGCGTTTTGGGGGCCGACTTTGGCCGTCGCTGGCGGCCGCCTTCTCGAAACGCTCGGGGCGATCGCCGGGGGCACGAACAGCAAAGAGCGCAGCGTCATTTCGGGGCTCGATTCAGCAGGGCGCTGCGCAAGCACTGGCAAACGATCTCGTCACGCTGATTGATAAGGCGATGTGAGAAGGTGACGATGCCCGCGTCTGGCCGCGACCTGCTATCTTTCAGATCGGAAACCTCGCTTTCCGCCCGCATCGTGTCGCCGATGAACACAGGCTTTGGATGAACAAGCCGGTCGTAGCCGAGATTTGCGACGAGCGTACCGAGCGTCGTCTCGCCCACCGAAAGACCGATCATCAGCGCGAAAGTGAAAGTGCCGTTGACGAGAATCTGGCCGAACTCGCTTGCCTTCGCCGCCTCGACGTCGAGGTGGAGCGGCTGTGGATTGTGGGTCATCGTCGAAAATAGCAGATTGTCGGTCTCAGTGACGGTGCGGCGAGTCTCGTGGACGATGTGATCGCCAATCGCCCATTCATCGAAGAAGCGTCCGGCCACGTCAGGCGTCCTTCTCGATGCGCACGAGCAACGCGCCTTCGGACACCTGGGCGCTATCCACGGCTCTGATCTCCGCCACAATGCCATCGAATGGTGCGACGAGGCCCTGCTCCATCTTCATCGCCTCCAGGACCAGCAACCGCTGTCCTTTGGTCACGGGATCGCCCGGCGAAACCGCTACCGAGATGATCCTGCCGGGCATTGGCGCGACGATCATCCCATCGGATAGGGCATCGCCACGCACGATATCGTCGGCACGCGGCCGGGAGAACGGCCACGCCTCGCCATCGGCAAACAGCACGCTACCGCCGTCGAGCGCGGCGATGCTGGTCGGAACGGGCGTGGCCAGCGTGACGAGATGCACCTGGCCGCCCACGGTCACTTCTGCGCGCAGATCGGGTGCCGCATTGGCGCGGAAGCCGGTCAACCCGGTCCATGGATCGTGGGAAGCCGGAGGAAGAATCGCACCGACGGCGCTGGTCAGGACGCTGGCAGAAGGCTCGGGCGGGGGAGCCAACGCATCAATGTGCCGCTCGATGAAGCCTGTGTCGATCCGTGCCGCCACGAAATCGGGATGTCGGGCGGCGCGCGCCAGAAAGGCGGCGTTGGTCTTCACCGGCCACACCTCGGTGCCGCCCGCGGCATCGCCGAGCTTGCCCGCAGCGGCGGCGCGTGTGGGCGCGTGGACGATCAGCTTGGCGATCATCGGATCGTAAAAGGGAGTGACCTCGCCACCCTCGTCGACGCCGCTATCGATACGGACGCCTGGCGGAAAGCGCAGCCGCTCCAGCGGGCCGGTCGAGGGCAGGAAACCGCTCACCGGGTTTTCGGCGTAGAGGCGCGCCTCCATCGCCCAGCCGGTGATCGACAGTTCGTCCTGGCGCTTCGGCAGCGGCTCGCCGGAGGCGACGCGCAACTGCCACTCGACCAGATCCTGGCCGGTGATCGCCTCGGTCACCGGATGCTCGACCTGGAGACGGGTATTCATCTCCATGAACCAGATGCGGTCGGCGCGTAGCCCTTCGGACGCGTCGGCAATGAACTCGATCGTGCCGGCGCCGATATAATCGACTGCCTTTGCCGCCTTCACCGCCGCCGCGCAGATCGCCTCCCGCGTGGCCACGTCCATGCCGGGGGCAGGGGCCTCCTCGATCACCTTCTGGTGTCGGCGCTGCAGCGAACAGTCGCGCTCGAACAGGTGGACGGCGTTGCCATGGGTGTCGCCGAATATCTGCACCTCGATATGCCGCGGTGAGAGGATATATTTCTCGATCAACACGCGATCGTCGCCGAACGATGACGCGGCCTCGCGCCGGCAGCTCTCCAAGGATTCAGCGAAGGCGTGCGCTTCGTCAACCTTGCGCATGCCCTTGCCGCCGCCGCCCGCGACCGCCTTGATCAGCACCGGATAGCCGATTGCGTCCGCTTCGCTCTGGAGCCGGGCGGGGGATTGATCCGCGCCCAGATAGCCCGGCGTCACCGGCACGCCCGCCGCGATCATCCGCTCCTTGGCGGCATCCTTCAGCCCCATCGCGCGGATGCTGGCGGGCGGCGCACCGACCCACACCAGGCCGGCGGCCTGCACGGCTTCCGCAAACTCGGCATTCTCGGAGAGGAAGCCATAGCCCGGGTGGATCGCCTCTGCCCCGGTCGCTATCGCGGCCTCCAGGATCCGGTCCTGGCGCAGGTAGCTGTCCCTCGCGAGCGCGGTGCCGATGCACACCGCCTCGTCCGCCTCGCGCACGAAGGGCATGGCGGCATCGACATCGCTATGCACCGCGATTGTGCGGATGCCGAGGGCGCGCGCGGTACGGATGATCCGCCGCGCGATCTCGCCTCGATTGGCGATGAGCAGGGAACTAAGCATCAGGCGATCCCCATAATGATGTCTTCGGCTTCCATCGTCAGAGCATCTTCGCCCACCATTGGCTTGAGGCCGAGTTTGTTAAACAGCGCCTCATCGGCACCGCCGCCGGCATTGGCCGTCGTCAGCAACTGATCGCCCGTGAAGATCGAGTTCGCGCCTGCCATGAAGCACAGCGCCTGCGTGCTGTCGGGCATGCTCTCGCGCCCCGCTGACAGGCGCACCATGCTTAGCGGCATGATGATCCGCGCCACCGCGACGGTGCGGATGAACTCGATGTCGTCGATCCTCGCGGACGGCAGGTCCTTGAGCATTTCACCCAGGACCGTCCCCGGGATCGGCACCAGCGCGTTGAGCGGAACGCTCTGCGGATGCTCGGGTAGCGTCGCCAATGAATGAATGAAGCCAACGCGATCCTCACGCGTCTCACCCATTCCCAAGATGCCGCCGCAACAGACGTTCATTCCCGCCGCGCGAACCCGTTCCAGCGTGTCGAGCCGATTCTGGAAGGTACGCGTGGTGATGACGTTGGGGTAATTCTCTGGCGAAGTGTCGATATTGTGGTTGTAGTAATCGAGCCCGGCATCGGCGAGCCGCGCCGCCTGATCGCCCTCCAGCATGCCGAGTGTCATGCAGGTCTCCAGGCCGAGCGCTTTCACGCGCGATACCATGTCCAGCAGCGCCGGCATGTCCCGCTCCTTCGGTGAGCGCCACGCGGCCCCCATGCAGAAGCGCCCCGATCCCGCTGCTTTGGCTTCTGCTGCTGCCGCGACCACGGCGTCCGCATCCATCAGCTTCCCAGCCTTGAGCCCGGTGCGCGCCGAGGCTGACTGGCTGCAATAGCCGCAATCCTCGACACAGCCGCCGGTCTTGATCGACAGCAGGGTGGAGAGCTGGACTTCATTCTCGGGATGGAAGCGAACATGCACGTCATGCGCCCGCGCCACCAGATCCAGGAAGGGCAGGTCGAACAGCTCGGCGATCTCGGCGCGGGTCCAGTTGGTACGCATCGCCATCACATCCGGAACACGCCGAACTGCGCGCGCTCGGGGATCGGCGCGTTCAGCGTGGCGGAAAAGGCGAGGCCCAGCACGTCGCGGGTCTGGGCGGGATCGATGATGCCGTCGTCCCACAGGCGGGCGGTGGCGTAATAGGGGTTACCCTCATCCTCATATTTCTGGCGGATGGGTGCCTTGAAGGCTTCAGCCTGCTCCGGCGTCCAGCTGTCGGCATCCCGGTGGACGGTCGCGAGCACGGAGGCGGCCTGCTCGCCCCCCATGACGCTGATCCGCGCGTTGGGCCAGGTGAACAGAAAGCGTGGGCTATAGGCGCGGCCGCACATGCCGTAGTTGCCCGCGCCGAAGCTGCCACCGATCAGCACGGTGATCTTCGGCACGCTGGCGGTGGCGACGGCGGTGACGAGCTTGGCCCCGTTCTTGGCGATCCCTTCCGCCTCATATTTTCCGCCGACCATGAAGCCCGAGATGTTCTGGAGGAACAGCAACGGAATGCGACGCTGGCAGGCCAGTTCGATGAAATGGGCGCCCTTCAACGCGCTTTCGCTGAACAGCACGCCATTGTTGGCGATGATCGCGACCGGCATGCCCCAGATCCGCGCGAACCCGCAGACGAGCGTGGCGCCGTACAACGCCTTGAACTCCTGGAAGTCCGATCCGTCGACGATCCGGCCGATGACTTCATGGACATCATAGGGGGCGCGGACGTCATTCGGGACGATGCCGTACAGGTCGTTCGGGTCCAGCCTCGGCGGACGCGGCTCGGCGATTTCGATATCCACCGTCTTTGGCCGATTGAGCGTGGCAACGATGTCGCGGACGATGAGCAGCGCGTGTTCGTCATTCTCTGCCACATGATCGACGACGCCGGACTTGCGGCCGTGCGTCTCGGCGCCGCCCAGCTCTTCGGCCGAGATCTCCTCGCCCGTTGCCGCCTTCACCAGCGGCGGCCCGGCGAGGAAAATCGTGCCCTGGTTGCGCACGATCACCGTCTCGTCCGACATCGCCGGCACATAGGCGCCGCCGGCGGTGCAGCTACCCATCACGCAGGCGATCTGGGGAATGCCCTCGGACGACATCTGCGCCTGATTGTAGAAGATCCGCCCGAAATGATCGCGATCGGGGAAGACCTCGGCCTGGTGCGGCAGGTTGGCACCGCCGCTGTCGACCAGATAGAGGCAGGGCAAACGGTTCTCGCGGGCGATCTCCTGGGCGCGCAGATGCTTTTTCACCGTCATCGGGAAATAGGCGCCGCCCTTCACCGTCGGATCGTTGGCAAGGATCATGCACTCGCGGCCCGAGACGCGGCCGATACCTGCGATCACGCCGGCGCCGGGGGCTTGGTTGTCATACATGCCGTTCGCCGCCAGCGCGCAGACCTCGAGAAAGGGCGATCCCGTATCGAGCAGGCGATGGATGCGATCCCGTGGCAACAGCTTGCCGCGCGAAACATGCCGTTCGCGATGAGCCGCCGATCCACCAAGCGCGGCGGTCGCCACTTTGTCGCGCAGCTCCGCCGCCAAGCCGTCATTGTGCGCGGCATTCGCGGCGAATCCTGCCGAGGCGGGATCGGCGAGCGTGGAAATCACCGTCATGCGCCAATGAGCTCCCGCCCGATCAGCATCCGGCGCACCTCGTTGGTGCCGGCGCCGATGTCGAGCAGCTTGGCGTCGCGCAGATAGCGTTCGACGGGCCAGTCTTTGGTGTAGCCGGCACCACCCAATGCCTGGACCGCCTCGTTCGCCACCTTCACCGCATTCTCGGACGCGAGCAGGATCGCGCCGGCGGCATCATGGCGGTTCGTCCTGCCGGCATCGCACGCCTTCGCCACCGCATAGACATAGGCCCGCGACGAGTTGAGCGCGACTGCCATATCCGCGACCTTGGCCTGCATCAGCTGGAAGGTGCCGATCGCCTGCCCGAACTGCTTGCGCTCGCGCACATAGGGGAGGACGACGTCGAGGCAGGCCTGCATGATACCGAGTTGGATGCCCGAGAGCACGACCCGCTCGTAATCGAGGCCCGACATCAGCACCTTCACGCCGCCGTCGAGCGGCCCCATGATCTGCTCATCGGGGACGAAGCAGTCGTCGAACACCAATTCCGCCGTTGGGCTGCCACGCATGCCCATCTTGTCGATCTTCTGGCCGATCGAGAAACCGGCAAAATCCTTCTCGATCAGGAAGGCGGTGATGCCTTTCGATCCGGCGTCAGGCGATGTCTTGGCATAGACGACCAGCGTATCGGCATAGGGTGCGTTGGTGATCCAGAATTTGGAGCCGTTGAGTCTGTAGCCACCGTCCACCTTGTCGGCGCGCAGCTTCATGCTCACCACGTCCGACCCGGCACCGACCTCGGACATGGCGAGGCTACCGACATGCTCGCCCGACACCAGCCTCGGCAGATATTTGGCCTTCTGCGCAGGCGAGCCCCAGCGCCGGATCTGGTTGACGCAGAGGTTGGAGTGCGCGCCATAGCTAAGGCCTATCGAGGCCGAGGCGCGGCTCACCTCCTCGCAGGCAACGACATGTTCGAGATAACCGAGGCCAAGCCCGCCATATTCCTCCTCGACGGTGATGCCGTGCAGGCCGAGCGCGCCCATCTCCGGCCACAGCTCGCGCGGGAAGCTGTCCTCGGCGTCGATCCGTGCGGCCAGCGGAACGATCCGGTCGGTGGCGAAGCGTTGCGTGGTGTCGCGGATCATGTCCGCATTCTCACCAAGCTGAAAATCAAGATTCATCGACATAGGTAATTCCGTTCGCGCTCAATGAAGTGGGACACGGCGCGCCCATCCGGCTGGGCCTTCGATCCGTCCTCGCTGGATGCCGACCAGGTCGGCCTTGATCGCGTCGGTGACCGAGCCGCCGTCGCCATTGCCGATCACCCAGTCGCCGGAGGTGCTTTTTACCAGGCCGATCGGGGTGACCACGGCCGCCGTGCCGCAGGCGAACACCTCACGCAGCTTGCCGCTCTGCGCGTCCGCCCGCCACTGATCGACCGCATAGGGCTTTTCGCGGACATCGACGCCGCGCGCCTTTGCCAGCTCGATGATCGAGGCGCGGGTGATGCCGGGCAGGATCGTGCCGGAAAGCGGTGGCGTGATCATCCGTCCATCGTCGAACAGGAAGAAGATGTTCATCCCGCCGAGTTCATCGACCCAGCGATGCTCGACCGCGTCGAGGAACACCACCTGGTCGCAGCCATGCTCATAGGCCTCGGCCTGCGCCATCAGGCTCGCTGCATAATTGCCGCCGCATTTAGCCGCGCCCGTGCCGCCGGGACCGGCGCGGTTGAGGTGATCGGAGACCCACAACGACACCGCCTTCTTACCGCCCTTGAAGTAGGCGCCGACGGGACACGCGATCACGCAGAAGATGAACTCGCTGGCCGGCTTCACGCCCAGGAAGGTCTCGGACGCGAACATGAAGGGACGCAGATAGAGGCTGCCCTCTCCGGTCGGGATCCACGCCTCGTCGATCTTTACCAACGCCTCGACCGCGTCGAGGAACAGTTCCTCGGGCATGGTTGGCATCGCCATGCGCTTCGCAGACGTGTTGAAACGCCGGGCATTCTGTTCAGGCCGGAACAGGCCGACGCCGCCATCGTCGAGGCGGTAGGCCTTCATGCCCTCGAATATCTCCTGGGCGTAATGCAGGACCGCGCAGGCGGGATCGAGCTGGAACGGTTTACGCGGTCCGACCGCGGCGCTGTGCCAACCCTGACCCTCGGTCCAGGTGACCGTCACCATATGATCGGTGAACACGCGACCGAAGACTGGATCCGCCAACATTCGAGCCCGCTCGTCCGCCGCTAACGGCGTGCAGTTGGGCATGATTTGAAAGGCAAGTGACATCGCTTTTTTGTCTTCCGGGATCAGGGCATGAAAATGAGGGCGGGGTGTTCGATGAGCCGCTTCAGTCGCTGCACGAACAGCGCGGCGTCGTAGCCATCGACGATGCGATGATCGAAGGATGAACTCAGGTTCATCATCTTGCGCACGGTGATGAAGCTGCCATCGACGATCGGCCGTTCGACGATCTTGTTTGGTCCGATGATGGCAACTTCGGGATGGTTGATCACCGGCGTGGTCGCGATACCGCCGAGCGGCCCCAGCGAGGTTATGGTGATCGTGGAGCCCGACAGCTCTTCGCGGCTCGCGGTGCCGTCGCGCGCGGCCGTGGCGAGACGCGCAAGCTCGATCGCAAGCGCCCATATGTCGCGGCTCTCGGCATGGCGAACGACAGGGACCATGAGTCCGCCGGGCGTTTGCGTGGCGATCCCGACATGCACGCCCTCGTGCGCGTGGAGCACGCCCGCATCGTCATCATACCGCGCATTGATCTGGGGGAAGTCGGGTAGCGCGCGGACCAGTGCACGAATGAAGAAAGGCAATAGCGTGAGCTTGGGTTGTTCCGGCGCCTTGTGCGCATTCAGATCCTGCCGGAGCGCCTCGAGCTCAGTGACATCAACCTCCTCGATATAGGCAATATGCGGGATGCGGCGCTTGGCATCCTGCATCTTCTCGGCGATCCTTCGGCGCAGGCCGATAATGCGTGTCTCGCTGATCCCGGTTCGCGCAATGAGCCGCGTGTCCGCGCCAGCGCCAGACTGGTGCGCCAGATAGGCATCGAGATCATGCGACGTGATCCGCCCGTCGCCCAATTCGCTTGGAATGTCGCGAAGGTCGATGCCGGCCTGCTTGGCGCGCCGGCGGGTGGAGGGCGAAGCGGCAGGAACTGGTCGATCAATCGACGCTTCGCGCGGAGCGACGGCCGCTTGAGCTGCCGGGGCCGCAGCGATGGTCTGGGGCACAACTCTATGTTGCGCTTCGGGTTCGGCTGGCGAGGGCAGGGACGCGGCGACCGGACCTTCCCCACTGGCGCTTTCAACCTCGAATTCAACGATGACAGACCCGACCGGCACCATGGCGCCGACCTCGCCATGGATCGCCTTGATCACGCCGTCGACGGGCGAGGTCATGTCGACGGTCGCCTTGTCGGTCATCACGTCGACGAGGCTCTGGTCCTCCTTCACCACATCCCCGACCTTCACGTGCCAGACAGTGATCTCGGCCTCGGCGACGCCTTCGCCGATATCGGGCAGACGAAACTGAAACAGGCCCATGCTCAATCCTCCATGGCGCGGGCAAGGGCCGCCGCGAGCCGCGCGGGGCCGGGGAAATAATCCCATTCGAAAGCATGCGGGTAAGGCGTGTCCCACCCAGCCACGCGCTGGACCGCGCTCTTGAGTTCCCAAAAGCAGCGCTCCTGCACCAGCGCCGACAATTCTCCGCCGAAGCCTCCGAAGCGGGAGGCCTCGTGCAGGATAACGCAACGTCCGGTCTTCTTTACCGAGGCGACGATCGTGTCGATATCGAGCGGCACGATCGAGCGAAGATCGATCAGTTCCGCATCGACGCCGCTCTCTGCTATCCCGGCGAGCGCAACATGCACCATCGTGCCGTAGGCGAGCACGGTCGCCTGGCTACCCGCGCGCGCGATCGCCGCCTTGCCCAGCGGCACCGTATAATGGCCCTCGGGCACCTCGGCAGCCGGGTGCCCCGCCCAAGTCTTTAGCGCCTGGTCATGGCGGCCGTCGAACGGGCCGTTATAGAGCCGCTTGGGCTCGAGGAAGATGACCGGATCGTCGCATTCAATCGATGCGATCAGCAGCCCCTTGGCGTCGTAGGGGTTGGACGGGATCACCGTCTTCAGTCCGGTGATATGCGCGAAGATCGCCTCGGGGCTCTGGCTGTGGGTTTGCCCGCCGAATATCCCCCCGCCATAGGGTGAGCGTACGGTGATTGGCGCTTGGAACTCGCCGTTCGATCGATAGCGCAGCCGGGCGGCCTCGGACACAAGCTGATCAAAGGCGGGTAGGATGTAATCGGCGAACTGGATCTCGGGGATCGGCCGTAAGCCGTACGCGCCCATGCCGATTGCGGTGGCGATGATGCCACCCTCGCTGATCGGAGCGTCGAAGCAGCGGGTCAGCCCATGCTTGGCCTGCAGCCCGTCGGTGACGCGGAAGACACCGCCGAAAAAGCCAACATCCTCGCCGAAGATAAGCGTATCGGGATCGTTGGTCAGGACCGTGTCGAGCGCGGAATTCAGCGCCTGGATCATGTTCATCGTCGCCATCGCTCAGCAGCCCAGCTCGGCGCGCTGCTCGATCACGCGCCAGTCGGGCTCCTTGAACACGCCCTCGAACATCTCCGAGACCGGCGGCTTGGACTTGCCGAGCGTGCCGACGGCTTCCGCCTCGCGCTGTGCCTCGCGCAGGCGATCGGTGAGCTCCGCTTCCATCTGCGTGTGGCGCTCATCGGACCAGCAACCGCGCTTCACCAGATGCGCCTTCAGCCGTTCGATCGGGTCACCCAGCGGCCAGTGCGCCGCCTCGTCGGCGGGGCGATATTTGGTGGGGTCGTCGCTCGTCGAATGGCCGGACGCGCGATAGGTCACCAGCTCAATCAGTGTCGCACCCAGATTGGCGCGCGCGCGATCCGCCGCCCACTCTGTCGCCGCCCAGACGGCGAGAAAGTCATTGCCATCGACGCGCAGGCCAGGAATGCCATAGGCCAGCGCCTTGGCGGCAAAGGTAGTCTGTTCCGCGCCGGCGATGCCGGAGAAGCTCGAGATCGCCCATTGGTTGTTGGTGATGACGAGCAGGACAGGCGCGCGATAGACGCTGGCGAAAGTCAGCGCCTCGTGGAAGTCGCCCTCCGCCGTCGTGCCCTCACCGATATAACCAAGCGCTATCTTGTCATCATTCTTGAAGGCCGATGCCATCGCCCATCCGACGGCGTGGCCGAAGCGGCTGCCGACATTCCCGGAGAGGGAGTAGAAGCCATAGTAGCGCGCCGAATAGAGGATCGGCAGCTGGCGGCCCTTCAGCGGATCCTTCGCGTTCGAATAGATCTGGTTGATCATGTCGACCATCGGATAATCCCGCGCGATCAGCCAGCCCTGGACGCGGTAGGTCGGGAAGCACATGTCGCCCGGTCGCAACACCATTGCCTGCGCGACGCCGATCGCCTCTTCACCGGTCGATTTCATGAAGAAGCTGGTCTTGCCTTGCCGGTGGGCGCGGAAGAGCCGGTCTTCGAACAGCCGCGTCTGCACCATCGCGCGCAGACCCTTGAGCAGGGTTTCGTTGTCGAGTTCGGGATTCCACGGGCCGACCGCGTCGCCATCGTCATCAAGGACACGGATTAGCGCATAGGGAAGGTCGCGGAGATCGGACTCAGCAGCGTCGATCGTTGGCCGGCGGATCATCCCTGCCGGGCTCAGGGGCACATGGTCGAAACTCGCAGTCTCACCTGGACGCGCTGCGGGCGTCGGGATGTGGAGCGCTAATCCTTGCTGTCGTGCCATCGTACGATCCCTCCAACTTCGCTGTATGATCGCACGATTTCTCTGAAACGAAATTGCTTTGTCTGCTCACTTACGGCATCCAATTAGGATACCAATTCAGAACGCGGCCAATTATCGACCCTCCAATCTAAAAGTGGGCTTTGAAATGGATGATACCGACCTGAAGATCCTGCGGCTGCTCCAGGCCAAGCCGGCGACCACGATGACCGAACTGGCTGACCAAGTTGGCCTGTCACAAACCCCCTGCTGGCGTCGTGTGAAGCAGCTTGAAGCATCGGGGGTGATCGTACGGCGCGCGCTGCTCCTCGATGCGCACAAGCTCGGCTTTTCGGTCGACGTGTTCGCACACCTCCGGATCGGCCGCCACGACGAGGACAATCTCGAGGCGTTCGAAGAAGCCGTCCGCGTGCATCCTGAGATCCTCGAATGCTTTTCCATGAGCGGTGAAAGCGATTATCTGATGCGCATCGTCGTGCGCAGCATCGAGCACTATGAACGCTTCCTCAAAAAGGTGTTGCTCCATCTCCCGGGCGTGGCGTCGGTCAACTCAAGTTTCGCGCTTAAGCAGGTAAAGGTCACAACGAACGTACCGGTGTGATCGATTGCGAAGCAAAGGCACCCTCGCCGCCGTCATAGCGACCGACGATTGAACGAGTGTCAGCTTCCAATCAGTGAAAGGTCGTCGGTTTCCAGAGCGCATTGGCGTCCGTCAGCCAGTGCGAGAAATCCAGCGTGGCCAGACCGATGCCGGTCTTGGTTTACGTGTTGGGGACCGCCGTCGCAGTTCTAGTCTGGCGCACACCCCAGCTGTGCTCGTTCATGACCTCCGATGATGGCTTGAGAAGTGTGCCTGTTCGACGTTGGGCCGATCAGTTCGCGGCGAATCCCATCTGTTCCAGGATCGCGTCGAGCGGCGTGCCCGCCTCGGCTCGTCGATAGCCATGCTCCTTGATTGTGCCTCGCTGAGCCGCCATGAATCACGACTCATCGTTGACCTACGCTGTTCAGCAAACTGAGAAGGCATCTTTGTGGCAAACACGCACTCGCGGGCAAATCTGGATGATAAGAAGGCGCGCGATAATTTGATGCTCGCGGCATCGAGGGTCATTGGTCGCAAAGGATATAAGGCAGCTTCTATCGCGCGAATCGCGGAAGAAGCTGACATCTCTATTGGCCACTGCTACAAATTCTTCGAAACAAGAGAAGCTATCCTGGAGAATGTAATTCTATGGGTTCTGGATCGCTTTGAGAATTTTTCAGAGAAAGAACTAGAAAAAACGAAAACCTATTTGGAATTCGAACATTGTGCTTTGGACAGATATTTTAAATTTCAACAGAAATATCCATTCTTCATAACCATCCTGCGCGATTCGGAAGTGGAGACTCCGGATACATGGAAAAAGTTTTCAGACCGTCGCTTTGATAGGTATATCGTCGCGCTGACCGCCGCTTTTGAAAGGGGCGAGTTCACGGGAATAGAGCGACATCACCTAAAGTATGTTAGCCATATGCTCTCTTCTATCCGCCGAACGATCGTTTTCAACCACCCTAACAAGTCAGCGGAGCGGGAGGAAGCGATCGCCGCATATGAGGTGTTCGTTCGCCAGGCGCTGGGGATGAGTCCGCGGCCGTCCGGGCGAACCTAGACCTCGCTCTCAAAAGTTGATTGCCAGACAGTCATTTTTCTGCAACCAAGCGTGAGCCGTGACTCACGGCTCACAGACTTGAGGGGCTATTTGGTGACGGGGATGCGAAACGAAGCGCGGGAAATAACCTTCAGAGCCGGCGCCGACATCGGTGGCACGTTCACGGACATTGTACTCGTTTCCTCAACGGGCGCGCTCTTCAAGCGCAAGCAGTCATCTACGCCCGACGACTATTCACGCGGCATTGCTGAGGGCCTTGAAGCGCTCCTGCACGAAATCGGCGGGACTCCGGGCCAGGTCACCGAACTGGTCCATGCGACGACTGTGGCGACGAATACGATCCTCGAGGGAAAGGGGGCGCGGACGGCGCTCATCACGACACGCGGTTTCCGCGACGTTCTCGAAATCGCCCGGCTTCGGGTGCCGCGTCTCTACGATCTCGGTTATTCCAAGCCAACGCCGCTCGCGCTGCGCCGCCATCGCTTCGAACTGTCCGCGCGTATGCGGGCCAATGGGGCGATCGACACGCAGCTTAACCTGGCGGAGCTCGACGGGATCGTTGGGGCGATCCTGCGCGACAAGATCGAAGCGGTCGCCGTTTGCCTGCTCCACAGCTACGTCAATCCGGCCCACGAGATTGCGGTACGGGAGCGGCTGGCGGAAATCCTGCCGGCCGAAATCTACATTAGCTGTTCGTGCGACGTGTTACCCGAGATCCGCGAGTATGAGCGGACCAGTACGACTGTCGTGAATGCGTATCTTGGTCCCATCGTTCGAAGTTATCTCGGCGCGCTGACAGGACGGTTGCGTTCGATGGGGATCAAATGCCCGGTACGCATCATGCACAGCGCTGGCGGCCTGATGACTGCCGAGGCAGCGATACAAAAGCCGGCTTATATCATCGAATCCGGCCCGGCAGCGGGCGTGATCGCTGGCGCCCATATGGCGCGGCTGGCCGGCTACCGGGACGTCATAACGGTCGATATGGGCGGGACAACGGCAAAGGCGGCCATCATTGAGGCCGGAGAGCCAGCGCGCACGACTGAATATGAGGTCGGCGCAGGCATCAATGTCTCGAGCAAACTGGTGAAGGGCGGCGGCCATGCGGTCAAATTGCCCTTTATCGATGTGTCGGAGATCGGCGCAGGGGGGGGCAGCCTCGTCGGCTTCGACAGCGGCGGTTTGCTGACGGTCGGGCCGGAGAGCGCGGGGTCCGTGCCTGGGCCGGTTTGCTACGACAAGGGCAATGAGACGCCGACCTTGACCGATGCCTTCGTGACATTGGGCTATCTCAGTCCGGTCGCGATCGCCGGGGGCGCCGTCAAGATCAACGCGCGGAAGGCGCGCGACGCACTCGACGCGACCGTAGCCCGGCAGATCGGGCGCAGTCCCGAAGAGGCGGCGCTCGGCATTCAGGCGATCGCAACGGCGACGATGTCGCGCGCGGTCAAGGCGGTGTCGACCTATCGCGGCCGCGACCCTCGCGAATTCGCGCTTTTCGCCTTTGGTGGAAACGGTCCGATGATTGCGATCGAAATCGCCAAGACGATGGGGATGAAGACGGTCATCGTGCCGCCGAGCCCGGGCGTCTTCAGCGCGGTCGGTTTGCTCTTCTCGTCGATAGAGCATGAATTCACCGCGGCCGATTTCGGATCGCTCACCAACGAGACGGACGAACGGTTCGAACAGGGTTTCCTACAACTCGAAGCGCGCGTTTTCGCCGCGCTCGAAGCCGAAGGGTACGACCGTGAAGCGCTTGTGCTGGAGCGCTATTCGGACCTTCGCTACGAGGGGCAGGCATACGAGCTTACCGTCCCGACCCCCGCCAGCGCGGACGACCGGCCGGCTATCCCGCTCGCGCTCGACAATTTCAACGCCGAGCACAAACGCACCTACGGCCATGCCGTGCCAACCAATCCGGTTGAGCTGGTAAGCCGGCGGATCAAGGTCAGGGTCGCGAACGAAGAAGCGGAGGGCGCCGATCCCTGGTCGGTTGTTGTGTGCACCGATCCCGTCTCCACGCGAAAAGCTACCTTCGAGGGGCTGGGGCAGGTGGACGTCCCGGTAATTCGACGTGGCCATCTCGTCGGACAGCATCGGAAAGGCCCGATGATCGTCGAGGAGTATGATTCGACGCTCGTCATTCCGCCGGGCGGCACCGCGACCATCGACCGTTTTGGCAATATCGTCGTCGAGTTGGATATTTGAGATGACCACCACCTCCGATCCCATCACCCTGGAAATCGTCAAGAATGCGCTGAGTTCGCTCGCCGACGAGATGGCCCTCGTTATCCTGCGCAGCGCTTATTCGCCGATTGTGCGTGACTCTATGGATTACTCATCCGCCATTTGTGACCTCAGCGGCGATATAATCGCTCAGGGACTGACCAATCCGGTCCATCTGGGTTCTTTCCCCGATGTGATGCGCAACATTGTCGCAAATCATTCGGACGGCATGGTGCCTGGCGATGCGTTCCTTGTGAACGATCCATATGGCGGCGGCGGCATGCATCTGCCTGATGTGTTCCTGATCAAGCCGATCTACCTGGACGGTGCGCTCGAGGCATTTGCCGCAACCGTGGTCCATCATTCGGATCTTGGGGGCATCGCACCCGGCAGCATGGGCCTGCAGGCGACCGAGATCTTCCAGGAAGGCCTGCGCATTCCCGTCGTGAAACTGTTCGAAGCGGGCAAGATCAACCCAACCGTGACGGCGTTTCTGGAAGCGAACTCCCGCACGCCGGTCGAATTGCGTGGCGACCTCTCGGCACAGATCGCGTCGGTCGAGGCATGCGAGCGAGGCATGATCCAGCTCGTCGGCAAATATGGGAGCACGGCGTTTAGGGGGTATCTCGCGGAACTCCACGCTTATGCCGAGCGGCTCATGCGACAAGAGATCGGTCGGATGCCAGACGGCGTCTACGAGCATGAGGATTTTGTCGACGGGCTCGGCGAGAACCCCGATCCCATTCGCTTCAAGGTCAAAATCACTATCTCGGGGGGCGATGTGGTGGTCGACTGGACCGGCACCAGCCCGCAGGTAAAGGGTGCGATTAACGGGCCCATTCCGATCACCAATTCGGTCGCGCTCACCGCGATCCGCTGCGCCATTGGGGCGGATATCCCAAACTTTGCGGGCTATATGCGCCCGATCAAGATCGTCGCGCCACTCGGGACGATCGTAAACCCGACCCTGCCGGCAGCCTGTGCCGCGCGCGGCGTCATTGCATATCGCATGCTCGACACGCTGTTCGGCGCCCTGGCGAAAGTTCCCGGCAGCCGCATTCCGGCCCTTGGTGAGGGCGGTCCTTCGGTCGTCTCATTCAGCGGCTGGGACGGCGGCAAGGCGTGGCTGATTACAGATGGCATTCTCGGTACCTGGGGCGGCCGCGCGTCGCTCGATGGGGTGGAGGGCATATCGAGTCCTGGCGCCAACCTTTCCAACCAGCCGATCGAACTGATCGAGGCGCGGCTCCCGCTGAAGATCCTGCGCTACGGCTTTGCCACCAATAGCGGCGGCGGCGGGAAGCATCGCGGCGGACTTGCTACCATTCGTGCCTATGAACTGACAGCGGACGAGGGGACACTAAATCTGCGCTCCGATCGACGCGATCATCTTCCCGCAGGCGCGGCTGGAGGCCTCCCCGGAAGCCCTTCGATGACATATCTGGGCCATCAAGGTGCGGAACGGCTTCTTCCCGTCATGCCGATGGAGACGATTACCGTCTCGAAGGGCATGCAGCTCGTTCATATCGCCGCAGGCGGCGGCGGTTATGGCGATCCGCGCGAAAGGGAAAGCGATGCCGTGCTCGGCGACGTCCTCGACGGTCGTATCACCGCCTCCCTCGCGCGTGACGTCTACGGGGTCGTTCTCGCTGCGGACGAACGATCGGTGGATGTCGAGGCAACCGTCGCGTTACGCGCCACGGATATTCCCGACGAAACATTGCAAGACAGCCAGCAACGTCTCTTCGCCGAGTCAAACGGCTCACTGAAGCTTGCCGTATGAACGCAGCCGCGTCCTTGTCGAACAAAATTGGGGTGGTGGAAGATTGCCCCGTCATTGGCGACGGACGCGGTAATCGGCTCACGCTCGATGTTGCGGCGTTTCGCAGCAACGTGTTGGAAACGCGCCGGTTGGTTGGATCGCCGGTGCGTCTGCTCCAGGTTATCAAAGGCGATGGCTATGGCCTCGGTCTCGAACGCGCCGTTGCTCTAGGCATTTCAGCCGGGGTCGACGGATTTTGCGTCGGCACGCCCGATGAAGCGCTTCGCGCCACGGCGATGCAGCCGCTGGTGCCGATCCTGCTCTTTACGGCTTGCCCGCCTGGACTGCTGCCCGATTTGGCCAGCCAGGGGATTATCATTTCCGTTAACAGCGTCGAGGCGATGGAAGCGCTCATCGAGAGTGGCCTTTCGGCGCAGATATACGTGGAACTGGATTGCGGCTTTGGCCGCTTTGGGCTGGATGCCGTCGCGTTGGACAGCGTGCTCGATCTATACTGCACCCAGGACAAAATCGCTTTGGCCGGGGTGTACACACACTTCGGGCAAGGCGACGACCTGATGCTTGATAGTGGCCTCGCCGCATTTGATCGAGCGATCGAACGGCTGCGACAGCGCGTCCCGCCAGGGTTCGATACCATGGTGGCGAGCACACATACCCTTCTTCGCCGACCGCATCTCCCCTACAATGCGGTTGATCCCGGTCGTCTCTTGTACGGGATCGTCGATTCGCCGGTGGATCAGGCTCGTTTTCGCCCCGTCATCGCCGCCATTTCCAGCCAGATCATTCAGATTAACCGCGTCGCCAACGCCCGATCTGTGACGATCGGCTATGGCAATCAAGTCCGTTTGCCCGCAGGCGGCGCAACCGGCGTCTTCCCGCTCGGTTGGCATGACGGGCTTTCGGTCAGGGGCGGCCTCGGCGAGGTGATAATCCATGGACGGCGAGCGCCGGTTATCGCGCGAACGCTCCTGCACTCGATCGTTGATCTGTCCAGTGTGCCGGAAGCGACGATAGGCGACGAGGTCTTTCTGATCGGCAAGCAGGGCGAGTCCTGCCTCACTCTCGGCGAGGCGGCGCAAGCGCAGGGTGTCAGCGCGACCGAACTGCACTTCCGGCTTGCCGGGGCGATCGCCGCCAAATCGGTGCGCTGCGCGCCCACGTAAAGCGAGACGATACCAAACGCGGGCGGTCCTGCCGCACGTGTAAGTGTGAGTGATGAGTCGGAGTTCAAGTAAACGCAATTATAAAAAGGGGACGACAGATGGCTAATGTTAGCATGCGAAAGTTTCAGCTTGGCAGCGTCGCCATGGCGGCCGCACTGACGGCGCAGACCGCCACCGCGCAGACGGCACCCGGTGAGGCGGCGCCCGCAGTTCCGGCGGCAGCGACAGCCGCGCAAAGCGATGGCCTAAGCGATATCGTCGTTACTGCGAACCGCAAAAGCCGCGCGGAGACGCTGCAGAGCGTCGCCGTCTCGGTGTCGGCCTTTTCAGGTGCACAGCTTGAAGCACAGCACGCTGTGACGTTGAGCGATGTCGGCCGCCTGACGCCGGGTGCCCGGCTTGAGTCAAACGGCACCTTCCCGGCTGCCGCAAATTTCTACGTCCGCGGCGTCGGTATCAACACGACCAACCCATCGGACGATCCTACCGTCGGCGTGTTCGTCGATGGTATGTACCTAGGTGTGAATATCGGTGCGTTGACGGATCTCTTCGACGTCGAATCCGTCGAGATCCTGCGCGGACCACAGGGCACTCTCTTCGGCCGGAATGTGACCGGCGGTGCGGTGCTCGTTCGCAGCAAGCGTCCCACCGGCGAGTTCGCTGTGCGCGGTGAGGCACAGTTCGGATCTTTCAAGGAAGCAGACGGCCGCATCTCGATCGAAGGTCCGCTCATCCAGGATACCTTGAATGCCAAGTTGGCGGTTATGTACAACAGTCATGATGGCTACTTCAGCAATGCAGCAAGCCCGTCAGACCGGATCGGCAAAAGCAATGCCCTAATCGTTAAGCCGATCCTCGAATGGAAGCCTTCCAGCACATTCACTGCGACCCTCATTGCCGAGCTTGGTAACGAAATCGACCGGGGAACGCCCACAAAAAACCTGTTAATCAAGCCGTCCGCAAACCTCACGCCGGCGGTTCCAACCGGCGATTTTGATCTGACCGAGAATCTTTACTCACGCACAAGGACCGAATGGCGTCAGGTGATCGGCGAAGGCGTGCTCGATGTCGGCACCGGGAAGATAACGGCAACGGCGAGCTACCGTACTCTCAAGGTCGATGACCAGACCGAAATTGACGGTACCACCGCGCCGTTGTTCCAGTTTAACAGCCCGACCGGGCTGCGGCAGCATCAGGTGACTGGCGAGCTCCTGTACGCGGGTCAGATCGGCGACGCCATCGACCTGACTTTCGGCGGCAACATTTTCAGTCAGCATATGGAGTACCAAGAGAATCGAACGACAGCGAGCAATGCCAACATCGCCACAGGCGGTAGCAGCAGCGCTGGCCGCGGTATCGAGGATCACACGGCTGGAGGCATCTTCGCACAAGCTGACTGGCGATTTGCGCAGAACCTCACACTAACCTTGGGAGGCCGGTACACCATCGAGCACAAGCATGCGCAGGTCGCAAACTTCGGCCAATGTTCGCTGACCTTCTCGACGTGCAACTATGGCACCGATGACGGACATACCTGGCGTGATTTCACGCCCAAAGCTGGCGTGAAATGGCAGCCGACCAAGGATCTGACGATCTACGGCTCCTATACCCGCGGCTTCCGGTCGGGCGGCTACAACCTTCGCAACTCGGTCGGTCTGGCGGGGCCGTATGATCCCGAAAACGTCGATGCCTACGAGATCGGAATCAAGTCGCAACTGTTTGACCGCCATGTGCGCGCGAACGTCTCGCTCTACCGCAACGACTTTACGAATCTGCAGCGGCAGGTCTTGACCCCGCAGGCCCAGCAGCGGGTGATAAACGCGGCCAGCGCCCGCATCCAGGGCGTTGAAGGTGAGCTGACCATCGTTCCAGTCCGCGGCCTGTCGCTCGGCGGTACGCTGGCCTACACCGACGCAAAGTATAACTCCTATAACGGCCTCGATCTAACAGGTGACGGCATACCTGATCCGGTACTCGCCGCTCAGTTGAAACTAACTCGCGTACCTAAATGGACATACTCCCTTACTGGAAGCTATGAGACTGCCGTCGGCAGCGCCGGCACGGCATCCCTAAATGTCGCTTATGATCATACTGACAGCCGGGCCCTTAATGAGACGAACACCTATTTCCTCTCGGGTTATGGCCTGCTGAACGCCAGCATCGGTTTTACGACCGCCGATAAGAAATACAAACTCTCGATTTTCGCCAAGAACCTCACCAACACCCTTTATGCCACGACCGGTGTCGATATCGGAACGTTCCGCTCAGTCTACATCGGGGCACCGCGGACCTATGGCGTTACCGCAGGCTTCAGCTTCTAGTTGGTAGAGCCGGGCAGCGGCGCTGCCCGGCTTGCCGGAGACAAATGACATGAGTCTGACCACGCCGGGCGGAGACGGGGAGCGCAGCACCCGCTATCGCAACTACGTTCTTTTTGTCCTTATGCTGGTCTATGTTTTCAACTTCCTGGATCGTCAGGTTTTGTCGATTCTCGCCGAAGATATCAAACATGATTTAGGGATCGGCGACGGCGCGATGGGCTTTCTGCTCGGCACATCGTTTGCTGTTTTTTATGCTGTATTTGGGATTCCACTGGGCCGGGCCGCCGATTTAATAAACCGGACCCGTTTGGTTTCGGCAGGGCTTACATTGTGGAGCCTGATGACGACCTTGTCCGGTTTTGCCAGCAGCTTCATATCACTCGCTTCCTGTCGCATGTTGGTTGGCGTTGGAGAAGCGAGCGCGTCGCCGGCCGTGTACTCGCTCCTCTACGACTATTTTCCCAAGCGTCTGCGAACCACAGCGCTGGCGATATATTCCAGTGGCATTTTCGTCGGCGCTGGACTCGGCTTGATCGTCGGTGGCGTTGTTCTGGACAACTGGAAGCAGGCTTTCCCCTTGCCTGAGATGGCGCCGTTCGGGCTCAGGGCGTGGCAGGCTGCCTTCATCCTGGTCGGTTTGCCAGGACTTGCCCTTGCTGCATGGGTTTTCAGCCTGCGCGAACCGCGGCGCGGCGCGGCGGATGGTGTGACGGTAGAACCGCACCCACGTCCCTTTCACGCGATAGGGGCCGAGTTGGCGGCCCTGCTTCCCTTGAGCGGTCTAATCCTGGTCTGGCGGGCTGGCGGTCGCCGCGCGGCAATCACGAATGTTGCGGCGGCATTGTGCATTGGACTCGGCGCAATGTTGATTATCGCCTTGCTTGGCGGCGCTTCTCAGTGGGGAACGCTCGGCTATGGTATCTATGTCTTCACGACCTGGTGCCAGAATTTGAAGCACCGCGATCCCGAAGCGTTCCACGCCATATTCTCTTGTCGACCGCTGGTGCTTGGAAGCCTTGGTTTTTCGGGCTGCTTTTTTCTCACTGCCGGGGCGCTCGCCTGGCTGGCTGTTTTCTTCCAACGCATCCACGGGGCTTCGACCTCGGAGGTTGGCCTTGTCCTCGGCCTGTCTTACGCGACGATGGGCTTTCTTGGGGTAACCATCGGGGGTGCCATAACCGACCATATGGTTGAGCGTCACGGAGAGCGTAGCCGCTTGGTCGTAGCTGCGGTTGCGGTATCGGTCGCTACCGCAGCGATGGTGGCGATCGTGTTGCTTCCGGGCAAGAACGCGGCGTACTTGATGACGATACCGTTCAACTTTTTCTCCGCGATGTATGTCGCGCCGGGCGCAGCCAATGTGAACAGCCTTGCCCCGCCGCGCAATCGGGCCACGGCATCGGCTGCCTATATCGTCTGTCAGGTTTTCCTGGGGACTGCGCTCGGCCCGTATGTGATCGGCGCGATCAGCGAAGCGATGACAAATGGCGGCGCGTCGCCGGCATCCGCACTGCGGCTAGCCATGCTTGTTTCGCTGCTTGCCACTGTCCCCGCTGTTGCGCTTCTCGTGGCAGCGTACCGGTCATTTTGGCCAAACACCGAGCGGCCGCGCGCGATCTGATCCTAAATCATCTGAAATAAAATCCAAAATCTGATGAGTGATGACTCAGTGTTCAAGTAACTACCAAAAGGGGAAAGTCGATGAATACACAAACCAGATTCTATGCACGTGCATCAGGAACCGCGTTGGCGGTTGTCATCTCGCAGATTTATGGATTTCCGGCCCAGGCCCAAAAGGCAGGGCCATCGGCTGCGACTTCGGCGCCCGTAGAGCAAACCGGGGCTGCAGGCTCAGCTGATCAGCCCATCGGTGACATCGTAGTGACAGCGACCAGGCGTAATGCGTCGCTCCTCGATACGCCGGCCACCGTATCGGTGCTGACATCGGAGACGATCGAGAAAGGGGGCATAAGCCGACCGTCAGATTTTGTGAGATCGATCCCGAACATCACGATCAGCCAAGTCGATCGTGCCGGAGAAGCCTTCGTGACAGTCCGTGGTCTTGCCCAGGCGCGCTCAGCCGACTCGATTGTGGCTGTCATCGTCGATGGAGTTCAGCTCGCCTCGGCCGAGGAGCTCAATCAAGAGTTGTTCGATATTGACCAGATCGAGGTGCTGAAGGGTCCGCAAGGGGCGCTTTACGGCCGCAATGCGATTGGCGGAGCCATAGTCATTCGCACTAAGCCGCCGACCGACTTCTTTCAGGCCACGGCCAGCGCAGGATATGGCAACGCAGATGCATTTAAGGCCACGGCGTCGCTCAATATCCCGATCGCTGTAGACAAAGCGTATCTCCGGGTCGGTGCATATCAGCGCTCCAACGACGGCTTCTTCTATAACGCGACGACAAAGCGCAACGTTGATCCGCTCTTCGAGCGGGGTGCCCGCGCGAGGCTCGATCTCACGCCAACGCAGAATCTTACCGTAAGCATCCGCGGCAATGTTTCGCGATTCGAAGGGGCCGGGGTAAATTACGTGACTCAGATCGGGGTACTCAACACCGACGATACGAGCATTCCGTTTCTCTCCAACGTCATCGGTCGAGACGTGCAGAACAAATATGGGATGAGCGCCGTTGTTGACTATGACGTCGGGCCAGGCAACCTCGTGCTTACCCCGGCGCACACTTATGTTTATGAGCATATTGTGGCAGACGGCTTTCCCTACACTCCTGTTGCCGACACCACACAACGCGCGGCGTTCAAGACCACGACTTCAACTCTGGAACTGAAATATACGTCAAAACCAGTAAAGGGCTTCAGCTACATCGTCGGCGGCTACTACGCCCATATCAATCGGAACGACAGTACCACGACCGGTCAGGACACGGGCAACGGTATCGTAACTGATGGAGTAGGCCCATTCCCCGCCGGCAGCGTCAATCCGACCTTGGCCATCGTCAACGATAAATATATCTACAATGTCTATGCCGCCTTCGCGCAGGTGAATGTTCCGATCACGGAAACGCTAAATCTCGCTGGCGCCATTCGGTACGATCGGGAGCAACGAGAGCAGACCAACATTTCACCGCCGGCCTTTTCGACGTTTAGTGGGAGTGTCCGCAGACAAACATATGAAGGTGTCGAGCCGAAGCTGACCATCAGCTATAAGCCCCTAAACAACCTCAATCTGTACATCGACTACGGGCAGGGCTTCGTCAGCGGCGGGTTTAACCCGGCGCAAACCGCTACGCTCACCAACAACAGCGTCCCCAGCGAGTACGGAAAACAGGTCAATAGAGCGCTGGAAGTCGGTTTCAAAACCAGCTTCCTCGATCGTCGCGTGCAATTGAATGTCGCCGCTTTCCGAAGCCGGGTGAGTAACCTGCAGCAGTTTCAGTTCATTCCGGCAGCGACACTGCAAACGATCAATCCGATCGCCAAGTCGAATATTCAGGGTATCGAATTCGACAGCACGATCCGGTTTAAGCCGTTCACATTTTTCATTGCTGGTGGTCTGACGGACGGCAAAATCAAAAGCTTTCCGAGCGACCCGACCGCGCAAGGAAATCGGCTGCCGAATGTGCCCGAATACACCGTAAATCTTGGCGCGCAGTATGACGCGACGCTCAGCGATACGCTGCGGGGGAGTATCCGAGTGGATTACCAACGCGTGGGTCCACAGTGGTTCGATATCGCGAATACGCCTGGATCGCGGCGGTCGGCGGTGGATCTCGTCGACGCACGCATCAACGTCGGTTCCGACAGATGGACGCTGTCCTTCTTTGGCAAAAACATCTTCGACAAGCGCTACAATGCCGAGTCGATCGTCCTCCTGCCATTCATCCAGGCCCTGACACCAGCATTGCCGCGGACATATGGAGCCGAGTTGAAAGTCGTATTCCGATAAGCAGTGAGCGGGTGTGACGATGGATGCGTCGCACCCGCTTTTATGGACGATTTTTATATGATGAAAATTGACGACATTGAAGTGGGCCGGGCCGCACTTATCCTAATGCACTTCCAGGCCGATGTCTTCGATCTCCTGTTCGCGGAGCGCCAGCCACCGCTATTGGATCAGGCCAATCTGTTGATCGCCTCTTGGCGGCCCACAGGGCGTCCCGTCATCTTCGCAAACTTCGCGCTTGGCGTGGATTACGAGGCGGCAAGCGATCGCAACCGGCTGGTCACCAATCTCACGACCACAGGCCGGTTTCGCGACCCACAGCCAGCGGCCGGATTGGCGATTCTTCCGGATGATCGGCTCTATGCATGTCCCCGCGTCAACGTCTTTTTTGGCACGTCGCTGCATGCTGATCTGCAAGTCCAGGGTATCGATACCTTGGTGATGGCTGGGATAACGAGCAGCGGCGTGGTTCTATCCAGCATAAGTTGGGCCAGCGATGCGGACTATCAGATCCATCTGGTACGCCGTTGCTGCTATGATCCCGATCTTGACGTGCATGAAGGGCTTTTCCGCACGGCCTTCGATACGCGCGCGATCATCGTCTAAATCAGCCTCGTGGCGAGCCCTTGATGCACCGCAGGGGCGATCCTGTCGATCAGCAGCCGGGGTGGGGCGGGCTCGCCCCGAAGGTCGATAATTGGTCGGGACCGCCCTTCAGTTGACTGGTCGTGCGATGACCGCTCCGCGCCCCTTCTACAAAGAGAGGGACCGGTCATCGATCGATCCTGAGTTGATGGTCCGGCTACCGCTCATCAGTATTGTGTGGGCATCCGCTCGGAGCGGCGGCGGCCCGAGGAAGTACATTTAACCCGGTCCATCGCTGGTTTTGCCGGTCGGTCTGGACGACCACGAGCCGGGTCGCTCAAGCTTCTCGAAGAACCGACATGTCGTTTCCGCGACATCGCGCGACGCCGCGCACAACCGATCTGCTCGGCCGCATCGCTAGCTGCTGCACTGCGTGGCGCCTAAAGTAAATCTCGCGTGCTAATTGTGTCCGCCCAAGGGGCCTTTCCACCGGGCTGGGACCGGTGGACCGGGATAAACCGTGCCTTCAAAAATATCGGCTGCGGGCTACGGAGAGAATTACACTTTTCCGCGCGCCGATTGTCTACCGCAAGGACACATCTGGCAGTAGGGGGCAAACCGAACCGCGATCATGATCGACGACAAGGCCATCGAAGACTGGTTCTGTCGAGAGGTGCTACCTCTCGAAGGATCCCTGACGCGCTTCATCCAGCGCAACTGGAGAGTTGCAGACGACGTGATCGATCTGAGGCACGACGTTTATGAACTGGCGATCGGGAGCGCCCGAACCTGCCTGCCATTGGCGACCCGCCCCTATCTGTTCACGATCGCGCGCAATCATCTGATCAACCAGGCGAAGCGCGCGCGGATCGTTTCGTTCGATCTGGTCGCGGATCTGGAAACGGTCGATCGCGCCGTCGATATCTACGAAACCCATCGTCATCTCGATAGCCGTGAGGCGCTGCGCCAGTTCCAGGTAGGGCTTGAAAAGCTCAGCCCGCGGGTCCGCGAAATCGTCAAGTTGCGCAAGATCGAGGGGCTCAATGTCCAGGAAACCGCCGACAGGCTGGGGATTGGCAAGGATGCGGTGAGCCATCAGGTGATGATGGGGATGAGAGCTTTGGCGGATCACATGCTTGGCGGGCCGGGGAAAATCGTTCGCCAGCGGTTTGCCCGCAGCCGCAGCAAGGGTGACGAGTCGTGAGCCGCGCGGAACAGGCATCCGATCGAGCGGCGCAGTGGATTATCGCGCAGGAGGATGGCGACTGGGATGCGAACGACCAGGCGTCATTCGAAGCCTGGCTGGCCGAGGCCGATGGTAACAAGGCCGCCTACTGGCGCCTGAAGTATAGCTGGAAAGAGGCTGATCGCATCGGAGCGCTGGGCGGCAAGCAACGCGGGCCGGCTAACGACCGCGGCTATCGTTGGGGCCGCCCCGGCTGGCTTCCGGCGGCCATCGCCGCCTCCATCGTCGTTCTCATCGGCATTGCCTACACCGCATGGCAGCCGATCTTCCGGCCGAACCCCTCATCCGTGGCGGCCGCTTACGCGACGCCGATCGGCGGCAGGAAGATGGTCGACTTCTCCGATGGCAGCCATGTCCAGCTCAACACCGCCACATCGGTGAGAGCGACGGTCACGGCCCGAAAGCGGGAAGTGTGGGTCGACAAGGGCGAGGCGTTCTTCGAAGTGGCGCATCTGAATGGCCTGCCCTTCGTCGTTCACGCAGGCGATCGCCAGGTCACCGTGCTTGGTACGAAATTCTCGGTCCGCCGTGAGGGCGACGCGGTTACGGTCGCCGTGCTTGAGGGGCGCGTCCGCGTCGATCAGGTGGCCGACAATCATACCGTGCGTTCGGCGGTGATCGTGGGGGGCGACATTGCGCTCGCCCGCGGCCCGGCGACGCTCGTGACGACGCGATCGGAGGAGAGCGTCGAGAGCACCCTGGCCTGGCGGAGCGGCATGCTCGATTTCGATCAGACAAGCCTGTCCGACGCGGCGGCCGAATTCAATCGATACAATGTCAGGAAAATGGTGATCACCGATCCGGAAGCGGCGGCCATCCGCATCGGCGGTACGTTTCCGGCGTCCGATCCCGATGCTTTCGTGCGGCTGCTGCGCAATGCCTATGGGCTCAAGGTCGAGGAAACGGCGTCCACCGTAAAAATTTCTGGCTGAGCATTACATTTTTACGACAGCCGGCTGTCTCCACTTCCGGCGGGCTGCGCAGAGCAGGCGCCGATAAGGGGGACAGATACATGCGGACCATCGGCTTTCCGGTACTTTTGGCATCCAGCCTGTGCATCGTCGCGGTGGCCGCGCCGGTGCATGCGCAGGACCGTTCCTTCAACATCGCCGCGGGAAGCCTGAAATCGGCCCTCGATATGTTCAGCCGGCAGTCCGGCCTGCCGATCATCTACAAGACCGATCAAATTCGTGGCATCCGCTCAGAAGGTTTTCGCGGGACCGCCTCGGCGCAGGCGGCACTTGGCGCGATCCTCGACAAAAGCGGCTTCGTCGCGTGGCGGGACAGGAGCGGAGCGATCGCGATCGTTCGCGCCGCTTCGGCCTCGTCCTTATCGGATGGCGCGGTCGTCGCGCCGGCGGAGAACGCCCTCGCTTCGGCCGATCCGGTTGCCGGGCCAAGCGGCGCCAGCGATCCTGTCGCCGTACCGGGCGACATCATCGTTACCGCCAACAAGAGCCGCCAGCGCCTGATCGACGTGCCCGCAAGCATCACCGCCGAGACTGGAGCGCAGCTCCGCCGGCGCGGCGCCACCCAGTTGGAAGACATCGTCGCCAATACGCCCGGCCTCATTAATCCGGGCGCAGGCGGCGGCAACAACACCAATCTGACGATCCGTGGCGTGACTACGGACACGTCGCTCAATCTCAAGCAGCCCACCGTCGCAGTGCTGTTCGATGACATACCCGTCGATCCCGCCACCGCCGGATTGACCACCACCAATCTGCGCATCGTGGATATCGAGCGTGTCGAGGTGCTGCGCGGCCCGCAGGGAACACTGTTCGGCTCCGGCTCGCTGAGCGGCGCCGTCCGCTACATCACCAACAAGCCCGACATGACCAAATTTTCGGGATCGGTCGAAGGCACCGTTGCCTCGACCAAGGACGGCGCGGGCTCGCAATGGGGCGATGCGGTGGTGAACGTGCCGCTCGTTTCGGATCGCGTGGCGATTCGCGCTGTCGGATACGGGTTCAACGAAGGGGGGTGGGTGGATAACATCCGCACCGGCCAGAGGGACGCCAACCGCAACAAGACCTATGGCGGGCGGATTGCCCTGGCCGCGAAGCCGACCGAAGAATTCTCCATATCGCTGACCGGCGCCTACCAGAACAGCCGCGACTATGCGCTGGGGGACAGCCTCTATGCGCAGCCCGCAGGCATCGACGGCCAGGTTACGACCGAGCGGGCGTCCAATAGCAATACCGCGAAGAGCACGCTCGCAAACCTCGGCCTTCGCTATGATTTCGGCGCGGTGTCGCTGTTTTCGTCGTCGACCTATATCCGCAGAACGGTCGACAGCATCGATGATGGCGGTTTCTACACCGATGCCGTCGCCGCGATCTTCGGCCTTCCGATCGTGGACCATGTCACGCCGGCAAGAACCTTCAACGCCGCCAACATCTACACGCAGGAATTGCGGCTTAGCTCCAAGGGCGGCGGGCCGTTACGGTGGACGGTGGGTGGCTTCTATCTTCGCGCCAACACCGGCGGCGGCCAGACGATCTCTGCACCCGGGCTGGTACCTTTCCTGGGCACCGATAATCTCACCAACCTGCGCAGCACCGGCCGGCAGCAGGAAATCGCCGGTTTCGGTGAGGTGACCTATACGATCGCACACCGCCTGGATCTGACGGCCGGGCTTCGCGTGTCCAGCACCAAGCTCGACATCACCAGCGTATCGAACGGCATTCTTCTGACCGGCGGCCCGACCTTCCTTACGCTGCAGATCCCGCAACGGCAGACGTCTTACGACCCCCGTTTTGCGGTGATGTATCACCCCACCAGCCATGTATCGCTCTATGCGCAGGCATCCCGGGGGTATCGCATTGGTGGCGCCAATCTGACCGCCGGCCTCGGCGGGCCCGGAATTCCGACCTCCTACGGATCGGACAGCCTGTGGAATTATGAAGCCGGTATCAAAGCGAGCCTGCTCGGCGGCCGGCTGCAACTGAACGGCGCCGGCTATTACATCGACTGGAAAAATCTGCAGGTCTCCCTGCTCTCCAACAATATCAACTATACGGGCAATGCCGGTAGCGCCCGAATCTATGGCATGGAGCTGGAAGTAGCCGCGAAGCCGCTTTCCTGGCTGGATGTCGGGGGTTCGATGGCGCTGAGCAATGCGGCGCTGACCGAGGATGCCCCCACCCTGGTCCGGACCACGGGCCTCATCGGCGCCAAGGATGGCGATCGCCTGCCAGCGTCGCCGCGCACGCAGGGCGCCGCCTACGCGCAACTCAACTTCAGCCGCAAGGGTGACGCCGCTTATGTCCGCGCCAGCGGGCAATATATCGGACCATCCTATACCGATTTCGCATCGCAGGGCATTCGGTTCGGCGATTATGCCACGCTCGATCTGCGCGCGGGCATCATCCACAAGAATGTCGAAATCAGCATCTTTGGCCGCAATCTCCTCGATAGTGATGGCGCGAGATCGGCTGCGCCCACGTTTATGGTCGGCCCGGTGCTGGCGCTGCCGCAGGTTGCCTACCGCATCCGGCCCCGCACGATCGGCATCACCGGCCGCGTCGGATTCTGATCACGCTCTGCTGAACCGATTGGGCGCCCCGGCCGTCTGGCCGCCGCCTTCTTTGCCGAAACCGGCGGGAACCAGCCCATGAACGAAGGTACCCATGTCATTCACCCTCAGGTCTAATCTGTTCGCATGCGGCGGGATGGTCGCGCTCGGGATCGCCGCCATGGGCAATCAGGCTGCACGCGCGCAGGCACCGGCGCCCGACGCGCCGCCATCGATCAGCCGGGCGGTGCGACCGGCGACGGCCGCGAGCGTCTTGAAGCGCTCAACCTATGTGGCCATGCCGGACGGCACCCGGCTGGCCGTCGATATCTATCTTCCCGAAGGTTATGCGACCGGCCCACGATTGCCCGCAATCCTGGAGCAGACGCGCTACTATCGTTCGCAGGCGATCGGTGCCGATCCTGTGAAAAGCTGCAAGATCGTCGCGCCGCATTATGCCTTCTTCGCCTTGCGCGGCTATGCCGTGATCGTCGCGGATGTGCGCGGTACAGGCGCATCCTACGGCACGCGACCTGCCGAATTTTCGGATCCGGAGGTGGAAGATGGCTCCCGCCTTGTCGACTGGATCGCGGCGCAGCCCTGGTCGAACGGCAGCGTCGGCGCGGACGGCATTTCCTATGTCGGAACGACATCGGAAATGCTTCTTCGCAACCATAACCCAAAGGTGAAGGCGGTCGCGCCGATATCCGGGGGCTATGATTTCTACGCCGATCTCGATTTCCCCGGCGGTGCCAGGAACAAGTTCTTCATCGGCGGCTGGGGCGCGTTCAACAAGGCGCTCGACGCGGGGCATCCCGAGGCCATCCCCGTGCTGGCACAGCTCGGATGGCACGGGCCTTGTCCCGTCGATGGCGACGAGGATGGCAAGCAGGTGGCGGCTGCCATCGGCGAGCACCAGCACAATCTCGATAGCGCGGCTGAGCTCCGGGCGGTGAAGTTCAGGGACGACGCCTGGGCGTCCGGGGCGGCAGCGTGGCCGGACCCCGCCAGATATCGCCGATCGATCGACGAGCTCCAGACCCCGCTGCTGGCCATCGCGGGCTGGTACGACTCGGGCTATGCCAATGCGGCGATCGAGCGTTTCCGCAACACCACGTCGCGCCAGCAGTGGCTCGTCATCCCGTCGGCTAACCACGGCGTCCGGGCCTTTTACGCGCCCAGTGTGACCGGCCCAATGCCTGCCAACTTCGATGCCGATGCCGAAGTGTTGCGCTTCTTCGATCATTATGTCGCGGGCATGGACAACGGATATGAACGGGAGCCTCGAGTGCGGTGGTTCACCTCCGGCATCGACACATGGCAATCGTCGTCGACCTGGCCACAGCCGACCAAGACCATGACATTGTGCTTCAGCCCGACCAGGACGTTGGAGACCCGACCTTGCGCCGGGGCAGGCACGATCGACTATGTGCCGACCGCCGACGCGCAGACGGGCGACAATACGCGCTGGAACACCACGCTTGGCGGCGCGCCGGTCTATTATGGCGACCGCGCTACCGTCGACCGGCAGCTTCTGGCGTTCACGGGACAGGCGCTGACGTCGCCGGCCAGCGTGACAGGCCATCCCGTCGTGACGCTGGACCTGAAAAATACCACCGCGGATGCGGACTATTTTGTCTACCTTGAGGAAGTTAAGCCATCAGGGGCTGCTTTCTACGTGACCGAAGGCGTGCTCCGGGCATCCCACAGCGCGATCGGACCCGTCGGCTACGCAAGCACTTTACCGACGCATTCGGACCTGGCGGCGGATCAGCTGACCGATACGGCCAACCGCCGTATCAAACTGGCGATCCGGCTCCAACCAACCTCCCATGTATTCGCCAGGGGATCCCGGATCCGTCTGGTAATCGCGGGGACGGACAGGGCGCATTTCGATAGCCCGTCGCTGGAGGGCCAGCATTGGACGATCCGTGTCGGCCGGGCGGGATCGCAACTGCAACTCCCGCTCGCGACCGGCACTGGCGGCTGAGCAGGCCACCATTTGCAACAGTGACATCGGCGAAACGGCAATGCGCAGACACCTCCTCATAACGTTCGGTCTTTTGGTGGCTGCGATCGCGGGTGCGATCCTCTGGTTCAGCATCCCGGACGAGGCGCGCCTGAGTGTCGAGGCGGTGAGCGGCGCCAATCCGGCAATCACGCCTCCCCGGCCGCAATGGTTTCCAACGATGCGTGTGGCCGCCGCCAAGGGATGGGCGCCCGGTGCCATGCCGACTCCCGCGGCCGGGCTGCGGGTCAATGCCTATGCGACGGGGCTCGTCCATCCGCGCTGGCTCTACCGCCTGCCGAATGGCGATGTGCTCGTGGCGGAGACGAATGCGCCGCCTGAAAAGGACAGCGGCTCGATCAAAGATTGGGTAGCGGATCAGACGATGAAGAAGGCCGGCGCTGACGTCCCGTCGCCGAACCGGATCACGCTGTTGCGTGACGCCGATCAGGACGGCGTCGCGGAATACCGAAGCACGCTGATCGCCGGTCTGAACTCGCCGTTCGGCATGGCCCTGCTCGGTGGCTACCTCTACATCGGGGATAGCGATGCGCTGGTGCGGGTGCCGTTTTCCGTCGGGCGCGTCCACATAACCGCGAAGCCCGAAGTCGTGGTGAAGCTGCCGCCGGGCGGCCACTGGGCCCGCAACGTGATTGTCGCCCCGGACGGAAAATCCTTGTTCGTGACCGTCGGATCATCCACCAACATCGCCGAAAACGGGATCGCGGCCGAATTTCATCGCGCGGCCGTGTGGAAGGTCGATCCCCGGGCAAAGACCTTCTCGATCTACGCGGAGGGGCTGCGAAACCCCAACGGACTGGCGTTCGAGCCCCATTCCGGCCAGCTTTGGACGACGGTGAACGAGCGCGACATGTTGGGGTCGGACCTCGCTCCCGACTACATGACCCACTTGGAGGCCGGCGAGCATTTCGGATGGCCCTGGTATTATTGGGGCGGGCATCAGGATCTGCGGGTGACGCCCGCCAATCCCGCGCTTCGCGCCCGTTTGACGCGGCCGGATTTCGCGCTCGGGCCGCATACGGCGGCATTGGGGCTGACCTTCGCGGCGGAGGCGCGGCTGGGTCCGGCCTTCGCCAATGGCGCCTTCGTCGGGGAGCACGGCTCCTGGAACCGGGTACCCGCGTCGGGCTACAAGGTGGTCTTTATACCGTTCGGAACCAACGGCCAGCCGCTCAAGGGCGGCAAGCCCGCCGATGTGTTGACCGGATTTCTCGACGCCAACGGCCATGCGCAGGGGCGGCCGGTCGGCGTGACCATCGATAGGACTGGCGCCCTCTTGGTGGCGGATGATGTCGGCAACATAGTCTGGCGCGTCAGTCGATAAGCTGCGCGACCACTTTTCTGATCGCCCGAGTAAACGACCGGTCTATGGCGATTCCGCTACGGGCGATTTCCGCTCGATCTTGCCAGTCTCGCCTCGGTGGCAGCGTTCGGAGCACGCTTGCGAAGTGCGCGGACTTCGCTTGATCTCCTTGTCAACAATGCGGGGGTCATGGCGCCTCCGCAGCGTCAGGAAACGGAGGACGGGTTCGAGCTGCAGTTCGGCACCAACTATCTCGGTCATTTCGCGCTGACCGGCGAACTGCTGCCGCTGCTCCGACGCGGTGATCGGCCGACGGTCGTGACGCTATCGAGTGTTGCCGCGCGGAGCGGTGTCATCAACTTCGACGACCTCAATGCCGAGCAGAGCTATGTGCCGATGCCGGTCTATGGTCAGTCGAAGCTGGCCTGTCTGATGTTTGGCTTGGAGTTGCAGCGGCGCAGCATCGCCGGTGGCTGGAACCTGACCAGTATCGTCGCGCATCCGGGGATCTCGCGCACCGACCTTTTGCATAACGCACCCGGTCGCTGGAGCGCGGCTGGCCTGACGCGCAGCTTCCTCTGGTTCCTGTTTCAGCCCGCAGCGCAGGGTGCTCTGCCCACACTCTATGCAGCGACGGCGCTCGATGCGACGCCCGGAGCTATTATGGTCCGCACGCGCTCGGCGAGACGCGCGGCTATCCGGTCGCAGCAAAGGTCCCGGCGCAAGCGCTGGGCGAAGACGTTGCACGTCGGCTTTGGGATCATTCGGAAGAGCTGACTGGCAGCTTCGCTTGCGCCGCGACACGTTGAATCCCGGAAGGCTTTGCAGGACCCGTCCGCCCTTGGTTGATCTACGATGTATCCATGCAAAGCTGAGCGTCCGCTCACATCGAAAACTGCCATCCCAGTAGGAGCCGGGAACGACGGTTTTGTCCCATTTTCTACCGTCTCCCGCCCGCTTCGGCGGCGGCTTCACGCGCGTTTTACCGAGATGAACAGATGTCTGAAGGTGGGGATCGCGACAGCACCGCTGGATGTCGCATTTTGGGTCAGATCGGTCCCGCTATAATGAGGGCAGGTTTAGTTGTTCGTCTTACGTGCGGTCAGTCAGCGACGTCGACGGGCTGCGTCGCGATGATTTCGGGCCGGGCGGCTGCGAGGTCGCGAGCCGCCAGGCCGAACGCCTTGAAATGGTCGGACGCCATGTGCGCCCGCACGGCGGCGTCATCGGTGTAGAGTTCATTGAAAACGAACCGCCGATCACCGTCGGTCTCGCGCCACAGATCATAATGGAGCACGCCGGATTCGGCACGCGATGCTGCCACGCAGATGCGAGCCGCCGCAATGAATGCGTCGTCCGCGCCGGGCTTGACGGTGACGAAGGCGACGATTTTAACGGTCATGACTTGCTCCTGCGATATGCTCCGACCTGCTCTTTCCAAGGTGTCGAGGCAAGGGATTGTGTCTGATTGATACCCGGTCCTGCCTTGAAAGGCGCTCGCGAAACCCGGCGCTGATGGCGAAGTCAGCAACGACGCCCACGCGACCCACTCTCGCACCGGCGTTGGATATGACAACGTCGCCCGGTGCGGGCGACGCATGTCGTCGCAGCACCGGCTTCGTGCGATGACGTTCGAAGGGGACCTCAGGTAGCCACCATCTACCTCCTGTCGCATTGTTGTTGCATGATTGACCCGTCGGCATCGCAACCGACCACAATGGATTGTCACGCCGACATTTGAAGCACTATTGTCGGCGAGGCGATGACATTCACGAGTGTCCGCTCAAGAAGCTCAGATTGCTCCGCGTGAGGCAGAGATTGGGTCATCGCTACGGCGATGTGCCCGGACCAAAGATACGATACGAACAGCCTGCCCTGAATCGCGAAGGTGCAAACCCAGCCTCCGTCCGCTCTTCAGGCGCGGTTAGCGCCCGCGTAAGGCTCGGAATATCAACGATGGTCTAACCCCAGATTTTCAGCTTTTTACGCGCACGGTCAGCCCGCGGCCATGCCCTCCATTGCTCGCAGCGGGGTCTGCTCGAACGTGACGGGCTTCCCGACCGCGCCGTAGAGGGTTGCCGCCAACGGTGCTTCGAGCGTTCCCGCACCGATCTTCACGCTGATCCTGGCAGCGCGTACGCTTTGATTGCGGGGAAAGACCGGATCGGCAACCCAGCGAATCTCTGCCGCCGCGCGGTGGCCGGCGGCGAGCCGTACCGGCATCATGACCGGGCCGGGATGCATCTCGCGGGGCACCTGCCGCAGGGCCGGTAGTATGCGGTTGTTCGCATCGCGGAGCTGCACTTTTGGCAACGCCGCCACCATGCAATCTTTACCGATATTGCGGATCGAGAACTCGGTTCCCGAATGCGACATCCCGTTAAAGTCTCCATCGCGGCCGTCGAGCGACACGCGAAGCTGATCCACCCGACAGGGCGGCAGTGGCGGGGAAGGCTCCGCGAGCAGCAGTATTGCGAGGATCGGCATATTTCATCTCCAATGGGCGGTTCTCATCGGCCCACCGAGGTGAACAGGTGATGACGGCGCTCGATCGCTCAGTGGATCATCGCTACCACCCCCGCAAAGCGAGATCGAGGCACTCGAATGTTGGCAGCAGCTTGGGTTGCGTGACCAGAATACTCGTCGGGCTGAAGGAGCGACCACGACGGGATCGGATCCGCTTCGTGCATTCGAACATGAATGGTCGTCCAGTTCCGTGTACCCGCCTCAACGCTCTCAACGTCGTTTTCTGGGTCGTTCGCCTTCTTTGCGAAAGTGGCGTTGACAGTATCCGGCGTGCCAAGCGAGCCGCTACTCCCGAAAAAAGAGGAGTGAGAAGGTGGCAATTAGGTTGCGAATTCGGTAGGGAAAAATCGCCGCCAACGCCCCAAGAACTTGGGGGTATCGTTGGGGGTATCGCCGAAAAACGGAGGAAATTTCCTTTCGTTTTTCAATACATAATTCTTCATTTGAGTAGGTGCCGGGCCCACCACAGCTACCTTTCATCTCTTCATATGGTACCAGAATGCCCTTTTATAACAAAGGTATACTGGGCTCTGTTCGACCATGTCTTCTCAAGGGAAATCACCAGTTCTCAGCGAAGCTGAGATATCCCTGATGACATCGGACTCCGATTTGGGGGTATCGGTGACTCTGACCGTTGCAGAAGCGAAAAGCGCCAAAGCGGGCGAGAAAAACTTCGCGCTTGCGGATTCCGGAGGGCTTTTCTTCCTCCTCACAAAAAGTGGCGCGAAATCGAGGCGCTACGAATATCGCTCCGTTTCACCGACCCAAGCCGTCTTCGCACGATGACACGGCAGGGCGTAACGCACGGATTATAATGGAGTGAATTTGCGACTCGTCGCGACCCCAACCAACTTGTCAGATTCGGCCTTACCCGCGTAGACGCGCTCCCTCGCTTGCGATTGGGGAACTTTCGAGCGGTGGAGAACGCGAGCTTCGATGTGAGAGAAAGCGATCTCATTGCCGCGTTCATGGCGCACCGGGCCCAACTCGCCCGGTTTCTTCGTCTTCGATGCGGCGAAGACGGCGTCGAGGACATTCTCCACGAATTGTGGCTCAAGGCACAGGCGGTGGATACGCCGATCGACCGTCCGCTCGCTTATCTCTATCGAATGGCCGACCGGCTCGTGCTGGACGGACGGCGTGGTGCCGCGCGCGGCCGAACCCGCGATAGCGATTGGGGCTATATCCATGAACAGCTCAGCGAGACGGTGGTGCAACCGATCGCCGAGCGCACGCTGATCGCGCGCGAAAGGCTCGACGCGGCCGATGCCGTGCTGAAAAGTGTCGGAGACAGGGCGGCGCGGATTTTCCGGCATTATCGCATCGACGGAATGGATCAGCGGGGGATCGCGCAGGAACTCGGCGTCAGCGTCAGTACGGTGGAGAAGGATTTGCGCAGAGTCTATGACGCGCTCCTGTCGCTTCGCGAGCGTTTCGATGAGGAATGATCCACGGCCCGGCGTCAAACGGACGAGGAGAGAGCGATGAGCGGCGCCAAGGCGACGGCGAGGTACGAGGCGGTCGATTGGGCGATCCGCGCTCAGGACGCTGCGTTCGACGATTGGGAAGCGCTTGCGGACTGGCTCGCCGCCGATCCGCATCATGCCGTGCTATACGACCAGGCGACGATCGGCGCGGACGACGCCGCGCGCGCGATGCGGCAGGAGGTCACCTCGACCGTGCTTCCGCCCGTCGTTACGGCATTCCCGGCGGCGGCGCGGCTGCCTCGGCGCTGGCTGCCGCTTGCACTGGCCGCCAGCGTGGTCGCAGCGATCGGCGGATCTCTCCTGTATCGAAGTGAGTCAGCGCAGGCGCTCTACACCGTATCGACGGAGCCCGGCGGGCGCCATTCCATCGTTCTGGCGGGTGCTGTGCGGGTGGACCTGAACGGAGACACCAGCGTCACCCTCGACAGAAAAAATCCCCGCTTCGCCCGGATCGACCGCGGAGAGGCAATGTTCACGGTCGAGCATGATCCCCATCGACCCTTCGAACTCCATGCCGGCAACGCGCTCGTGGAGGACATCGGAACACGATTCGATATCGAGCGCGACGGAGAGGTCATGCACCTTGGCGTGGCGCAAGGCGCGGTGCGGGTTACGACGGTGGCAGGCTCGGTTACCGTGACCGCTGGCCAGACCGTGACGGTAGGCGAGAACGGCGGCACCATCGGGCGAGCCGAGCAGGACATTCGGAACATCGGCGGCTGGCGGAACGGGCAGATCGATTTCGTCGATCTCCCGCTTGCGCAACTGGCGTCGCGGCTTCACCGCGCGAGCGGCGCCCATATCGTCGTGACGCAGGATGTCGCCGGCCGCCGGGTATCGGGCAGCATTGTCCTTGGCGCGGATAAAGACGGGGCGTTGGAGGGACTCGGGCCGCTATTGGGAATATCGGTCGACCGTCGCGCTGACGGCTGGATCTGGAGTGGCCGCGTTCGTGCGAAGCCTGACTAGCGGCGTTGTCATCAGCTGTGGCGCGGCGTTTCTGAGTGCAACCGCGGCCGATGCCGCGCCGCGCTATCGCTTCGATCTGCCGGCCGCGCCTCTGGCGACGAGCGTCGCGCGGATTTCCGCCCAGGCAGGGGTCACGATCATAGCAACGACACCGGCGCTACTCGCCGCGCGAGGCCCCTCGCTTCACCTGGACGCATCCGTGGACGAGGTGCTGACGCGCCTTTTCGAAAAGACGCCGGCGCAAGCGATAAGGGTTACCCCGACAAGCTGGCGGATTGTGGCGCGGCGAGCGGTGCAGACCGGCCGACGCTCACGGCCGCCACCTTCCGTTCCGATACCCGCCGATATTGTCGTGACCGCCAGCAAGCATGTCGTTCTGCTCTCGGCCTATCCCGCCAGCATCACGGTGATCGAGGGACCGGCGCTCACCCGCTTTGGCGGCACGCCGGATACCAGCGCGATCGCGCGCCTCGCACCGGGCGTCCAGTCGACCCATCTCGGACCAGGTCGCGACAAGCTGTTCCTGCGCGGTATCGCCGACAGCAGTTTCAATGGATCGAGCGCTGCGCTGGTCGGTCTCTATGTCAACGACGTCAGGCTGACCTACAATGCGCCAGACCCCAATCTGCGCCTGTACGATGTGGATCGCGTCGAAATCCTCGAAGGCCCGCAGGGTACGCTTTATGGCGCAGGGTCGATAGCTGGTCTGATCCGCATCGCACCGCGGCCGCCGGATGCTACGACGCGATCGGGCGATGTCTGGCTCGGCGGTACGGTGATCGCGCACGGCACTGCGGGCGGCGATGCGGGCGGGGTCGTCAACCTGCCGCTGTTCGGCGGAGCCGCGGCGATGCGACTGGTCGGCTATGTCGCGCGTGACGGCGGCTATATCGACGATGCGGGCAGGGGCCGCACCGACGTCAACCGGTCCGATACTCTCGGTGGACGCGTCGCTCTGCGGGTGCCGCTCGAGGCAGATTGGCTGATCGACCTCGGCGCCATCGTCCAGGACATTCGCAATCGCGACGCTCAATATGCCGAGCGCGGCCTGCCGCCGCTGACGCGGTCGAGCATCGCGGCAGAGCCATCGTCCGATTTTTTCCGCACCGGCTATCTTACCGTCTCGGGACGGATTGGCGGCGTCGACCTGACCTCGACCACCGACATCGTCGACCAGAATCTGCGCCAGTCCTTCCTGCCGAATGACGGCAACGCGGCCGCCCTTTATCACCAGAGCGACGCGATCCGGCTCGTATCGGAGGAGGCGCGTCTGTCGAGCCGCAAGGGCGCGGTGCTCGGCTGGACAGCCGGACTGTCCGTGCTCGACAGCCGGACCGAACAGATCCGAACCAGCCTGCTCGACGGGTTCGAACGCTCGCTCGGGCGAGCGCATAATGGGCTTACCGAAATCGCCCTTTTCGGTGAATTGACCGCCCATCTCGGCAGCCGCCTCTCGCTGACGGCGGGCGGTCGCCTGACCTCGGTTCGGCTTGTCGGCCTCGCAAGCGGCGCAGAAGAAAAAAGCGGTGACGCTGCCAAGATTCCCGGAGGGAGCGAGCCGCATTTCAGTGGCGTCCGGCATGAATTTTTCGCGGTACCCTCACTCGCGCTGGGCTGGTCGCCGACCCCGGCATGGCTCGCCTTTGGACGCTTCAGCGAAGGCTATCGCCCGGGTGGGCAGACCGCGAGCGGGATCATCGAGGAGTATGACGCCGATCGGATCGACAGCCTCGAGGTCGGGCTTCGGCTGGCGGCGCATGGCCGTGCGCGCCTGTCGGCCCAATTTTCGGGCGCGATCAGCCGGTGGCGAAACATCCAGGCGGATATCCTCTCGGCGAACGGCCTGCCCGAGACCCGGAATATTGGCGACGGCGAAGTCCGCTCCCTGAGTGCAAGCATGCGTTGGAAGCCCGATGATGCGTGGGAGGTCAAGTTGGCCGCCACGCTTGCGGGCGGAACGGTGACAGGCCGTGACGCCACGCTCGATCAAGTGATCCGCACCTCGCTTCCGAACGTCGCGCGCGACACGCTCGCGGCCTCGGTTGCCTATAGCCGTGCAATTGATGACCGACATCGGATCTCGGCAGGGGCATCGCTCAACCATGTAGGCCGCTCAGTCCTGGGCAGCGATAGTATAACCTCGATGCTGGGGCAGGGCGGGTACTGGCTTGCGTCCGGGGGCGTCGATTTCAGTGTCAGCAGCAGCACCATTTCGATCGACGTCGACAATCTGTTCGATTCAGCTGCCAACAGCTTCGCATTTGGCACGCCCACCTTCAGCTATGACGACCACCAGATGACGCCGCTCCGCCCGCGCAGCATCCGCCTGGGGTTCCGCCACACATTCTGATCGACCGTTTTACGGTTTTCCGCGCAGCCCGGCGTCGAAGGGCCAGAAGGGGCGTGTCCGAACGCGATGCAGCCCTCCAAGCAAACGGGGATCAGCTTCATGTGGAAAAATGGGTTCGCCATCGGCCAGGGTTCGGGTTCAGGTCGATCGTTGCAACGGCTTCGCTTCGGAACATGCCTGACGACGACCGCCGCCGCGCTGCTGGTCGGTGCCGCTCCCGCCCGGGCAGCCCCGGCGCCGCTGCTGACGCTCAGCGCGATTGCGCTGCCGCCGCAGGGGACCCGCAGTGGTGCGCACGCACCCATTTTGCCACTCGACCTGACCGTTCGGCGCGACACCGGTCCGGTGCGACGCGCGCGCGGCAATGCCGCAGCCGGCATTACCGTGACGGGCGTCGCAACCCAGCGCACGAGCGCTGCCGCGGTGCCCCTGCTCGATCCGACGCTGGTTCCCGCCGCGGCGCGCGCCAGCCTGGTGTCCGGGACCGACGTCACCGTCGACGCCGGCACGGTCACCACAACGGATGATTATGCGCATGGCGCGGACACCTTTGCGACCGGTACAACGGCCATTACCGCAGATCACATCACGACCTCGGGTTCACGCGCCGACGGGGTCCACGCCATCGGCTATGGCGACATGACGATCAAGGCCGGGGCCGTCGCGACCAGCGGCTACCGTGCCGACGGCATCTACGCCAACACCAATCTCGGCGGCGCAACCGGTGGGATCACCATCACCGCCGACAGCGTTTCAACCAGCGGGCTCGCCTCGACGGGCATCAATGCCGCCGCCTATCACGGCGCGATCAGCATCGACGCGGGCAGCGTCAGGACAAGCGGCTATGGCTCCGACGGCATCAACGCCTGGAGCTATGAGCACGACGCGACCGTCAAGGCCGGCACCGTCGCCACCAGCGGCGATGCGGGGCGCGGAATCGTGGCTTATTCGGGCGGCACCACCACCGTGATTGCCGATACCGTCACCACCAGCGGCGCCGGTACGGGTCACGACAGCGATGCCGGCGGCATCATGGCGGTCGGCGCCGCGGTGACGGTGCGGGCCGGAACGGTCAGCACCAAGGGCGACTATTCTGCAGGGATCTACGCGATCTCGAACCGCGTCCATGACAATGGCCAGGCCGATCGCGACATCACCGTCACCGCCGGCACGGTGACGACCAGCGGCAAGGCATCGGACGGCATCGATGCGATCAACTACGCGACCGGCAAGACCAGCGTCACCGTCGACCACGTCGCGACCAGCGGCGATGCATCCTGGGGCATCTATGCAGGCGGGCTCGGCGATATCTCGGTCAAGGCCGGCACCGTCGAGACGAAAGGCGGCAGCGCCGCGGGTATCGCGGCAACCAGCGTCTATGGCGCTATCGACGTGACCGCCGATTCGGTCGCGACGCATGGCGACCATTCGAACGCGATCAACGCGGTGAACTACAGCCAATATGGCGCGACCACGATCAAGGTGGGCTCGATCAGCACCGACGGTGCCGGATCGGCCGGCATCTATGTCGGCGGCTCAAACGCCTATCAGGGCGCCAGCCATGTCGTGACGGTCGATGCAGGCTCGATCACGACCAGGGGTGATCTCGGCGCCGGGCTTGTCGTGCTGACGGGCGGCACCGTGAACGCCAATGTCGGCGACGCAACGATCGAGGGCCAGCGTGCGCGCGGGATCATCATCACCACCAACGAGGGCGACATCAACCTGACCGCCGGCAACGTCGTGACGAAGGGCGCGGTCGCGCTTGGCCGCGACGCAAGCGGCATCGCGCTCAGCGACAATTATGGCAACGTCACGGCTGACATCCAGTCGATCGCGACGGCGGGTGACCACAGCTCGGGCATCATCACCAACGGTTTCTCCTCGAACCAGAGCTTCACCGTGCATGACGGAATCACGACCACCGGGGTTCATTCGGCGGGCATTCTTGCAATCCTGCAGGGTGGCAACCTGTCGATCGACAGCGGCGCGATTACGACCGGCGGCGCGGGGAGCAACGGCATCAACGCCTATATCGCCAATGGCGACGCCACCATCCGTGTCGGGGATCTCGCCACGCTCGGCGACGATGCCAACGGCCTGAACGTCCAGGTGGGCAGCTATGACGGCACCGGCCACAAGATCGCCATAGATGTCGGCTCAGTCACGACCAGGGGTACCGACGCGAGCGGCATCCTCGCCGGCGCTCAGGGCGGCGATGTCGATGTGACCGGGCAGACGATCACAACATCGGGCACCCATGCCGCCGGCATTGCGGTTGCGGCAGGGAACGGCGTCGACGCCGACGGCAATGTCTATGGCGGTAACGTCACGATCAATGTCGGTACCGTCGCGACGAGCGGCGACGGCGCCAACGCCATCGATACCGCCGCGACGCAGAGCACCAGCATCACCGCAGGGAGCGTGACGACCATCGGCGCCGGGGCGGACGGTATCCATGCCTATGGCAACGGTCCGGTCACGATCGACGTCGGCTCGGTCGCCACCAAGGGTGACCACAGCTACGCCATTTACGCGCTCACCGCCTCGGGCGACGTGTCGATCAAGGCCGGCAGCGTCGATACCAGCGGTTTCCTCGGGCACGGTATCCGTGCCGCCAGCTATAGCGGGAGCGTCACCGTCGACGCCGGCACCGTCACCGGCGGCGTCGGCACCGGCATCGACGTACGCGCCGGCTATGGCGATCACGGCGATGCGACCGTGACCGCCGGTACGATTGTCACCAACGGGGCCGGCATCGTCGCGCTCGCCGGCGACAATGTCACGATCAATGTCGGCAACGTCACGACGCATTCGGGCACCGAGGACGCCGGCACGCAGCTCGGCCAGGGGATCAGGGCGATCGGCCATGGCAATGTCGATATCACCGCCGGCAACATCATCAGCACCGGCTATTGGGCGGAAGGCGTCACCGCGGTCGCGTCGGCGTCCTTCAACACCGGGCAGGAGCCGGGCAACATCACGATCGATGTCGGCAGCGTCTCGACGGTCGGTGCCAAATCGACCGGTATCTATGCAATCGACACCGGCTATCAGAATGGCGGCAGTCAGACGGTGAACATCAAGGCAGGCCCGGTCTCGACGCTCGGCGACGCGGCGAGCGGCATCTATGCCGTGGGGCCGAACGTGACGATTGCGGCGAATGGCCCGGTTTCAACCGCAGGCGACCTCGCAACCGGCATTTACGCCGCCGCGATCGGCGGGGCGGCGACCGTAACCGCGGGAGATGTCTCGACCAGGGGCGATTTCTCCTCGGGCGTCCGGGCGTTCAGTTCCTTTGGAACCGTCGACATCACCACCACCGGCGCCATCAACACGACGGGTGCGAACAGTTATGGCGTGCTTGCCTTTGGTTCGGCGGACCTGACGATCAACAATAGCGGATCGGTCAAGACTGAGGGCCGGTTCGCGCGCGGGCTCTATGCGATCAGTAGCACCGGCCATTCGACGATCACCAACAGCGGCGCGATCAGCACCAGCGGAAGCTTTGCCGAGGGAATCCGCGCGATCTCCTTCGCTGACGGCGTCGACATCACCTCGATCAGCACGACGGGCGCTTACTCGGCCGGCATCATCGCCGGGCGCGACCGCACCGGACGAAACGACAGGACAGGGGCCCTGGCGGATACCGCCCTCCCGACGGTGAGGGTCGTGGCGAACACGATCTCGACCACTGGTGCGCACAGCAATGGCGTGGTTGCGGTCAATTATGCGTTCGGGGGCAGCACCAGCGTCGATGTCGATAGCATCACGACCACGGGCACCAGTTCGGCGGGTATCGCCTCGGTGACATTCGGCGATCTCGCCATCAAGGCGGGCAATATCCATAGTGGCGGTGTCGCGATCTACGCCCGCACCCTTGGAGCGTACAGCCAGGCCATCACGGTCACCGGCTCGGCGGTCTCAAGCGGCGATACCGCGATTCTCGCTTCAACCTTCTTCGGCGACAGCGTCATCACGATCGGCAAGGGCGCGAGCGTGATCGGGGGAGGCCATCGCGATCCGGTCTATGGCGGCTCCGGCGACGGGATCCTGATCGATCTCTACGGCGCGACGGGCACGATCAACAATGCCGGTACCATCGCGACCGCCGGCGACGGCTTCGCGATCGAAGCGACCGCCGGGCTCGACTATTACGGCCATGCCAGCAGCCGGATCACCGTCAACAACAGCGGCAGGATACTTGGCGCCGTCAAACTGGGCGCGGGTGCCGATGTGCTCAACAACAGCGGCGTGTTCGTCGCGACGAAGGACAGCGATTTCGGTGGGGGCGGCGACAGTTTCGTCAATAGCGGGACGCTATTCGTTGCGCCGGGAGTCAAGGCGGGAACAATCGCCTTCGCCAATCTCGCCACGTTCACGAACCAGAGCGGCCTGATCGACTTCCGCAACGGCATGGCCGGCGACGTATTGAAATTGTCGGGCAGCTTTGTCGGCTCGGGCAGTTCATCGCTGGCGGTCGACCTCGACGGCGCAACGGCCGACCGGCTCGAGGTGGCAGGGGCCGCGACCGGCCACACCGGCATCATCCTCAATATCGCCGAGAACGACCTGCATCTGTTCGCGTCACCGGTCACGGTGGTGAAGGGCGGCACGGGCAGTGCTGCGGATGCCTTCTCCATCACCAATCCCGATATCGGCCTGCTGCATTATGGCATACGCTATGACGCCGTGGCCGGTGCGTACGGCTTGACCGCCGCGGCGGGCGCGCCGGTGTACCGCACGCTCAACATCCCCCGTGCGGCACAGGCAACCTGGCTCCGTGCCGAGGATGCGTGGGATGCGCATATCAGCGAGAAGCGCGATGCGCGTCTCGTGGATGGCGACGGCTTCGGCCAGCGACTCTGGGGCCAGATCTATGCCGGAGTCACCAATCAGGACGGGACGCGATCGCTCGACGGGACCAGCATCGCAACCGGCTACCGCCAGGATTATTATGGCGGCCAGGTCGGGCTCGATCTCGCCGGCAAAACGACGGAAACAGGCGGGCTGCTGTTTGGCGTGACCGGCAGCTACCTCTCGTCCCACCTCAACGGGCGGGACAGCGCTGACCGGACTCAGTCGGACTCGGTTGAACTCGGCGCCTATGCGAGCTTCCTGGCTGGACCGTTCTTCGCCAACCTGCTCGGCCAATACGGGCATGACTGGATCAGAGCGCGCAACGCGACGCTCGGGTACAGGGACCGGCTGAGCGGCGACAGCTATGGCGCTGCGCTCCAGGCCGGCGCACGCCTGGGCACCGACCGATTCTATGTCGAGCCGACCGTTTCGCTCTCTTATGTCGCGACCGCAATCAGCGATCTCCACGCGCTTGGTCAGACGATCGACTTCGACAGCCGTAACGGCCTGCGCGGGAAGCTCGGCGGACGGATCGGCGGCGCGCTCGACATGGCTGGTGGCGGCAAGGCGGTGTTCTATCTGCGGGCCAATTATGTACATGAGTTCAAGGGCGAGGCTGGCCTCGATTTCCTGTCCGGCGGCACCGGCCAGCACGTTTCCGGCATGCGGCCGAGCGATTATGGCCATGCCGCGCTCGGCGTGAACCTGTTCACGGCAGGCCGCGTGTCCGGCTTTTTCGAGGGCGAAACCGACTTCGGCGGCGGGGCGAGCGGCGGTGGCGGTCGCGTCGGCCTTTCCTTCAAACTCTGACCATGTGGGGCGGGGGAGGCGCTGCCGCCTTCCCCGCATCGATCGAAATGCGAGATATGATGACCGAGCAAAGCTCCACAGGCGCGAGCGCCTATCCGACTGGACACCCAACGACCGGCCAGGCCTTCGCGCCCGGGCAGGAACCCATTGCCGCAACGCCGGGCACCACCAGCATTACCGTGTCGCGTGGCTTCAACGCCTGGCTGCGCAGTCACGATACCAGCCTTGCCTTTACCTCGTACCAGACCGGGCAGCTCTTCCTGGTCGGTTCGCATCCAAATGGTACCGTCTCGTTCAACCAGCAGAATTTCCAGCGGGCGATGGGGTTGTGCTGGATGCCGGGGCGGCTTTACCTCGGCTCGCTCTTCCAGCTCTGGCGTCTCGAGAACATGCTGCGGCCGGGTGAGCTCGCCAACCAGGCGTTCGACGCAGTGCTGGTGCCCCGCAACGCCCAGACCACCGGGGATGTCGATATTCATGAAGTCGGGATCGACGACGAGGGCAGGGTGGTCTTCGTCAACACCAAATATAGCTGCCTGAGCACACTCGACCTGACGCACAGCTTCAGGCTCGTCTGGAAACCACCCTTCATCTCGAAGCTCGCGCCGGAGGATCGCTGTCATCTGAACGGTCTGGCGATGGACAAGGGCAAGCCGCGCTTCGTGACTGCCGTCAGCCGCTCCGACGTCATCGCCGGCTGGCGGGAGCGCCGCCACGAAGGAGGGGTGCTGATCGAGGTCGAGACCAACCGCATCGTCACTGACCAGCTTTCGATGCCACATTCGCCGCGTGTGGTCGGAGGCACATTGTATGCGCTCGACAGCGGCCGCGGGCGGATCATCAGCATCGATCCGATGAGCGGCGCCAAGACAGATATCGCCTTCTGTCCCGGCTTCCTGCGCGGGCTCTCGATCCATGATGGCCATGCCATCGTCACGGTGTCGAAGCCGCGCAACGGTGCCTTCAACGGTCTGTTGCTGGACGGCGAGATGAAGGCCCGTGACGCCGAGTCGTGGTGCGGCATCCTCGTCGTTAATCTCGCCTCGGGTGATATCGTCGAATGGATACGGCTGGAGGGCCATATCACTGAGCTGTTCGATGTCGCCGCCATGCCTGGAGTCCGCTGCCCAATGTCGCTGGGGCCGGCGACGGTCGAGATCCAGAACTCGATCAGCTTCGAGGTGGGGGGTAGGGACAGATAGGCTTGGGCCGATCGGGCACCGGGGCACCATCAGGCCAGGACGCCCTGTACGCCATTCAGGGCGCCGCACCCGTATCGTCGCCTGCGCCAGCGGGCAGGGAAAATGATTCGGACAATCAGGCTGGTTCTCGATCCTGGTGAAGGTGCTGTGCGAAAACATGCCGGCCGAGGCCGCGGGCCTCTCAGGCAGGACTCGCGCCGATCGGAGGTCATCCCGCCGATGATCCGGCAGGGACGGTGTCTTCGAGCAGGCGCTTCAGATCCGCCTCGTCGAGCGTCTCGTGCTCGATCAGCAATTGGGCGCCTCGCTCCAGAATCGCCCGGCGCTCGCCGAGAATGGTTCGCGCCCTTTGGAAAGCTGCTTCGACCAGGGAGCGCACTTCATCGTCAATCAGGGCCGCCGTCGCCTCGCTAAAGTCGCGCGTGTTCGCGCGCCGCGGCTGATTCCCCTCGTCGAGAAAGGGCCGTGTTTCGTCTTCATACACGACCTGCCCCAGCTTCTCCGACATGCCGTACCGCAGCACCATGTTACGTGCCATGTCGGTCGCCTTGGCGAGATCGTCCGCGGCGCCGGTCGAGATATCTCCCCCGGCCGCGAGTTCCGCTGCCCGCCCGCCCAGCAACACCGCCAGGCGGTCGCGCAGTTCCTCCCGCCCGAGCAGGAACCTGTCCTCGACCGGCCGCTGCATCGTGTAGCCGAGCGCGCCCATGCCGTGCGGGATGATCGAAACCTTGTGCACCGGGTCGGCGCCCGGCAGCGTCGCCGCGACCAGTGCGTGGCCCATCTCATGCCACGCGACCGCACGGCGCTCCTTCGGGTTCATCAATCGACTGTGTTGCTCGAGCCCCGCGACGATCCGCTCGATGCCGGCCGTGAAGTCCGCCATCGAAACCATGTCGGCATTGCGGCGTGTGGCATGGAGCGCGGCCTCGTTGACCAGGTTGGCGAGATCGGCACCAGTAAAGCCCGGCGTCAGCGCCGCGACCTTGTCGGGGTCAACATCTGCGGCGCAGGTGATCGCTCGCAGATGCACCTTCAGGATCGCCGTGCGCCCGTTGCGATCCGGCCTGTCCACCTGGACGTGCCGATCGAAACGGCCGGCGCGCAGCAATGCCGGGTCGAGGATCTCTGGGCGGTTGGTCGCCGCAAGAATGACGACCCCGCTGCGCGTGTCGAACCCGTCCATTTCGGCGAGCAACTGATCGAGCGTCTGTTCCTTTTCGTCATGCCCGCCAGTGATGGAAAGCCCGCGGGCCGAGCCGAGCGCGTCAAGCTCGTCGATGAAGATGATGCACGGCGCATGCTGGCGTGCCTGTTCGAACAGGTCACGCACCCGGGCGGCACCGACGCCGACGAACATCTCGACAAATTCCGAGCCGGAGATCGAGAAGAAGGGCACCCCCGCCTCGCCGGCGACCGCCTTGGCGAGGAGTGTCTTGCCGGTGCCCGGCGGGCCGACCAGCAGCACGCCCTTGGGCATATGGGCTCCAAGCCGCCCGTAGCTGACCGGGTCCTTGAGGAACGCGACGACCTCGCGGAGCTCCGCCTTTGCCTCCTCGACACCAGCCACATCGTCGAACTTCACACCGGTGTCGGTTTCGACATAGAGCTTCACCCGGCTCTTCCCTATGGAGAGCAACCCGGTGGTGCCCTGCGTCCCCAGTCCGCGCAGCATGAACCACCAGACACCGAGCCATACGAGAACCGGGGCAACCCAGGAGGCGATCGTGCCGAGCCACCCGCTGCCGGGGTCACCGCTGAAGCGGACATGATATTGATCGAGCTGGCTGGCGATCTGCGGATCGACGCGGTCGGTCACGAACTGCGTTCGACCATCCTTGTCCGGCGTCTTGAGCGTGCCGCTGATCGCCGTCGCCGACACCTTGATCTCCTGCACTTGGCCGGCGCGGAGGCGCGCCAGGAAGTCGCTATAGGCGAGGGGCGCCGTCGCCACGCCGCTGAACAACAGCTGGAGTCCTAGCCACCCGATGACGAACGCAATCCAGAACCACCCGGGCATGCGCCGCTTTTCAGGCGGCTTTTGCGACGCCTTCATCGCGGACGGATTGGCGGGGGCATCTTCCGGCCGGTTCAATCCAAGTTTTCCCAAAATCGGCATGTCGTGTGTCGCCCATCTTTCGCCCCTGGTGCTTCGACCTATGCCGGCAGCCATGCCTTGGTAATACGTGATGACCACGACTGATCCGGCTTTCGAAGCAGGTTTTCCGCTCGCCGGGTTTCCGTTGCGAGGATGTCGGATCCCGCCCGATCATCGACTTGGCCAAAGGCAAGCCTCCCGCAATCGGCTGCCGGAAACACGGAGCGAGGCTGCCGCACTGGTGTCGACCTCGTGTCACCTTGCGATGGAGCCGATGCGCGCGAGATTGAAACAATGGCGGTGGAGATGCGCGCAAGGCGTTCACCGCATCATCGCCACCTTCTCATCCGGGAGGTGCAGGTAGCCGCTTTGAAAATCGCCGGCGATGAGCAAGCCCTGCCAATCCGCAATCGCCACGGCCCGCTTCGATCGGTGGATCAGCCCGTCGTCGCTCAGAGACTTCAGCATGCGGTTGACATGAACGGGCGTCAGGCCGGTGCAATCACCAAGTTGCTCCTGCGTCATCGGCAACTCGTAACCGTTCTCCTCGCCGATCCCGGCTGCGGCGAGCCGCAAGGCGAACTCGCACAGGAGATGTGCGAGCCGCGTGCGCGCGTCGCGGCGCCCGACATTCGCAATCCATTCCCGGAAGATCGAACCGTCCACCAGGGTGTCATGCCACATCGCCTCACCGATAGCGGGGCGGTCAGCCGCGATCCGTCGTATCGCCGCGCGTGGCACCATTGCGAGTTCCGAGCGGGTCAAGGCCTGGACGTAATGATCGGCCGTGTGCAGTAGCGCGTTCTGAAGGTCGACGAGATCGCCGGACATGTGGAGCGAGACGATCTGTCTCGCGCCGTTCGCCACGACCTTGTGCCGATAAACGAAGCCGGAGCGGATGACGCACGCATGCGTCGTCTGGTCGCCTTCCCGCACGATCATGCCCTTGGGCTCGATGGTCTTCAATATGTAGGGCAATGTGAGCAACGCCTCGCGGTCGGCCTCAGCCAAGGTTGCCCAATATTCGAGCTTCCTGAGCATAGGTATCAGCGGCGAGGCGGTGAGCATCAGGTTCCTCGATGGCGGTCGAAACGCGGGGCCTGCGGACCATGAGGGCGCCCGAAACAAACCTCTGTTAATTCACCTAGTTGGTGAATGGATCGCTTCGACAACTTATGTTGGAATGTCGATCTTGTTCCGGATTAACAGGCGGCCGCAAACGGGCCCCTGGCGAGCTCTGATCGACCCCGCACATTGCCTTCAAGCGACCAGACGGCTAGTCGTTCAACACGACAGAAAAGGTTGCGCTCATGGCGAATGCGCTCACGAGAAAACTGGAGCGCGTTGCCGACCTTACCGCCGGCGAGCGCGAGGTCCTCGAGAGCCTGTGTGATCGCCCGCGTATCATTCGCGCCGGGCAGGACATCCTCCGGGAAGGGGACAGGCCTGAACACCTCCATCTGGTCGTCGAGGGTTGGGCGATCCGCTACAATATCCTGCCCAATGGCGCGCGGCAGATAACCGCCTATCTGATCCCGGGGGATTTCTGCGACCTCCATGTCCTGGTCCTCGAGCAGATGGACCACAGTATCGCGGCGCTCGGCCCGGCCAAGATCGCCTACATCCCGAAAGCGACAGTCAATTTGCTGACGCGGCAATTACCGGAGCTCCTCCAGGCCCTGTGGTGGGCGACCCTGGTCGATGAGGGCGTCTTGCGGGCGTGGATCGTCAACATGGGCCGCCGGAGCGCGTTCAAGCGCGCTGGCCATCTCATGTGCGGGATGTACGAGCGCATGAACAATGTCGGCCTGGTCCATGGCAACGCGTTCAGCCTCCCTTTAACCCAGCGCGAAATTGCGGATACTCTAGGGCTGACGCCTGTGCATATCGGCCGGGTCATCAGCCGGCTTCGCAAGGAAGGGCTGATCGCGCTCCAGAAAAAAGAGCTGCTGATTCCCGATATCGAGCGGCTCAAGGCCATTTCGGGCTTCGACTCTCGATATCTTCATCCCGAGCATGTCAGGGTGAACTAGTCACCACATGGCTTTGCGCCAGCGTGACGGCGCGCGCGGCGGCCGGGCGCTCCTTTTCCATAGCGACGGATGGGAGGCAGTGCCGATTTCAGTTCGGCCGGGCGCGTCGTTCGTCTCGAAGCGCGCGGCGTGCGGATACTCGGCGAAGCTCATCCGGGCATCTTCGCTTCGCGCAAATGTTAATGAGAAAAGCCCGCGGGAACGGCCGGAAGCGTAGACGGCTTGCGGCGGGCCAAACCCGTCCGCGAGGGAAGCTCCGGCGATGCGCTGAAGATCACTTGGCAGAGCGATGTCTGCTCCGGGCCGCGTCCGTAATCATCCGTAGAGATTGCGCGCTGCGATCGGCCTAGTCTTGGAGGGTCTCGACCGTGAACAGAGGCGCTGCGCGTCGGAGGAGGACGTCGTGACCACCAGCGAACGCGGCGCCTTCGGCCAGGCGGTTCGGCCGACCAATGCGTGGCTCGAAACGCTGCTCCCGATTGGCCGGGCCTGTCTGCGACGGATCTTCAGTTCACGATGCTCGATGCCTATGCCCTGTCCGGGATGCACGGGGGTGCGGTCTTCTGGTTCTTTTGTCGGCGGCCGCCGGCTCGCCGCCGAACTGGACGCGCGCGGCACATGATCACTATTCCGACAGGAGGAGACGATGGCTGAACTCGCGCGTACACCCGGCCCCCTCAGGCAGATGTTCCAGCTGATCGACATGGCGCCCGAGCCGCATGATAGTGTCGTCGCGGAGGCGCTGGCGACATGGCATGAGCGGCGCGGGACCGAACTCACGCCGCAGGCGCGCGACCTGCGCGGAGATGCGAACGCGGCGGTCCGTGCCGGCAGCTTCCTTGCCAGTGCACTTGCCGGGCGTACGGATTTTGCGCTGTCCCAGGTTGGCGAAGAAGCGGCCAGATGCCTCGGGCTGTCACCGGCTGAGCATCGTCTGTCTGCAGCGACTCAGCTCCGGATCGCGGCCCGGCTGCGGCGCCTGTTCACGCTCGTCCTCGATTATGGAGAGCCGGTGCTTGGCCGCTTCGGCGAGGTCCATGGTCATGCCGGTCCTTGTGAGATGGAGGTGCTCGCGGCCCCGATCATCCTCGAGGGTGGCGATACTGGCGTGTTCTGCGCGCTGTCGAGCGGAGGGGGTCATTAGCGGTCATGCGAAGCGCGGGGCGCACCCTCCCTGGCGCAGCCTTGCGAGCGTGCCGGCGGCCGGAGGAAAGGGAGCGGCACGCCATGACCATCGCGACCGATAGCTCCAGGAGCGACGGCGCGTTCGCCGAAATCGTCGCGTTCCTTCAGAAGCCATGCTCCTATCCTGCTCCAGCTGAAGTGGAGACAGTCGAAACGCACATGTCGCTGGTGTTCCTCGTCGGTGACCGCGTCTACAAGATGAAGAAGCCGCAACGGCTTAGATTTGTCGATTTCACGACGCTCGAGGCGCGGCGGCGGAACTGCGAGCGCGAGCTGCGGCTGAACCAGGCGCTCGCGCCCGGCGTGTATCGCGACGTCGTCGCGGTGGTGCGCCGGTGCGACGGCGGGCTCGCGATCGGCGGCGCGGGAGAGCCCGTCGAGTGGCTGCTGGTGATGACCCGGCTGGACGATTCCCTTCTGCTCAGTGCGCGGATCGCCAGCGGCGCGGCCGGGCCGGAGGATATCGCCGGGCTCGCCGAGCTATTGGCAAGGTTCTACACTGGCTCGCGTCGGATACGCCTTACCGCCGCCGAGCATCTGGAATGGTGGGTGCAGGCGATCGCACGCGTCGAGGCCTCCCTTCGGGATTTCACTGCCGCGCTTGCTGAGCGAACCGTCACGGAGGCGCTCGCCCGGCTTCATCGCTTGCTCGCTGAGGTCGAGGTGTCGCTGGCGGAGCGCGCCGCGGGACGACGGATCATCGATGGGCACGGCGATCTCAGGCCCGAACATGTCTTTGTCGGGCCGCCATTGATGCTGCTCGATCGTCTCGAGTTCGACGCGCGGCTGCGCTGGGTCGATCCATTCGATGAAGCCGTTTTCCTCGGGCTCGAATGCGAACGGCTCGGCGCCTCCTGGGTGGGGCCGCAGCTGGTTGCATCATTGAGGATCCGGCTCGACGACGATCCGCCCCCGGCGCTGCTGGCCTTCTACCGCTGCTATCGCGCGTGCATGCGGGCGAGCCTGTCGATCGAGCATCTGCGCGACGCCAGGCCGCGAACTCCCGAACGCTGGCCGCGACAGGCCGCCGAATATCTCGACCTCGCATTCAGACCGTCGCCGTCGGGTGATCCGCCCCGCGGCTAGTTGCGCGTGCTTGCGATCGCGACGGCGCCCCGCCGCTCGGCGATGAGGCGCGCGAAGGCGTGGCGAAGCGGCATCACGTTGCCCCGGCCGTCGGGGTGAAGGCGGCTGGTGAGGACGATCAGAAAGCTGCTTGTGTCCGGATCGATCCAGAGCAGGCAGCCGGTATAGCCGGTGTGACCATAGCTATCTGGTCCAAAGGCCCGATCCATCCCCGCCGAATAGGCAGAGGATACATCCCAGCCAAGGCCGCGTCGCGCGCCGCCGGGCAAGGTCATGCCCCTTGTCATCTGCGCGACCGTTTCCGGCCTGAGGATGCGGGCGCCGTCGAGCGTGCCGCCCTTGGTGAGCATTTCGGCAAATCGTGCGAGGTCATCGGCCGTGGAGAACAGCCCCGCATGCCCGGCGATACCACCCATCCGGAACGCGGTGGGGTCCTGGACCTCGCCCTGCCGCATCCGCCCATCCTCGCGGTCAGTCGCGGCGATCCGTTCCAATCTCGCCGCGGGCGGCCTGAAGCCGGTATCCGCCATCCCGAGCGGCGCGAAGATGTGCGCCTGGGCATAGCGATCGAGCGGCTCGCCGCTGATGCGATGGACGAGCTCGCCGAGAACGATGAAGTTCACGTCGCTATACAGGAATTGCGTTCCGGGCGGTTTTACAAGGCCGCTTGCCGCCGCGCGCGCCAGGCCCTCCGCCTCACCGTCCCAGCGGGTCACGAGATCGAGGTCGGCCGGCAGCCCTGACGAATGTGTCAGCAGCTGTCGCACCGTCACCGCCGCCTTGCCGTTCTGCGCAAAGGCCGGCCAATATCGGGCGACGGGCGAGTCGAGGTCCAGCCGGCCGGCCTCGACGAGCTGCATCACGGCGGTGGTCGTCGCCACCACCTTGGTCAGCGAGGCGATATCGAAGATCGTGTCCGGGGTGAGCGCGACGCGCTCGGGCGCAACTTCCCGCGAGCCCAGGGTCTCGCGATAGGCGACCTTACCGTTCTCGCCATACAGGATCACCGCGCCCGGGATCCTGCCGGATTCGATTTCCGCCTGCGCGGTCGCGTCGAAGGCGGCAAAGCCGTCGGACCGTTGCGCCGGTGCGGCCGCCGGCACGCCAGCGCATGCGAGAACGAGGAGGGCCGTGACGGCAAAGTGTCTCAGCGCTTCGGCTCCTTTCGGACCAGCCCGGCGTCGGCATAGACATTGTTTGCGTTCCACAGCATCCACCCATCGGAACCGAAGTCCTGCGTAGCGCGGATCTGGAGCGCGACCTCGTCCGCGTCGAAGGACCTGTGATCGAAGGCATAGTCCTTAAACGCCTGCAGCCACGGGCGGAAGCGCTTTGACGAACCGCCGAGGCGGCGCTGTGCTTCGACGAGCGAACCGTGGACGATCGCATAGCTGTTGGCGACAGGGTTCCTGATGCCCGGTATCCCGAACCGATATCCCGAAGGGTACAGCATGGGCGAGAGATAATCGACCTGTGGCGCTATGTCCTCCAGGCGCTGACCGATCCCGGTATCGTCGAGGTTCCAGCAGACATAGCCGAAGATATCGGCGGCGGTGAACACATTATAGGGCACCAGCCGCTGTCGCGCCTCGGCGAGGAAGCCCGCGATCGCCGCGACCCGATTGGCCTGGGTCGAAGGCTGGGCGAGCGTAAGTCTTGCCGAGGAATCGGGAAAGCGGAGATAGTCGAACTGGATTTCATCGACTCCTGCCGCCGCGGCCTCGACGGCGAGATCGATATTGTAGGTCCGCACGTCCGCCTGGAACGGGTCGGCCCAGGCGAGGCCCTCGCGGTCGCGAAACAGCGCCTTGCCGCGGCGGATCGCCAGGTCGGGGCGCGCCTCGGCCAGCGGATTGTCCTTGAACACCACGATCCGGGCGATGACGTAGATGCCCCCGCCGTGCAGGCGCTGCACCAGCGCGGCCAGATCGGGGATTGTCGTCAGCTTGCGCGCGCCGGCGGTGGTGGCGAGCGGAACCGCGCTCGGATAGGGAATGGTGCCGCGATCGCCCTTGAGGTCGATGACCAGGGCATTTGCCCCGCCGGCCGCCACAATCGCCATCGCCCCGCCCAGCAGCTTTTGCGAACCAACGCCATAGACCGTCAGGTACAGGCCCTTCGGCGTGATCGGGGCGAGCCTCACCACGCCGTGGGCGCCGGCCAGGTCGGCGGCTGACATGGAGATCCGCCGATAACCCAGCGCTCGCACCAGGATCTGCCCAGGCGCCCCGCGCACGTGAAACCCGCCATTGGCGCCGATCCGCGTCTCGCGCCCACCGACCGTGACGATGCCGTCGGCGACCGCGGCGCCGGTTGTCGCATCGACCAGCCGGCCGTCGAGATCGATGGCCTGCGCCGATGCGCCGGGCGCAAGCAGGGCGAGACCGAGCGCGGCGATCGCAGCACGCAGCAGCCGCCTCATGGCCGGACCGCCGGCCGCGTTACGCCGATCAACCTGTCGAACCGCGCGCCCCGGTCGGCGTCGCTGACGGGAATGCGCGGCAAGGCGAGCAGGTCAGCGCCGGGCGCCGCCGGCCCGCCCTCATAAGCGAGCGCGACCGTGTAACCGGCCTTGCGCGCGGCGGCCTCGAGTTCGGCATCGACGATCCCGAAGGGCCAGGCGAGCATATCGACCCGGTTCCGCAGCCGCGCCTCGATCACGGCCTTGGATCGCTGCAACTGGTCGTCGACGAAAGCACGATAGTCCGTTGGAGATCGACGCCGGCGTTCAGCGTTGAAATTCGGGTGCCAATAAGTATGCGACTGCACCTCGACCAGGCCCGATGCCGCTATTTCGCGAAGCTGGTCCCATGTCATCGCATAGTCCGCATTCGATATCGCGGACGGGTAGATGAACAGCGTCACCGGCACGCGGTGCTTGCGGATGAGCGGGAAGAGCACCGTGTAGACCGAGCGGTGACCGTCATCGACCGTGATGACCGCCTGCGACGGCGCGCCCGCGCCGGGTCGTCGCAACGCCGCCGCCGCGTCGCGCAGTCCGGTGACTCGATACCCGGTTTCGGCAAGCTGACTCAGCTGCGTCTCGAACGTCCGGACGGTGATGGTTGTCGGTCCGGCTATTGCCGGGTCGAAGCGATGATAGGCGAGGATCGGAATCGCGCCCGGCACGCGTGCCGCGAGCGCCCGAATCGGAGCGATCGCGCCGAGCGACGCCGCGAGTCCGGCGAACACCACCGTACGCCGGTCAATGGACCCGCTCCGCATCCGCTGTCGATTCATTGCCAGGCCTCCATTGCGAGCGCCCGGGTTAGGATGCCTGGCCGGCAGGTCCTATCGTGGATATCACCTAGATTGGCGTGATCATTCAATCATATGGCAGGAGATCGCTGACCGGCTCTCCCGCGTGGAGACGGGCGATCACATTGCCGATCAGGCTTGCGGCGCTCACCAGCCGCAGCTTCGCGCGCGCCTGCTCCGGCAGGCCCGCCGGGGGGATCGTGTCGGTGACGACGACTTCGTCCGGACCCTCGGCGCCGAACAGGGCAGGGGCGCCCCCGGTGAACACGCCATGCGCCGCCACAGCGATCACCCGCTCGGCGCCGGCATTGCGGCAGGCGTGGGTCGCCCGGACGATCGTCGTGCCGCTGCTGATCAGGTCGTCGACGATGATCGCGGTGCGCCCCGCGACATCGCCGGCGAAGAGCGTGCCCGACACGACTCCCATGCTGCGGTGCTTGTCGAGGATCGCCTTGCCAGCGGCACGGCCGAGCCGCCGCTCCAGGCGCGTACGGAAAAGCTCTGCGCGCTTGGCGCCGCCGGCGTCGGGGGAAACCACGGCGACCGGCCCGTTGCCTAGGCGGGACGCGAGATCCTCGACGAAGAGGTCGGGGGTCGGCACATGCTCGGGGCGGCACGACCGGAACGCATTCTCGAAGGCGCTGACATTGTGCGCTTCGCACGTGACGATGCAATCGGTCCGCATCGCCTCGAACAATGCGGCGACATAGCGCGAATTCACCGGATCGCGCGGCTTGGTGCGGCGGTCCTTCCGGCTGAACGCCAGATAGGGCGAGACGGCGGTTACGCGCGTGGCGCCCGCATCCTTGAGCGCGCCGATGAAGAACAGCAGGCGGACCAGCTTGTCGTTGGCCGATTGTGCGGGGTCGCCATTGAGGTTCTGGATGACGAACACATCGCGTCCGCCCACTTCGACCAGCGGGCGGGTCTTGTGCTCGCCATATTCGAAATCACGCTCTTCGTGCGCGGCAAGCGATCGGCCGAGATGCGACGCCACGGCCTCAGCGAAGGTCCGGCTCGTCTCGAGTCCGAAAAGGATCATGTCCGGGGCCTTGGTCATCACCATCTCCTTGGCGGAAGAGGCCCGCAATCCGGCGACGGGACCAGCGCCACGATGATGGTCACCAAAATCTTCCGCCATTGGGACTTATCCGGATTCCCGGGCGGTCTGCCCGTCCCGACAACGCTCGCGATGGATGATGAGAATCTCGCTGCGCTCATCGCCGATACCGCCGGGCGAGTGCTTCAGGTGCTCGCGGCGAGCGAACTATGGGCGGGTGCCGCAAAGGGCGGAGCCGCGGACAGACTCTCGAACCAGGTGATTCTCGAGGCGCTCCGCACCCATCGGCCCGAGGATGCGATCCTCTCCGAAGAAAGTAGCGACGACCCAATGCGGCTCGGCCGGAGGCGCGTCTGGATCATCGACCCGCTCGATGGCACGCGCGAATATTGCGATGGCCGGGACGATTGGGCCGTTCAGGTCGGCCTGGCTGTGGGTGGCGTGGCCGAAATCGGCGCGGTTGCGGTCCCGGCGCGGAATGCCCTGTGGCGCTCGGATCGCCCGCCGACGCTTCCCCCGAGCTCCGGGCGGTTGCGGCTCCTGGTCAGCCGGTCGCATCCGCCTGCCGGGATCGGAAGGATCGCGGCGGCCCTGAATGCCGACATCGTGCCGATGGGGTCGGTCGGCGTGAAGGTTTCCGCGCTCCTCGAGGGCGTGGGTCAGGTCTATGTTCATTACGGCAGCCTTTTCCAGTGGGACAGCTGCGCTCCGGTCGCGCTTGCGCGCGCCGCTGGGCTCGACACCAGTCGGCTTTCGGGTGAGGCGCTCGCCTATAATGGTCCCGGAACCGCGCTCCCCGATCTGGTGATAAGCCACCCCGCCGTGACGGCCGAGGTACGCGCGGTGCTCGATCGCCTCCTTCCCTTGGAAACCACCGACGGCCCCGGCGTAGCGCGACTGTCCTGCTCGCCTCCGGATATAAACGGATAGGCGGCCGGGGGCTGTCGGAGAATGTTCTCGCGTCCCGATAAGGACTCCCGGGCAGCTGCCCAGATGAGGTGTGGAGAATTGCGATGAAGACCGACAGCGAACTGCAACGCGACGTTCTCGATGAACTGGAATTCGAACCCCAGGTCGACCATGCCCATATCGGCGTGACGGCGAAAAGCGGCGTGATCACGCTTACCGGCTTTGTGCCCAACTATATGCAGAAGATCGCCGCCGAGCACGCGGCGGCGCGCGTCAAGGGCGTCAGGGCGATCGCCGAGGAAATCGAGGTTCGCTTGGCGAACGACCCCAAGACATCCGATCCCGAAATCGCGGAGCGCATCGTCCAGGTCTTTCGTTGGGACGTGAGCGTTCCCGACGACAGGATTCAGGTGCGTGTCGAGCATGGCTGGGTCACGCTCAGCGGCGAAGTCGACTGGAACTACCAGAAGAAAGCCGCTCAGGCCGCAGCCGGCAAGATCACCGGGGTGAAGGGTATCAACAACCGGATCGAGGTGCGCGCCGAGCCCTCGCCGAGCGACGTTCGCGAACGCATCATGGCCGCGATCAAGCGATCGAGCGCGATCGACGCGAGCGGGATCGATGTGACCGTGAGCGGCCATACGGTCAAGCTCAGCGGTGAAGTACATGGCTGGAACGAACGCCGCGTTGCCGAACAGGCCGCCTGGGCAGCACCCGGCGTGACCAAGGTGGAGGACGACATCGTCTTCGCCTGAGCCGCCGAGAGGCCTGGCCGGCCCGCGGGACCGGCCAGCCTCACCGCAGGTCGGCTTGCGGTCGTGAACACGAGTTGGGCAATTCCCTGGTTACGCCGCGCAGGCGCACGCCGGAAGGGGGTTGCCGGAACGCCAGGAGAGCGCGCGAACATGTCCGATCGAGCCAAGACCGCCGTTGCTTCAGCCAGATTCGGTATGGGCTTGGAAGAGTCGCGGGCGGCTTCCAGGACGATCCGCAAGTCCGCGGCGGACCGTGCTGCCGCGAACCTGCCCCACGAGACGGCCCGCCTGACGCTCGGCTGGGAGGTCTATCGACGCTGGCTCGACGGGCTGCCCGGCGGGTGTCTCAACATCGCGCACGAGGCGATAGATCGTCACGTGGCGCACGGCCGCGGCGGACGCGAGGCGCTCCGCTGGCTTGCCAAGACCGGCGATCGGCGCAGCTACAGCTATGCCGACCTCAAGGCTCATACCGACCGGTTCGCACGCCTCCTCTCCGATTTGGGCCATGGCCGTGGTGCGCGCGTGTTCGCACTGCTTGGCCGTGTGCCCGAACTCTATGTCGCCGCCCTTGGCGCCCTCAAGGCGGGCGGGGTGTTCAGCCCGCTCTATTCAGCTTTCGGTCCCGAGCCGGTGCGCGCGCGCATGACGATCGGCGAGGCCGACATATTGATCACGACGGCCGCCGATTACGCGAAGAAGGTCGCGCCGTGGCGGGCCGAACTACCCAGCTTGCGGCACGTCCTGATTGTCGATGGCGCGGGCATCGACGGTACAATCGATCTTGCCGCGACGCTGGCGCTGACCGAGCCGGCCTTCGAGCTCGTCGCGACACGCCCGGAGGACATGGCGCTGCTCCATTTCACCAGCGGCACCACCGGCCGGCCCAAGGGAGCAATCCATGTCCATGAGGCGGTGGTGGCGCATCACGCCACTGGCCGGCTGGTGCTCGACCTTCACGACGACGATATATTCTGGTGTACCGCCGATCCGGGTTGGGTGACGGGCACATCTTACGGCATCATCGCGCCGCTCACCAATGGCGTGACGATGGTGATCGACGAGGCCGATTTCGACGCAGAACGCTGGTACGAAATACTCGAGCGCGAGCGGGTGACCGTCTGGTACACCGCGCCCACGGCGATCCGCCTTCTCATCAAGGCGGGAGCCGAGCTCGCCGGCCGTCACGATCTCTCGCGGCTGCGCTTCATGGCAAGCGTCGGCGAACCACTCAACGCCGAGGCGGTGCTGTGGAGCCAGGACGTGTTCGGCCGGCCGTTCCACGACAATTGGTGGCAGACCGAGACCGGCGGCATCATGATCGCCAATTTCGCCGCGCTCGACGTCAAGCCGGGCTCCATGGGCAAGCCGCTCCCCGGCGTCGAGGCGGCGATCGTGACGGTCGACGGAGAGGAAGTGGCTCTTGTCGAAACGCCGATGACGGTCGGTCAGCTCGCGCTGCGGCCGGGCTGGCCGGCGATGTTCCGCGGCTATCTTCACGAGGAGGCGCGCTACGCGGCGTGCTTCAAGGGCGGCTGGTATCTGACCGGCGATCTCGCGATGCGCGACGCCGACGGCTATTATTGGTTTGTCGGGCGCGCCGATGATGTGATCAAGTCCTCGGGGCATCTGATCGGGCCCTTCGAAGTCGAGAGCGTGCTCATGGAGCATGCTGCCGTCGCCGAAGCCGCCGTGATCGGCGTTCCCGACGAGCGCGCCGGTGAGGTCGTCAAGGCGTTCGTGACCTTGAAGCACGGCGTCGAGCCATCCGAGACGCTCCGCAAGGATCTTCTCGGCCACGCCCGCAAGCGCCTCGGCGCGGCGATCGCGCCGCGTCAGATCGAAATCCGACCCGAGCTTCCGCGCACGCGCTCGGGCAAGATCATGCGGCGATTGCTCAGGGCGCGCGAACTCGGGCTGCCCGAGGGTGATCTCTCGACGCTGGAGACGGTCGCGTGAGCGCCATGGGCGACAAGGTGCAGCTCGATCGCGCGCATTGTCTCGAGCTGCTCAGGCAGATGCTGCGAATCCGCCGCTTCGAGGAGAAATGTGCCGAGCTCTACACGCTGGAGAAAATCCGCGGGTTCCTGCACCTCTATATCGGCGAGGAGGCAATCGCCGTCGGTGTGATGGAGGCGCTCGCCCCCGACGATGCCGTGGTCGCCACCTATCGCGAGCATGGGCACGCGCTGGTGCGCGGCGTTTCCGCCAACGCGATCATGGCCGAGATGTACGGCAAGCAGCAGGGGTGCAGCGGCGGGCGTGGGGGGTCGATGCACCTGTTCGATGCCACCACGCACTTCTACGGCGGCAATGCGATCGTCGGCGGCGGGCTGCCGATTGCGATCGGGCTCGCGCTTGCCGACAAGATGTCGGTCCGCGCCAACGTGACTGCCTGCTTCTTCGGTGAAGGCGCGGTCGCGGAAGGCGAGTTTCATGAGTGCCTGAACCTCGCGGCCCTCTGGCAGCTCCCGGTTCTCTTCATCTGCGAAAACAATCTCTATGCGATGGGAACCGCGCTCGACCGCTCAGAGGCCGAGACCGACGTCCATTTGAAGGCCCAGGGCTATCGCATCGACTCCGAGGCGGTCGACGGGATGAACGTCGTCGAGGTCGAGGCAGCGGCACGTCGCGGCGTGGCGGCAGTGCGCGCGGGCAAGCCCTATTTCCTCGAGTGCCGCACCTATCGTTTTCGCGCGCATTCGATGTTCGACCCGCAGCTCTACCGCGACAAGGCCGAGGTCGCCTTGTGGCAGGAGCGCGATCCGATCTCGCGCTTTCGCGACTGGGCGATCGCGGCGGGCGAGGTTCACGCCGGGGATGTGGCCGCGATCGAGGCAGAGGTCGCGCGCGAAGTCGGCGCCGCGGTCGCCTTCGCCGAGGCCGGCACCTGGGAGCCGGTCGCCGATCTCCTGAAGCATGCGGGCGCGGAGGCACGGCGATGACCGAGATGAGCTACCGCGACGCCATGCGCGCCGCGATCAGCGAGGCGATGCGGCGCGATCCGCGCGTTTTCCTGATGGGCGAGGACGTCGGGCGCTATGGCGGGTGCTACGCCGTCAGCAAAGGCCTGCTTGATGAGTTCGGGCCCGAGCGGATTCGGGATACGCCGCTGTCCGAAAGCGCCTTCACCGGCGCCGGGATCGGGGCGGCGATGGGAGGCATGCGGCCGATCGTGGAAGTGATGACCTGTAATTTCTCGCTGCTGTCGCTCGACCAGATCATGAACAATGCAGCGACGATCCGGCACATGTCGGGCGGGCAGTTCCATGTGCCGGTTGTGATCCGCATGGCGACCGGCGGCGGGCGCCAGCTTGGAGCCCAGCACTCGCACAGCCTGGAAGGCTGGTACGCGCATATTCCGGGCATCCGCGTGCTGGCGCCGGGAACGGTCCAGGACGCCCGCAGCATGCTCGCGACCGCGCTTGCGGATCCCGACCCGGTGCTCATCTTCGAGAATGCGCTGCTCTATAATGCGACCGCGGACATCGACGAAGCGCTCGCGGTGGACATCGATCATGCTGCGGTGCGCCGCGAGGGCAGCGATCTCAGCCTCATCACCTATGGCGGATCGCTATGGAAGACGCTCGAGGCGGCCGAGCGGCTCGCGAAGGACGGCATCTCCGCGGAGGTGCTCGATCTGCGTGTGCTCCGGCCCCTGGATGAGGAGGCGATCCTCGCGACGGTCGCGAAGACGCGGCGCGCCGTCATCGTGGACGAGGGGTGGCGTTCGGGCGGGCTTTCCGCCGAAGTGATGGCCCGCATCGTCGAAGGCGCCTTCTGGGAGCTCGATGCCCCGCTCGGACGGGTTTGCGCGGCTGAAGTGCCCATTCCCTATGCCAAGCACCTCGAGGATGCCGCGCTGCCCAATGTCGAGCGCGTCGTCGCCGCCGCCCACCAGATCCTTGGACGCTGAGCCGTGGCGACCTTCAACATGCCCTCGCTCGGCGCGGACATGGAGGCAGGCATCCTTGTCGAATGGCTGAAGCAGCCCGGCGACGAGGTGCATCGCGGCGACATCGTCGCGGTCGTCGAGACGGACAAGGGCGCGATCGAAGTCGAGATTTTCGAAGACGGCCGGATCGGGAAGCTGCTGGTGGCGCAAGGGACGAAGGTGCCCGTGGGGACGCCGCTCGCGACCGTTGCGACTGCGGGCGAGGCTGTGGCCGAGCCCGCCGCGACCGCTGAACCGTCCCCCGCTCCAACGCCCGTTCCGATCGCCCAACCCATGCCCGTGACGCCGCTTGCCGTGCACGTCGGCGTCCGTGCGTCGCCGGCGGCGCGCAAGCTTGCGGCTGAGCTGGGGCTGGACCTTGCTACGGTCGATGGGGGCGGGCCCCAAGGCGCGATCATTCGCGCAGATGTGGTGCGCGCGGGGGAGCGCAAGGGCCCTGCACCCCGCCATGGTCTCGACCTCTCGCAAATGCGCCGTGCGATCGCGGCCGCGATGGCCCGGTCGAAGCGCGAGATCCCGCACTATTACCTCGCGCACAGCTTCGAGGTTACTGCGGCCCAGCAGGCGCTCGCGCGCTACAATGCCGAGCGGGCGCCGGCGGACCGCCTGCTGTTCGGCACCTATCTGGTCAAGGCGGTCGCCCTTGCGATGCGCGACTTTCCCGAGTTCAACGGTTTCCACGGCGAGGACGGGTTCAAGCCCAGCACGGCGATCCATGTCGGTGTGGCGATCGCGATCCGGGGCGGTGGCCTCGCCGCGCCGGCGATCCACGACACCGACCGGCTCACCGTCGCGGAGTTGATGGTGAAGATGCGCGACCTGGTCGGGCGGGTCCGGCGCGGCGGTTTCCGCTCATCCGAGATTGCGGACGCGACAGTGACGGTATCGAGCCTGGGCGAGCGCGGGATCGAAACCATGTTCCCGATCATCTACCCGCCGCAGGTCGCGATCCTCGGGTTCGGCGCGGTACTTCCCCGGCCATGGCCGGTCGGCGAGGAGGTGGCGGTCCGCCCGGTTCTGTCGGCGACGCTCTCTGCGGACCATCGTGCAAGCGACGGCCACCGCGGTGCGTTGTTGCTCGAGCGCATTGAGGAACTGCTCGCCAGGCCGGAGGCATTATGACCCGAGACGAACTGCGCGCGATCATTGTCGAGGAGATCGGCAACATCGCCCCCGAGGCGGACGCAAGCGGTGTCGCCGACGACCAGGATTTGCGCGAGGCGCTCGATCTCGATTCGATGGACATTTTCAACCTGGTGGTGGCGCTCAGTCAGCGGCTGGGTATCGATATCCCCGATGCCGAAGCCGGGCGCCTCGTGACCCTGGGCGGCGGCGCCGACTATCTCGCGGCGAAGCGCGGCTAGTGCCGTAAACCGAAGGTTTCGTCGCTTGGACACGATGGTGCGCGACGGTCGGCTGGAACGGTACGCGTGAAGCCTGATCCGGCGATCGATAATCGGTTCGATTCAATCCTGGGAGAGATTGCGGCAGGAGCGCGAGCGGGCGGGATGCTGTCCCGGTTCCGCCCTGCTCTTTGACATGACCGTTTTTTCAAGACGGCGGCGCCGCCATTCGAACCGGTCCGCTGTTCCCGCTGACCCCCGCTGTTCCGCCGCTGTTATCGTCGCTGTTCCCCCGCTGTTATTCCGCTGTTCTTCAATAACAGCGGGATTTCTGGTAAGCCGTTGATAATGATCGAGGAAATTAAACGAAAAATCCAACATAACAGCGGCGAAAATAAAAAATCGCGGATAACAGCGGAAAAACAGCGGCAAACGGCGGCGAGGCTGGACTCGCGGGCGGGTCCGCTCAGGCTCTGGGGATGCCTGCTGACCTGCCCCGGAGCATCGTGCTGAGAATGCCGTTCCTCGCGAAGCCATCGCGCAGCGATGATCGCAAACAGTCGACTAGGTGAAATCGAGCCGGGGTTCGTCTCGAACATCGGCGACAATAGTGGAGCTCACATGGACGTGATTGATATGATCGACGATGCGCCTATTCAGACGACGATTTCAGCGATCTTCTTTTCGATGGAACTCAGTCGATCGACATGGCTGGTCACGTCGCTATCGCCGGGGGCTGGTGACATGCTCGCCTGGCCATGAAGACGGCTCAGACCTGGATTGCAGATCAGGGAGCAGGAAAGGCGCGCGTCAGGTCATGGGGCGGACATCATGCCGCGCATCATTTCGATGGTGCGTTTCGCCCGCTTGCGATCCCGACCCACGCCGGATCGCCGAGGTCGGCTCGAACATCCGCGTCTAGAAAACCGTCATCTGCCACAATCTTGAACCTATAGGTGCCTGATCTCATCGGGAGTGCTGGTCCATTTGTCGTGGTAGCCGTCAACGATACGGAGCGGCGCGGCCAGCAGCTCCTCGACCGGCAGATCGTCGAAAGCTGCCACCTGTATCATCACGTAGTCATCGCCAGCCTCCGGGCGAACAATATGGGTGTGCGTGGAAATCCCGCAGCGAGTGCAGAAATGGTGAGTGCCTCCATGCTTACTGACGAACCCACTCAGCGCTCCGGACTCTGAGCGCAAAACGAAATTGTCGCTGCTGACTTTGTCTGTCTTCCACATTCGTTGCTTCCAGCACAGCCTGCAGTTACATTTACCTGTGCCGTCAGACGGATTGAACGTGGCGGTGAAAGTGATGGCTTTGCAATGGCAAGAGCCGTGATAGGTTCGCTCCACAACGCCTCCGACGCGAGAAATAGGCTGTGCGGGCATAGTCGTTGTGCCGCTCCAACTCCATGCCTGCTTACCGGCGCACTTTCGTTGGGATCGGCAGGCACGCTTCTGTCATCGGGGTCGAATTTTGGGCCTTGACCACACCTCTCCCACGTGAGGGGGGTGGGATTTTCAGCGCTACACGATAGGTCGGCAAGGACTTGGAATAAGCAACCCGAGTCCGATTGCGACCTGCCCGCCCTCCAATCTCGCGATCCAGATTTCCCGCACTACGCTTCAAGCGAAGAAGGTGGGCTCCGGAGGGGAGGGGTCTCTACTTGGTCTCGCCGGCGGCCGGCACGCGGACGCCAGCGACCCGCTCGACGACGGCGCGCGCGACGCGTGACGGGACCGCCAGCCCGATGCCGACACTGCCACCACCTGGTGCGATGATCGCGCTGTTCACGCCGATTGCCTCGCCGCGCATGTTGATCAACGGACCGCCCGAATTGCCCGGGTTGATCGGCGCGTCGGTCTGGAGGTAGCCGATACCGGTCCTGGAAGGCGCGCGAAGCGCGCTTACGATGCCGGCCGTGACGGTCTGCCCCACGCCGAACGGATTGCCGATCGCCACGACATAATCGCCTACCCTGCTGTTGTCCGAATCGCCCAGCGGCAGCTGCTTCAGGCCATGCGCGGGAATGCGCAGGACTGCGAGGTCAGTGCGTGGATCGCTGCCGAGCAATTCCGCGTCAACCTGACGGTCCCCCACGCCAACGGCAATGGCGCGCGCATTCTCGACAAGGTGATGGTTGGTGAGGACGAGTCCGCGCGCGGCGTCGACGACGAAGCCCGAGCCGGCAGAGATCCGCGGCGCGAGCGCCTCGTCGGGCACGCCGAGGAAGAGTCTGTAATATGGATCGCGCAGCAGTGGATTCTCAGCATATGGCGACGCCTGTAAAACGGCGATGTTCACTACCGCGGGCGCGACACGCCCGACCAGCGGGGCGAGGGTCAGCCTGCTGACCGGCACCATATCGGTTTGAACCGCCGTGCGCTCGACTTCATGTCCTGCCGAATGCGCCAAGCCCAGCCAGACGGCAGCCGTGCCGCCGACCGCGCCGGAAGCGAGGCCTGTAGCGGCGAGGAGGACGACCCAGCCGCGCGGGAAGCGCCCAAGTGTCTGGTCGGTCATCAGGGTCCTCATCGCGTTCCTAACCCGGGTGGTGCCCTGGTCCGGAGGGGGCAGTTCAATCAGGCTCCGTGCCGGCAGGCCCGACGTCCGCCTGACTGAATGCCAGGACACGCCGCCGGACCTGACGGATGAGGGCAGGACAGGCCGATGGAATCGTTCGCCGCTGAACCGGGATCAACCTGCCCGCCAGCGCGCGCTTTCATCAGGCGCCGGCGTCATCAGGCCTTTTGGACCTGGATCTTGCGGACCTTCGCTTCGGCTTTCTTGTCCTTGGCGAGCGTCACGGTCAGCACGCCGTCCTTGACCTGCGCCTTGATCGCGTCGGGATCGACATCCTTGGGAAGCGCGATCTGGCGCTCGAACGCACCGTAGCGGCGCTCGCTGAGCATGAAGTCCTTTTCCTTGCGCTCGGATGTCTCCTTCTTCTCGCCGGAAAAGGTAAGCACGCCGTCAGCGACCTTGATCTCCACATCCTTCTCGGAAAGGCCGGGGAGCTCGGCGGTGAGGCGATAGGCATCATCGTCATCGACCATTTCGAGCGCCGGCATCGGGACAAGCGAGCGCATGCCAAAATCGAAGGCGCTGCGCACAGGCACGCCAAAATCCTCGAACAAACGGTCGATCTCGGAGCGGAGCCAGCCCAGCGGCTCGGTGGAAGGGCGCAAAAGGCTGCGCCCGGTCGCGGCGGGCTGCACCTTGGCGGAAGTCGTGACCATGTCGTTCATTGCTTCGTCTCCAATGATGCCCTGAAGGGCGGTTTTGATGGCAAGATTCGAATGAGTCGTCAGGCGAGCGGGGCGGGTTCCCTCTTTGTTTTTGCCGGCTCGGGCGCGATCACCTGGCCGTGCGGATCCTGATGGACCGGCGCCTGGTGGAACGGATGCTCCGGCCACCAGACGCTGATCATGCCGTTCCACCAGGCAGTGCCGAGCTTGAGCCACCCCTGCCACATCTGCATCGCGGGGAGCGCAGTCGAGCCGGGCAACATCGAGTCGAAGCGAGCAGCGGGTTCGGGCGGAGCGTCTTCGGTCATCTCAGCCTCCTCAGTCGTGCAGGGGGATTCTATGGCCGGAGTCGGGGGCGCTCTATCGGTAGATTTACGGAAGCGGCCGCGATGGGGAGCCGAATTCGCCTGCGCGATCGGGCATGCCTCGATCCTCTCGGGCACGTTCGCCAGCGCGGCGACGGCTCTGTGAATCTACCTAGAGACGCGGTGGATGTGTGCAGCGATATCGAACGCCAACATCGGCCGGCCGTCGGAAACCACAAACCGAGCTGCGTGTTTAGAGGTGCGCGATGCCAGGCAAGGACCAGTCTCGAGCAAGTCTTCCGCTCCTCGGTGCCCTCCTTCCGGACCTGATCCGAGTTGGCGAACTGACGATCATCGACGCGCGTGGCGGCCGCAGTCGCTTCGGGCCGGGCGGATCAGGGCCCAAGGTCGTGATCCGGCTGCATGATCGCTTGTTACCGATCAGGCTTGCGCTCGACCCGATGCTCGCCACCGGCGAGGCCTATATGGACGGCAGCCTGACGGTGGAGCAGGGCGATGTTCGGGACTTCCTGCTGGTGGCGACGACCGGTCTCGAATCCGTGCACCGGACCCGCTCGAGCTGGGTGATTCCGACGTTGCTGAGGCTGGGGGAGAGGCTGACGCCGGCCAACGGCCGGCGTCGGGCGCGGCGGAACGTCGAGCATCATTACGACCTTCCGCCCGAGCTCTACGATCTGTTCCTCGACAGGGACCACCTTTATTCCTGTGCCTATTTCCGCACGGGATCGGAAAGCCTGGAAGAGGCCCAGCAGGCGAAGATGCAGCACATCATGGCCAAGCTGCTCCTCGGTCCGGACAAGCGCGTGCTCGACATCGGCTGCGGCTGGGGTGCGCTGGCGACGACGATCGTCGAAGAGACAGGCGCGTCGGTGACGGGTTTGACCCTTTCGGCCGAGCAGCTTGCCAGCGCCAATGCCCGCGCTCAGCGCCGTCATGTCGCCGACAAGGCGCAGTTCGTGCTGCGCGACTATCGCGACGAACAGGAACGCTATGACCGGATCGTCTCGGTCGGCATGCTCGAACATGTCGGCCGGCACCATCTCGACGCCTATTTCTCGAAGGTTGCCGGGTTGCTCGAGGAAGACGGCGTCGGGCTGATCCACTCGATCGGTTCGGCGATCGGAGCATCGGATCCGCGCGCCAGCAAGGACCGATGGATGGACCGCTACATTTTCCCCGGCGGTTATATCCCCGCGCTGTCCGATGTGATGCCCGCTGCCGAGCGCGCCGGGTTGTGGATCACCGACGTCGAGGTGCTGCGGCTTCATTATGCCGAGACGCTGCGCTGCTGGTGGGAGCGTTTCCAGGCGCGGCGCGGCGAAGCGGCGGCGCTGATGGGCGAGCGGTTCTGCCGGATGTGGGAATTCTATCTCGCCTCGGCCGAAACCGGCTTTCGCAACGGGCGGCTGATGGTCTTCCAGCTCCAGCTTTCTCGCAGCCGCGAGGCGGTACCGCTTACCCGCGACTATATCGCCGAAGCTGAGGGGCGCTTCGAGACGCCGGCCGGGCGGCGGCGCGTGGGCGCCGCCTGACTCGCGCGGACGCTCATCTCTCGGACATCCAGGCGCAAATCCTTCCTCTCGAGTGACGCCGTTCATCGCAGGTTCGTCGGGCGTTCGCCATCACTGCTCCAGGACGCACATGCCTGCGGTCCGGCCCGCCGGGAGGGTCTGAAGGGGATTGGGTGGTGCTGGTGCGCAAGATACTGTTGTTGGCGGCATCGGCGGCGGTCCTGGTCGGGTTGGCCGCGCCGAAGGCCGAGGCGCGACACCGCTCCGCGCGGCACGTCGCCGTGCGCCACCCCGCGCCGCACGTCTCTGCCCTGGTCGTGAATGCCTATACCGGTGCTACCCTGTACGCCGATGCACCGGACCGGATCCGAGCGCCGGCGTCGCTCACCAAGATGATGACGATGTTTCTCGCCTTCGAGGCACTGCATGACGGGCGGATAACGCCGACCACCGCGATTCCGATTTCGCACGGCGCGGCGCGCCAGCCACCGTCGCGCCTCGGTATCGCGGCCGGCAAGTCGCTGCCGGCCGGAGATGCCCTGCGCATCATTGCGGTCGACTCCGCGAACGACGTGACCGTCGCATTGGCCGAGGCGCTGGCCGGCAGCGAAAAGCGCTTCGTGCAGCAAATGAACGCCGGCGCGGGGCAGCTCGGCATGCGTGACACCCGTTTCGCCAATGCCACAGGATTGAAGAACCGCGGAAACCGCACCACCGCGCGCGACATGGCGACGCTGTCGATGGCCTTGATCCGACGCTATCCGGGCTATTACGATTATTTCAGTACCCGCACGGTGAGGTGGCAGAGTCGCCTCATGCTGAACCACAATCACCTGCTCGGCAAAGTCCCGGGGGTCGATGGAATCAAGACCGGCTATACAGTCGATGCAGGCTATAATCTTGCGGCATCGGCCAAGCGACAGGGCAGGCGGATCGTGGTGATCGTGCTCGGTGCCCGCACCGCCGCGGCGCGTGATGCGCGCGTTGCCAACCTTCTCGAGCTGGGCTTCCTGCCCGGGGCAAGCGCGCATGGCGCACCGCGACCGCGGCAGCGGAAGTAGCGGTCAGGCGGACCGTCCCTGCGAGCGTCGTCGCTTTCGACGCCACATGTTACCGCCGCGACAATCCGCCAGCCCGCTCAGCTGGCACGCCTACGTAGCTTTGCGAATTGGGTGCGCTCTTTCAGACCGGCAGGTAGGCGCAACGCGGCAGGCCTTTCCCGGACGAGAACGATTCATGGAACCACTCCCATCTGCCATTTCGGAAGCACCTGACCCCTTCGAGGAAACAGCCACGCTGGCCGATCGCCTCGCTGTTGCGATGGTGGCGCAATTGACCCGGGGTGTTTCCCCGACGGCACTGGCATCGGCCTGGTTCGACTGGGTGAGCCATCTCGCCTTCGCACCCGGCAAGCAGGCGCACCTGGCGATGAAGGCGGGCCGCAAGGAGATGCGCCTGGCCCGGTTCGCTGCCGGCAGCCGGCCCTGGTCGCCCGCCGATCCGGTCATCGCGCCGCTGCCGCAGGACCATCGCTGGGACGACCCTGCCTGGCGCGACCTGCCCTATGCGCTGTGGCAGCAGGGCTTCCTGCTCTGCCAGCAATGGTGGGACGCAGCGACGCGCGATGTGCCGGGTATCGATCCGCATCACGAACGGGTGGTCAATTTCGTCGGACGCCAGATCCTCGACATGCTCGCCCCCTCCAACGCGATCCTGACCAATCCGGTGATCCAGCGGCGGATCGTGGAGACTGGCGGCGCCTGCCTCGTCGAAGGCGCGCAGCTGCTGCGCGAGGATCTCGAACGGGCCCTTCGCCACAATCCTCCCGTCGGCGCCGAGGCGTTCCGGCCGGGCGAACAGGTGGCGGTCACGCCGGGCCAGGTCGTGTTGCGCAACGAGCTGATCGAACTGATCCATTATGCACCGACGACGGAAAAGGTGCGGCCCGAGCCGATCCTGATCGTACCGGCCTGGATCATGAAATATTATATCCTCGATCTGTCACCCGAGAACTCGCTGGTCAAATGGCTCGTCAGCCAGGGCTATGATGTTTTCATGATCTCATGGCGCAATCCGGACGGATCGCTGCGCGACATGGGCATGGATGCCTATCGCCGGCTGGGCCCGATGGCCGCGCTCGACGCGGTACAGGCAATCACCGGCGCGGCCAGGGTGCACGGCGTCGGCTATTGCCTGGGCGGCACGTTGCTCGCGATCGCGGCGGCGGCGATGGCGCGCGACGGCGATGCGCGGCTCGCCAGCCTCAGCCTCTTCGCGGCGCAGACCGAGTTCAGCGAGCCCGGGGAACTCGGCCTGTTCGTCGATCCCTCGCAGGTCGAGTTCCTCGAGGACATGATGTGGACGCGCGGCTATCTCGACACCTGGCAGATGGCCGGCACGTTCGAGTTGCTCCGCTCCAACGACCTGATCTGGTCGCGGCTGATCGGCGAGTATCTGATGGGCAGGCGCCCGCCGATGAACGACCTGATGGCATGGAACGCCGACGGGACGCGCATGCCCTATGCGATGCACAGTGAATATCTGCGCCGCCTGTTCCTGAACGACGATCTCGCCGAGGGCCGCTTCCCGGTGGACGGGCGGCCGGTGACCCTGTCGGACCTGCATCTGCCGATCTTCGCGCTCGGCACCGAGACCGATCATGTCGCGCCCTGGCATTCAGTGCACAAGCTCCACCTCTTGACCGACAGCGAGATCACCTCCGTACTGACCTCGGGCGGACATAATGCTGGGGTCGTGTCCCCGCCCGGCCATCCGCATCGCAGCTATCGCGTGCTGACGCGCGAGGCCGACGGCCCTTATCTCGATCCGGTGCGCTGGGAACAGCAAGCCGCGCGCCGGGAGGGCAGCTGGTGGCTCGAATGGGGCGCGTGGCTGGCGGCACGGTCGGGCGAACCGGTCGCGCCGCCGCCGGTCGCGGCACCTGACAAGGGTTATCCGGTGATCGAACCGGCACCGGGAAGCTATGTCCTTCAGGCCTGAACGGTGAGGGCCGTCAGGCCATATATTGGCCCCCGTTCACCGAGAGCGTCGCGCCTGTGATGTAGCTGGCCTCCTCGGCGCAGAGAAAGGCGACGCAGCGCGCGATTTCCTCAGGCCGAGCGAGCCGGCCCACGGGAATGCGGGCAACGATTTTGGCCAGGACATCGGCGGGTACCGCGCGAACCATGTCGGTGTCGGTATAACCGGGCGCGACGGCGTTGACCGTCACCCCATCACGCGCGCCCTCGAGCGCGAGCGCCTTGGTGAAGCCCAGGATGCCGGCCTTCGCCGCTGAATAGTTGGTCTGGCCGAACTGGCCAGCCTGGCCGTTGATCGAGCTGATATTGACGATCCGCCCCCATTTGCGCGCGCGCATGCCGGCGAACACGGCATGCGCCATGTTGAAGCACCCGCTCAGATTGACGTCGATCACCTCGCGCCATTGCTCCGGCTGCATCTTTGCCAGACTCGCATCGCGGGTGATGCCGGCATTGTTGGCGAGAATGTCGACCGGGCCGAGCGCGGCCGTCACCCGGGCGATACCGTCGACACAAGCCTGATAGTCGGCGACCGACCATTTGAAGGCCGCGATGCCGCTCGCCTTCGAAAAGGCGTCGGCGCGCGCGTCGTCATGCGTATAGGTCGCCGCGACGGCGTAGCCGGCCTGATGGAAGGCGCGGCAGATGGCGGCGCCGATGCCGGTCGTGCCGCCGGTTACCAGGGCCACCCGGTGAGCATTGGGTGTGGATGCCATTGTCATGCTCCTCGAAAAGCCGCGATCCGAAGGTCGCTACCGCGGTCCAACAGGGCCAGGCATTGGGAATGCTACGGATGGGCCAATCGAGGCTGGTCGGGCTATGGGTCACCTGATAGCACCACCCGGCCGGCACCGAAGGGTGGCGGCGAAACTGATGTGACAAACCGACTGATGCTGCCCGTTTTCTTTCGGCATGGATAAGCCCGATATTTCGGGGCGGCCCCTCTGGCGCACGCTTCTGGCCCCGCATCTGCCGGCACTTTTTCTCCTGCTGGCCTGCCAGGCGGGCCAGGCGATCGCGGCGCTCACGCTGCCGACCCTGAGCGCTGACGTGATCGACCGGGGGGTCCTTCGGAACGATATCCAGCACATCTTACACATGATCCTGATCATGCTGGTCGTCGCGGTCTGCCAGATCCTGTTTTCGATCGGCACGGCCTGGCTTGGCGCGCGGATCGCGATCGGGATCGGGCGCGACCTGCGCTCGGCCGTTTACGCGCGCGTGCAGCTCTTTTCGCTGAAGGAGATGCGCCGCTTCGGCACCTCGACGCTGATCACGCGCACGACCAACGACGTCCAGCAACTCCAGGCCGTGCTGGTGATGATCCTGACGATCGTGATGACCGCGCCGATCATGGCGATCGGCGGGATCGTGATGGCGGTGCGGCAGGATGCCCAGCTCTCGCTCCTGCTGCTCGTCAGCGTGCCGCTGCTTGCGCTGATCATCGGCATCATCACTGCGCTGACCATTCCCTTATTCTCGCGCATGCAGGGCCAGATCGACCGCCTCAACCAGATATTGCGCGAGCAGATCACCGGGCTGCGCGTCATCCGCGCCTTCGTGCGGGATACGCGCGAGCGCGCGCGGTTCGCCGAAGCCAAAGACGGGCTGACCGACACGACCCTGCGTGTCGGCCGGCTGATGGCGCTCCAGCTCCCCGCCGCGAGCATGGTGATGCAGCTTTCGAGCGTCGCGATGGTCTGGTTTGCCGCCCACCGTATCGCGCTGGGCGAGATGCAGGTGGGCTCGCTCGTCGCTTTCCTCACCTATATCATCCAGATCCTCATCTCGGTGATGATCGCGTCGTTGCTGTTCGCGATCGCGCCGCGTGCGCTGGTGAGCGGGCGGCGGATCGCCGAGGTGCTGGCGACCACATCGTCGGTCGCCGAGCCGGAACAGCCGGTCGCCCTTCCAGCCACGGCCCACACGCGCGGCGAGGTCGAGTTCCGCGACGTTTACTTCTCCTATCCCGGCGCCACCCAGCCGGTCGTACGTAATGTCAGCTTCAACATCGCACCCGGCGAGACAGTGGCGGTGATCGGCGGCACCGGCTCGGGCAAGAGCACGTTGGTCAACCTCATCCCCCGCCTGTTCGACGCGACATCGGGAAGCGTGCTGGTGGCGGGGGTGGATGTGTGCGCGCTGCCGCTCGACAGTTTGTGGAGCCTGATCGGCCTGGTCCCGCAGGAGCCGTTCCTGTTCTCGGGCACGATCGCCGACAATCTGCGCTACGGCCAGCCCGATGCAAGCGACGAGCAGCTCTGGCATGCGCTCGAGGTCGCGCAGGCGAAGGATTTCGTCGCCGAATTGTCGCTCGGCCTTGCTGCACCGGTGGCGCAGGGTGGCGACAATTTCTCGGGCGGCCAGCGCCAGCGGCTCACCATCGCGCGCGCGATCGTCCGTCGCCCGGCAATCTACCTGTTCGATGACAGCAGCTCGGCGCTCGATTACGCAACCGACGCACACCTGCGGGCCGCGCTGGCCAGCGACCTTGGCCCCGGCGCCGCCGTGCTGATCGTCGGCCAGCGCGTCAATGCGCTCCGCCACGCGAACCGGATCCTCGTCCTCGACAAGGGCGAGATCGTCGGCTCGGGGACGCACGACCAGCTGCTGGAGACATCGGCCGAATATCGCGAGATCGTCGAATCGCAGCGCGGCAGCGAGGTCGCGGCGTGAGCGCCGCCGATCTCTCCCGCGCACAGGGCCCGGCGCCCGTCACCGGCCCGCGCATGACGCCGCCCGGGCGCGGCGGGCCGATGCCGATCGCTGTCGGCAAGCCGCGCAATGCCGGCGCCACGCTCCGGCGCCTCGGTGCCATGCTCAGCGCGAACCGGCTGCAGATCGTGCTCGCGCTCTCGTTCACCCTCGGCAGCGTCACGCTGAGCACGCTCGGACCCTGGCTGCTCGGGCGTGCGACCGACCTGGTGATCGGGGCGGTGAGCGCGTCGCGCGCAATCGACTTCGGCGCGCTCGGGCAACTCCTGCTGCTGGTCGGCGCGCTCCAGGCGGTGGCGGCGGTGCTCAACTGGATGCAGGCCTGGCTGATCAACGGGCTCGTCCAGAATCTCAGCCGCGAGATGCGGCGCCAGGCGGAGGACAAGCTTGCCCGGCTTCCGCTTCCCTGGTTCGATCGCCAGCCGCACGGTGAAGTGCTGAGCCGGGTCACCAACGATATCGACAATGTGACCCAGAGCCTGCAGCAGCTGCTGAGCCAGCTGTTGCTGTCGCTGCTTCACCTGATCGGCGTGATCGCGATGATGCTTTTGCTGTCGCCGCTGTTGGCGCTCGCCGCGGTCGTCAGCCTCAGCCTTTCCTATGGATTGGCGCGACTGCTCGCGATGCGCTCGCAGCCGCTTTTCGTCGAACAATGGCGCTGGACCGGCGTGCTCAACGGCGAAGTCGAGGAGAATTATACCGGCCACAGCCTAGTGAAGGTGTTCGGCCATCGGCAGCGCGCCCGCGACGCGTTCGAGAAGAGCAATCGCGGGTTGAGCGACAATGCGTTAGGCGCCCAGTTCCTCTCCGGCGTGATCCAGCCGGCGATCCTGTGTATCGGCAATCTCGCCTATATCGCGGTGGTGATCGGTGGCGCGCTGCGCGTCGCCAGCGGTGCGATGACGATGGGCGCGCTCCAGGCCTTCATCCAATATGTGCGCCAGCTGAACCAGCCGGTGTCGCAGATCTCCGGCATGGCGGCGATCGTGCAGTCGGCGGCGGCGTCGGCCGAGCGCATCTTCGAACTACTCGATGCGCCGGAAATGAGCCCCGAACCCCGACAGCCTGTCGATGCAGCGAAGCCGCTGGGCCATGTCGCCTTCGAGCATGTCCGTTTCCGCTATGATCCTGCGCGGCCATTGTTCGAGGACGTCAGCCTCGAGGCGCTGCCCGGCCAGACGGTCGCGATCGTCGGCCCCACCGGTGCGGGCAAGACGACGCTCGTCAACCTGCTGATGCGCTTCTACGAGATCGACGGCGGGACGATCCGCTTCGACGGCATCGACACGCGGACAATGGCGCGCGAGGGATTGCGCCGCCATTTCGGCATGGTGCTGCAGGATGCCTGGCTGTTCGGCGGGACGATCCGCGACAACATCGCCTATGGCAAGGCGGACGCGACCGAAGCGGAAATCCTCGAGGCGGCGCGCGCCTGCCATGTCGACGATTTCGTGCACGTATTGCCGCAAGGCTATGACACGGTGCTCGACGAGAATGGCAGCGGCCTCAGCCTCGGCCAGCGCCAGTTGCTGACCATCGCCCGTGCCTTCATTGCGAGGCCGGTGGTGCTCATCCTCGACGAGGCGACGAGCTCGGTCGACACCCGTACTGAAATCCTGGTGCAGCGCGCGATGGCGCTGCTGCGATCCGGGCGGACCAGCTTCGTGATCGCCCACCGGCTCTCGACGATCCGCGATGCCGATCTCATCGTCTATATGGAGAATGGCAACGTGATCGAGCAGGGCAGCCATGACGCGCTGATGGCGCGCCGCGGCGCCTATTGGCGCCTCGATCAGTTTCAGGTTCCGGCCAATGCCTGATCGGCGCGACGCCGATGCCATTCACCAAGCGGTCCAGTCGGATAGTGCGACTGGACAGACACCACACCGGCATCCGTGGCCGACGCATCCGCCAGCCAGGGATTCTTCATTTCAGCAGGTGCCGGGCCCGCCGACCTTTCTTCAATTCGCCCCGGGCCTTGCTCTTGAAAAGCCCCCGCGTGACCCTCAGCCCGTGGACGCGGCCGCAAGATTGCCCTGGGCTTCGACCGATATGTCATTCCACTTCTCCCAGGTTTCGATCCGGCTTGCATATTCCGCCTTGGTCATCGGCAGGCCGGCTGTGCCGAAGAAAATCCGCAGCGGCGGCTCTTCCGCATCCACGACCTTCAGGATCGCGGGGCCGCTGGCCTCTGGGTCGCCGGGGATTGCGGCACTACGGAAGGCAGCGCGCGCCGCGCGGGCCTCGCTATAGGCTTCGATCGGCCTGGCCTGCTTGGCCGACGGGCCGCTCCAGTCAGTCGCATAGCCGGCCGGTTCGACCAGCGTGACCTTGATACCGAAGGGCGCGACCTCGGCGGCGAGCGACTGGCTGAACCCCTCGAGCGCCCATTTGGAGGCGTGGTAGAGGCCGATCGTCGCGAAGGCGTTGACCCCGCCGATCGAGGAAACCTGGATGATCCGCCCGGAGCCCTGAGCGCGCATCTGCGGCAGGACTGCCTTGGTGACCCATAATGCACCGAAGAAGTTGGTTTCCATTTGCGCCCTGGCCTCGGCTTCGCTGACCTCCTCGATCGTCCCGAACAGGCCGTAGCCGGCATTGTTGATCGCCACGTCGATTCGGCCGAACCGGGCGATGGTCTGCGCGACCGCGGCGTCGACGGCGGCCTTGTCGTCGACGTTGAGGGTCAGCGGCAGCACGTTCTCGCCATAGTGATCGACAAGCGGCTGGAGGGTTTTGATATCCCGGGCCGTCGCCGCGACCTTGTCGCCTCGCGCCAGGGCCGCTTCAGCCCAGATCCGCCCGAAACCCTTGGAGGTGCCTGTGATAAACCAGACCTTGCTCGCCATATTCTTTCTCCTTGCCAGAAGCGCGGCACATGGGGAGCGGCATGGGAGATGTCAGGCCTCGACCCGCCGAATTTCGATGCGTTGACGATATGGTCCTGTCGAACCGGTCAACTTTCCCGACAAAAGCGTTCGATCCCATAGGCGGTCAGCCGGAAAGGCGCCGCGCCGAATTCAGCATCACGCGCCGCTTTTGCCGCCGCGCGACCGGCGGGATCGAGGCGCCAGCCGATGTCTGCATCGGCTCGCGCAAGCTGCTCGTCAGTGACGGCCAGTAACGGACTCGCGAAACCGGCGCCGGATTGCCTGATCCGGGCGGTGGCGAGATAGTCGGCATAGCGTCGTGGCCGACGGCCCCAACGGGCCGCGATGACCGCGTCCGCTATCTTCCCGGCCAGATGCGTCGAAAACGCCGCATCGCGGACGAGTTCGATTACGATGTGCTGGTGTGACAATGCGGTTGACATCGGATGGATAGTACGATTATCGTAGCAAAAGTCAAGGCTGAATGAAGGCGTCGCACCGGGGTGCGGTCGTGTCGTCGCTCAGGTTCGTACGAGCCATTGCGGCTGGGAGGGAGGCGGCGGGTCATCATGGCATTGATTGTACTGGTCCATAATCCGGCCGCTGCCCGTCCAAGCTTGCGAGTGCGTCCATCGATCAATTCAGTTACGGCTCCCGCTTCCGCCCTCCGCCACAGGATCGACCGACATGGTGTTTGAACGTTTCTGCCTGGCCGCCATGGCCGTCCTATTGCCGGCAGCTGCGTCCGAGGCCCGCACTGACCCGAAGCTGCAAGCCGTTCTGGTCGAACGCGATCATGACGAACACCCGGACCTCAAGGGCGTCGTGATCCTGCGGGCGGGGAAGATCGTCGCCGAACGATATTATAATGGCGAAACCGCCCGCTCGCTCCATGACATACGCTCGGCCGGAAAGAGCATCACCTCGTTGCTGCTCGGCATCGCGATTGATCGCGGCGCGATCAAGAGCGTGACTGACCCGGTCGCTGCCTATTGGCCCGAGGCGAAGCACAGCGCGATCGGCAGCGTTCCCCTCGACGATGTTCTGACGATGCGCTCCGGGCTGGCGGCATATGACGAGGATCCCGCCTCACCCGGCAACGAGGACAAGATGGACGCAGCGCCCGATCCCTTGTCCTTCGTGCTGGCGGTGCCCGCCGCTGATCCGCCGGGCTCGGTCTATCGCTACAATTCAGTCACTGCCTACACAGCGGGGGTCGTGATAGCCAAGGCAACTCACCAGAAGATGGCGAGCTTTGCGCGGTCAGCCCTGTTTGCCCCTCTCGGCATTACCCGATGGCAATGGGCATCGGACTCGGCCGGTTACACCAAGGGCCAGGGCAATCTCTCGATCACGGCGCGCGGGCTTGCCGCGATCGGAGAGCTGGTCCGCAACGATGGCCGCCATCACGGACGGCAGCTGGTCAGTGCGGCCTGGCTCCACCGGGCGCTCGCGCCGAAGGTGAACATATCGGCCACTGATCCCTATGCCGATGGCTATGGCTATTTCTGGTACGCGAAGGTTCAGCCGGTGGGCGACCGACAGATTCCGGTCTCGTTCGCCTCGGGCAATGGCGGCAACAAGATTTACGTCGTTCCGAGCCGGCGGCTCGTGATCGCGATAACCTCCAGCGCCTATGGCCATGGCTATGGTCAGCGCCGGTCGGAAAGCATCCTGAAGGCTGTCCTGGCCGCTGATGGCAGCGCTCGATGAATGACCGACGGGGCGCCTTGTATCAGGGGGTCGGCGGCGCCGCTCTTCAGCCGAGCGGCAGGGCCCGCCACGCGGTCGCAAGCACCAGCACGGCAATCAGGGGCGTGCCCGCCCAGCCGGTCTTTCGCCACGGCACCGCCGGCATCGCATACAGATCGCCCGCCGCCAGCACCGCCGCGATCAGCGCCGCGATCATCGTCCACAGATGATAGCGCAGCTCGGCCGCAACACTGAACACCCCGTAGCCGAGCCCGTAGAGCAGCGCCGATAGCGCCATCGGCACGATCAGGCGGCGCGAGGGCAGGGCAGGGCTCAGCATCAGCAGCCCGGAGGCAAGCGCGATCCAGGCGATCGGCCAGCCGAGCGGAGTCTTTGCGCTTGCCAGCGCAAGCCAGTCGATCGCCGAGAGCAACGGGTTGGGCGCGACCTTGTAATTCCAGTCATTGGGCGCGGACTCGGCCTGGACCGGGCGCTCGATTTCGTCATGCACGAGGAAGCGGGTGTTGATGTTGAAATGGCGCAGCCGGTGTTCTGCATAGGCGATCGGGTGCGCGACGATTGCGCCGAGCCAGAAGCGGTAGGGCTTGATCTTCTGCGTCTCCACCGCCGCCTTCATCGGATCGAAGCCGAGCGGGCAGACCGGATCGACCCAGAAGCTGTACGGATCCCATTTGACCGGCGAATAACAGGCATGGTTGGCCTTGACCGGATCGGCGACGCCCATCGGCGGGAAGGCGTTGACGCCGCTTTGCTCAGTGATGCCGCCGAGATCGAAGATGATCAGCGACAGCTCGACCCCGCTCGATTTGGCCCCGATCGCCCGGTTGGCGAGCGGCAGCGCGAGCATCAGCAACGCGGTCGCTACAATGGCGGCGACTGTCATCCGCCTCCAGCTGCTGCGCCACGCCACCGGCAGCAATGCGACGAACAGGGGAACGGCGGCAAGGAAGGCATTGAAGCGCAAGGTCGCGGCGAACAGCAGCAGCGCGATTCCGAGCGTGCGGAGCAGCCAGGCTTGCCATCGGCCCTCACCATCGCACCAGAACAGCAGGCCGGCCGCCGACAGCAGCGCGCCAGCCATCAGGCAGTCCTTCAGCACCGCCCCCATCAGTGCCATTGCGAGCGGCATCAGCCCACCGGCGGCGATCGCTGCCGCCAACCCGCGCCTTCCTTCGCGCAGGGCCCAGCCCGCAAGCAACGCGAATCCGCCCCAGTAAAGTGCGAGCTGGAGGATCAGCATCGGCTGCAGGCCGTCATGGATCGGGATCAGCTGCCGCCACAGCCATTCCATCGCCGGCGGATGCCAATCGTCGAAATCGCCGTCGATCGCCTGGCCATATTGGCGCGCCGCATCCCAGGTCATCAGCCCGGGCCAATAAGCGATTGCCGTGCACGCTGCGGCGAGCAGCATGCCGAGCGCGAGCAGGGCCGCGACGCTCCTGTCGCGCAGCTGCAGCGGCCCGAATGATCGTCCCTGGTTCATGGCGTTGCTGGTCATTCATGGAACGCGGCGGGTCAAGCCGGTTCGGTCGGACCGACGCTATCGCGGGGGTGCCTGCCCTGCTACTCCCTGCGCATGAAAGTGCTGATATTCGGCGCGACCGGCATGGTCGGGCAGGGAGTGTTGCGTGAATGCCTGCGCGATGCCGCGGTGGAGCGCGTCGTCACCGTGGGTCGCACGGCGACCGGCCGGAAAGATCCGAAGCTCGAGGAGATCGTGCTCGCGGACCTGTTCGCCGTCCAGGCAGTCCAGGACCGGCTTCGCGGTTTCGACGCCTGCTTCTTCTGTCTCGGTGTGTCGGCGGTGGGGATGAGCGAGGCGGACTATACCCGCATCACCCACGACCTGACGGTAACCATCGCCGCGTTGCTGGTGCGGCTGAACCCCGGCATGACCTTCGTCTATGTCACCGGCGCCGGTACCGACACCAGCGAACGGGGCCGTTTCATGTGGGCGCGGGTGAAGGGACGGACCGAGAATGCCCTCAGCGCAATGCCGTTTCGCGCGACCTTCATGTTCCGTCCCGGCTTCATCCAGCCGCTTAACGGGATTGTGTCGAAGACCGCCTGGTACCGCGCTGCCTATGCGATCACCGCGCCGATTTCGGGTTTGCTTGGACGGATCGCGCCGGCGGCGGTGACGACGACCGAGAATGTCGGTCGCGCGATGATCGCGGTGGCGCTGAACGGCTATGCGAAACCGGTGCTCGGCAATGAGGATATCAATCGGGTGGCGACGCGCAGGCGATGATGGCTTCCTCCTCGATTCTCGAGACGGCGCGGTTTCCGTGGCGTCAACAATCGAGAGGGCGTTACGATTGCAGAACACGCAATCCAGATGACGCATTTCGCACTTGCAGCAAAAGATGCTGCACTGCACAAGGAACAGGCCTTTCAGGCATCCTCTCCTAAAACTTTCCAGGCCGGTCCCTTGTGGGCCGGCCCTTTTTTTTGCCCGCGTTTTGGGTTATGAACCGTGCGTTGCAACCCGCGCTGACATAATAATAGTTCGTGGAGTGGAGCATGCCGGAGCAAACCGGCAACGGCACGGTAGCAATATGGGGGATCGAGCAGCCCTTGGCGCTCTCCCCCAACCTACTGACAAACAGGACGGATTTACTGGCGTTCGCTTGGCAAGGGCGTGCGGGATAGCGGCGGGCGAGTCGAGCGATTAGGACTTGCATCATGTTCAGACGATTCGCCCCGCTCGCGCTGTTCTTTTCCTGTCTTGGCGCCGCCGCGGCGCAGACTGTGGCGCCGCCGCCTCCCGCGCCCGCGATTCAGGCGCCAAAACCGGCGACGGTGCGCGTCGTGCTCACCACGAGCGAGGGGCCGATCACCCTCGAGCTCGAAAAGGAGCGGGCGCCGGCCACGACCGCCAATTTCCTGCGCTATGTCGATGCGAAGCGCTTCGACAACACCGTCTTCTACCGCGCAATGAAGCTCGCGCCGGGCTTCGGTCTCATCCAGGGCGGGCTGAGCAACGATCCCAAACGCCTGTTTCCGCCGGTCGTCCATGAGCCGACCACCCAGACTCATCTCAGCAACACGGACGGCGCGATCGCGATGGCGCGTGACAAGCCCGGCACGGCGACCGCTGATTTCTTCATCGCGATCGGCGACCTCTCGTCGCTCGACGCGCAGCCCGGCCAGCCCGGCGACAATCTCGGTTTCGCGGCGTTCGGCCATGTCGTCGACGGCATGGACGTGGTGCGGCGGATCGAGGAGTCGCCGACGTCGCCCACCGCGGGGGAGGCAGCGATGAAAGGCCAGATGCTTGCGCCGCCGATCCGCATCCTCACGGCGCGCCGGGTGCCGTGAGGCGGCAACAGGTCACCGGCTTCTGAACGCCACTCCCTCGTAAGTCAGCACCGCCTTGCCGCGTTCGAGCGCGTGGTTCTGGCTCCACAGCGCCCGCTTGGCGTCTTCCGCGCCCCGGTGGCGGCGCTCGTCGAAGAGCATCGCGAGCTTCAGCCGGGCGATCTTCTTGTTGGCGAATTGCGAGCGCTGGTCCTGCGAGAAGGCGGCAAGCCCGGTCGGCACATGAGTCGCCCGGACGGCGCTGTCGGTCTTGTTGACATGCTGCCCGCCCGGGCCCGAAGCGCGCAGGGTTTCATAGCGGACATCGGCATCGCTGAAGTCGAGGGCGTCCTCGGCGGTGGGGGCCGGCTTCACCGCCACGAACCAGTTGCGGCGCCTGTGCAAGGGGCGGAAGGGGCTGGTGCCGATCCAGCGGATCGTGCCCGTTCGCGCCTGGACGAAGGCATGGACGTCGTCGCCGCTCAAGCGCAACAGGGCCGAGGCGCAAGGGCCGGTGACCGGCTCGACCGGCTCGCACATCAGCCCCTGGGCCGCTGCTTCCGCGGCGAAGACGCCGGCGAGCTGGGCGACGACCCATGCGCATTCTTCCGGTCCCTGGCCGGAGGAGATGTGGAGGATGATCTCGCTCATGCCCGTCTCGTCTTGTAGGTGATCAGCGGCCGGAGCGCCGCGACGATCGTGATCAGGCCGGCACGGTCGAGATCGGCGACCACCTGGCGGATGTCCTTGTACGCCTGCGGCGCCTCCTCGTAGATCAGTTCGCGATCCTCGCAGATCACGCGGCTGCCGAGCCTGGTCCGTTCGAGCTCGGCGACCGTGAAGCGACGCCGCAATTTGTCGCGCGCCTCGCTCCGGCTCCATTTTCGGCCTGCGCCATGCGCCAGCGACTGCAGCGCCTCCTCAGCATGCTCAGGCCTCGGCCGGACGAGATAGGTGAGGTCGCCGCGCGAGCCGGGAATGACGATCGGGCCGTGATCGGCGGGCGCTGCGCCCTTGCGATGCAGCCAGCCGCCGCGATCCGCGGTCACGCTGTTGTGGCAGATGTCGAGCAGCCGTCGGCCCTTCATCCCCAGCCGCTCGAAGAAGCGCCGCGCGATGATCTCGCGGTTCAGCACTGCCCAGCCGATCGCTTCGTCATGCCTGGCAAGATAGGCGGCGCAGGCATCGTCGCCTGCCTTCAGCGGGCTCACATTCCGCCGGGCAAGCTGTTCGTCGAGGATCGCGGCGCCGAGGCCGCGCGAGCCGCTATGGATCATGAGATGGACGCGCGCCGTATCGAGGCCCAGCGATGCGAACGCCTCGTCGTCGCACACGCTGTCGATGCAGAGCATCTCGGCGAAGTGGTTGCCGCCGCCGATGCTGCCGAGCGCATCGCCCATCAGCGACGCAGGCAGGCCGGCTTTGGCCAGGCACGCGGCGTGGTCGCCTTCCCACGGCTCTTCGAGCCCGCGCAGCTTGCGGTCGGCGGCGTCGAGCCTGAACTTGCGGAGCGGCGTCTCGGTCTCCCACAAGGCCATGCCGCAACCGATGTCGCTGCCGACGAGATGTGGGTGGACATGCGACCGCGACCAGAAGGCAGCGCCGACGGCAATGCCGCGGCCGGCATGGAGGTCGGGCAGCCCGACGATCGCGTCGATCCCCTCGAGCGCGGCCGTCTGGCGAAGCTGCTCGACCGCGACCGGATCGATCCAGCTCGCATCCGACGCAATGATGCGAATGGGAGCGTCTTCAATACGCATGACGAACCTCCCCGGAAACGAGGGGAAGTGCGCTGGGTACAGGCCATCGAGAGGATGACGCGGCTCGAGCGAGGAAAGCAGGTGAGACCGCAGCCACTCGGCTGCGGCAGAGGGTCAGGCGAGCGAACTCGCCCTTGCAGGACTTGCCCATGCAATTTGTTCCTGAACAGGACGGAATAGGGAAATGGTCTGGCTGGTTGCGGGTGCAATGCGCATGGGAACACTCCTTTCCGGGTCAGTCGTTGGAACAATCGGCGAGCGCGGCCGCTACGCCGGTTGCGCCTGTTTTTCAAGTGACCCATGAAACCGCATCCCAACGGAGACTTGCATGAAGAAGCTGATCGCGTTCGATCTCGATGGCACGCTTGCCGAAAGCAAACAGGCGATCGATGCCGAGATGGGCAGTCTGCTCGCCCGGCTGACTCAGGTCGCGCTGGTCACGGTGATATCGGGCGGCGACTGGCCGCAGTTCGAGAAGCAGCTCGTCGGGCAGTTGCCCGTGGGGGCGGTGCTCGAGAACTTCCTGGTGATGCCGACCACCGGCACCAAGCTCTACCGCTATGAGGATGGCGCGTGGAAGCGGATCTATGCCGATCTCTTCTCGAACGAGGAGCGGGCGACGATCCTCGCCAGCCTGCAGGCCGCGGTGAAACAGTCCGGCCTCAAGATCGAGAAGACCTATGGTGAGCAGATCGAGGATCGCGGCAGCCAGATCACCTTCTCGGCGCTCGGCCAGGAGGCGCCCTTGTCGGTGAAGGGCAATTGGGACCCGGACGCGGCCAAGCGCAAGGCGCTGAAGGCGATCCTCGATCCCGCGCTGCCCGGCTTTGCGATCAACATCGGCGGCTCCTCGTCGGTCGACATCACCCGCAAGGGGGTCGACAAGGGCTATGCCGTCCACCGGCTTGCCGAGGCGACCGGGCTCGGCCTCGGCGACATGCTGTTCCTCGGCGATGCGATCTTCCCGGGCGGCAACGACTATCCGGTCAAGGCGGCGGGCGTGGACAGCGTGAAGGTCCGCGATGTCGAAGAAACCAAGCGCGTGATCGAGGCGATCGCGGCGTGCCTTCACCCGGCCTGACGCGCTTTCCTAGCCGGCTTTTGCGACTCCGGGCGGCGGCTCCCAGCCGAGCACGCTCCGGCCGCGATAGTCATGCGAGCGCTGCCGCTCCTCGGCGACGAAGGCGGGGAGCGACGGGCCGGTGGCCTCGCGCTCCAGCCGGCGCGACTCGGCATCGAGCCGGCGGATCGCGCCGAGCTTCTCCTCGTTGCCGAGCTTCGCGCTCGACACCGCCGCCTTCATCACCGCGATTGTCCGGTCATAGACTTTGGTCGGCACGGGATAGGGATGACGATCCTTGCCGCCATGCGCGAGCGAGAAGCGCGCCGGGTCGGCGAAGCGGCAGGGCGCCCCATGGATCACCTCAGCCACCATCGCCAGCGAGCGGGCGGTGCGCGCGCCCACACCCGGCACCAGCAGCAATTCGGGGAAATCGACCGGCCCCAGCTCGGCCGCGGCGGCGAGCGTGCCGTGGAGGCGGCGGATCATGACGTCGCCGGGGCGGACGTCGTGATGGCCGGGCAGGACGAGGTGCGGCAGCATCGGTTGCGCCGCCGCCGGCCTTGCCTCGATCACGGCGAGCTCGCGGACGATCCGGTCGGGCCCGAGATCGCGCAGCAGGTCGAGCTGGCGGTCGCGCGACGCGGCGGCGCGGGTATCGGCGAGGTTGACGATCTCGCCCGCGCCGCGCCCCTCGATCGCCGCGTGCGGCGCGTCGACGAAGCTGGTGAGCCCCTCCGACGACCAGTGATAGCGGCGCGCCTGTTTCAGCGCCTCGTTCATGCCTTGCTGGACGACGACCCAATTGCCGTCATCGGTGACGATGAAGCCGTGGAGATAAAGGCCGAACCCATCCTGCACCGCGGCGCTGTCGACCTTGGCGACGAGGCGGCTGGTGCGCGCAAGGCCTGCGCCGTCGAGGCCGGTGCGGTCGCCGATCGCGGCCAGCTCGCCCGGCGTCTTGCGCGATTGCCTGCCGCGCCCCCCGCAGACATGGATGCCGAGTTCTCCCGACAGGGGCGCGAGGCCCCGCTTGAGCGCGCCGATCACGCTGGTCGTGATCCCCGACGAATGCCAGTCCATGCCCATCACAGCGCCGAACGACTGGAACCAGAAGGGGTGGGCGAGGCGGCGCAGCAGCTCGTCGCGGCCATAATGATGGACGATCGCCTCGGCCATGACGGCGCCGAGCCGGGCCATGCGCTCGCCCAGCCAGGGCGGCACGCGGCCGCCATGAAGGGGTAGATCGGCGCTGCCGCCTCGTCTGGCCATTGATGACGAATCCAAGGAACGAAGAGGGAACGACTGGCTATCAGAGAGCGGCGCCATTGCCCAGAGGGCTCGTGCCGACAGGCGATCTTCAATAGGCGGACGCTTATCGGGACGGGCCGACCCGATTCCGGCGGCTGTGTTTCGGGCTTGCCGAACCCGCGGTTTGGCTGAATAAAGTCGCCCGTGACCGGTAACCTGAAACCGCTGCCGGTCGCGGGCCGCATGGATCTTTCCAGACGGGTCGGCGGTTTCGCACAAACGGGCCTCGGATCGTGCTGTCGATGTCGAGGGTTCCGCACAAGGGGACGATGCTTATGACCAAGAAACTTCTGCTCCTCGCCGGTGTCGGCGTTCTCGCGCTTTCGGCGTGCAACAAGCACGAAACACCGGCCGCGGAAAACGTCGCCGCAGCAGCCGACAACACGGCCGACGCGATGGATGCCAATGCCGCCAACATGCACGACATGGCGGACAATGCCGGCGCTGCCGTCGAGGCGAAGATCGACAACAAGGCGGATGCAGTCGAGAACAAGGCCGATGCAGTCCGCGCTGCCGGCGAGAACAAGGCCGATGCGATGGACGCCAAGGCCGAGAAGAAGAAGTAATTCCGACGAAGGGCGCCGGGAACGGCGCCCTTCGCTTGTCCGGGAGCATTCGCTCCCGTTTACGACCTGACCGGCTGCGGATAGACCCGTGACATGGCGACCAGGTCAGCAACCGCTCCCCTCGCAATACGCCGCGCGGCGCCGCAGGATGCGGCGGCGATCTGCGCCGTCGTGCGGGACTCGATCACCACGCTGTGCGGTGCGGATCATCACGGCGATCCAGTGGTTCTTGCGTCCTGGCTGGCCAACAAGACGCCTGAAAATGTCGCGCGGTGGATCGCCAATCCCGACAATGCGGTCTTCGTCGCGGTCGATGCCGGCGCGGTCGTCGCGGCCGCCTGCATTACGCGCGGCGGCGAGATCCTGCTCAACTATGTGGCGCCGGCCGCCCGCTTCAGGGGCGCGAGCAAGGCGCTGATGCAGGCGCTCGAGGAGGTGGCGCGGCTCCAGGGCAATGCGCGCTGCACGCTGGACAGCACGGCGACCGCCCGCGATTTCTACCGCGCTCTCGGTTATGCAGGGACCGGAGAGCCATGCCGCAAGCTCGGGGTCGGCTGCACCCCGATGGTCAAATCGCTTTGAACAGGAGGCGAGGGAGGCTTGCCGCTATTTCTGCGCCTCGGCGAGTTCCTTCATCGTCTCGATCGCGCCCTGGAAGCGGGCGCTGATTCGATCGAACTGGGCCTTGCGGAGCTGCTCGGTGGTCATTGACGCTGCGTCGTAGACCAACGTGTAGACGATCCGCGATCGCCGTGCGCCGACCGGCTCGACGGCGAGCGTGCCGTGATAATTGAGCGCCGCCATCGTCCCCGCGGTCTGGGCATAGGTATAGGATAGCGCAGTGCTGCCGACCATCGGCTCGATGGTGACGCCGTTGAGCTGGCGAACCGTGCCGACGCCGCCATTGCCGGCAACGATCGTACATTTGACCTTGAGCCACTCGCCGATCGCACAATAGCTGCCGATCCGCTGCCACACGCTCTCGGCGGGGCGCTCGACCAGGATCTCGCGGCGGACGACGACATAGTTGGAGGCAGCCACCGGGGCCGCGACCATCCCAAGCGTAAGAACGAGCAGGCAGCGCGAATTCATCATGATCATATCCCCCCTTCCGGTGCGACGGCCCCCTCCGGCTCGCCGCTGCCCTTTCCTGTGGGGTGACGGCTGAAATGTCCATATGATTAACGCGGCATTTCCCAAGGATTGCCCCAGTATAGGCACCCAGGCGCATGGTCACCGGCCACGTTCTCTCCCTGTTACCGGGCAATAACAGGGAAGGAACAGGGAGGATTTTCTTTTTTCGGTCGTTCCGGGCTATTTTGATAGAAATATTCTTGCTTTATATCAAATAGATAATTGGCATTCTCCCTGCTATTCAGGAACAGGGAGGCGGTTGGAGAGAACAGGGAGGGCCGGGACGCGTGACGGCGAGGCCCGGCGCCGGCGCAGATGGGCACTTTCGACAGGGCTGCGCCCGAGGCAATGTCGGTGGAAGCTGTCATGCGCGGCGTGATGGCATGGTTCGGCGCCATTTTGAATCGCTCGCTCGGCGCTCAAGCCGGAGCGGCGGCGAACGCGTATCGCTTTCGATAACCCGAAGGCCCGGCCCGCTGATCGGCCGTCCGGGCCGCCATTCAGCAGGGTGTCATGGCAATAGCGTCAGCCCGCCGCGAATTATGGAATGTTGACCCCTGCATCTCCGATCGGCAGGGCAGGAGTGGGCTGGGCCGTCTTATGGGGAAGATCAGTGCAGAGCCTTGCGCATAGTGCAGTGGTCATTGTCACCATTGTCACATTCGTCACCATTCCGCGCTGGCTCAGCCGGCGCAGCAAGCCGGCTGAGCAGGGTGACGGCCGCGGCAGGATCACTCCCGGCAAGGCGTCGGCCGCTGTCGTGACGGCTTCGGGAGTGCTGTTCTCGGCTGCCGGGTGCACGGGGATCTGGTTTGGCGATGTGGCCATCGGATCGCTCCTGTTCGCGGTCGGTGGGGCACTTGCCTTGTTCATGGCGCCGTCGCTGACCCACTGGCACGACGTGGTGTGGACAGAGGCGACGATCGAGGGCCCCTCGCGCATGTTCGGCCTGACCCTCGGCCGCGCGCGGACGCGACTTCGCTGGGGCGAAATCGCGCGGACAGGCACCACGCTGACTGGCTATTCCTTCGTGGAAACCGCCGATCGCCGGCGCGTCTACTGGAGCTATCTGTATCGCGGCTTCGCAGTCTTCGAGGGTCAGCTCGAATTGCATCGCCCGGATCTTTTCGGTGACGAGGCGATCGAGCGAAACGCAGGAACCACCACCCTCGGCGAAGTCGGCCCGCGCAATGACCGCCCGGCGCGGCCCAGTATCGACTCCGACGCCGGGCCGGCCGGGACGCTCTACACGCGATCCAATCCAGGCGATCTCGACTCATGAAAAAGACCATCAATCCCTATTATCAGGGCCCGCCGAGCGACCATTTCGACGGAACGCGCTTCTTCAATCCGGGCCAGCCGGCGACTGATCGCTCGTTGGCCGAGGTACTGCGCTGGAAGCGTGGGTCGCGGCCGGCGGTCTGGCCCCCATCAGTGCCGGTGACGGCCGCCTTGCCGGACGCGCGGGTGGATGGAATGCGGATCACGATGGTAGGGCACGCCACGCTGCTCATCCAGGCAGCGGGGCTCAACATGCTGACTGATCCCGTCTGGTCGGACCGGGCGAGCCCGACGCGTTTCGCGGGGCCCAGGCGTGTGACGGCGCCGGGCATTGTCTTTGGCGCACTGCCGCCGATCCATGTCGTGCTGCTGTCGCACAATCATTACGACCATCTCGACCTGGCGACGCTGAAGCGGCTTCAGGCAGCGCACCGGCCGTTGTTCGTGATGCCGCTGGGCAATGATGCGATCGTGCGGGCAGCGGTGCCCGGAGCGCGGATCGTAACCGGGGACTGGGGCGACGCCGTCGACCTGGGACGGGGCGCGGAGGCGCATTTCGTGCCCGCCAATCACTGGTCCTCGCGCGGGGTGCGAGACAGGCGGATGGTGCTCTGGTGCGGCTATGTCGTCCGCACGGGCGTGGGCATGATCTGGTTCGCGGGAGATACCGGTTATGGCGACGGCGCGATCTTCAGCGATCTTCGCACGCGCCATGGAGAGCCGGATATCTCGCTGATCCCGATCGGCGCCTATGAGCCGCGCTGGTTCATGGCGGCGCAGCATGTTAACCCCGAAGAGGCGGTCCGGATCATGCTCGATACGGGGACGAAGCGGGCGATCGGGATCCACTGGGGCACCTTCCAGCTGACCGACGAGGGACGGGAGGAACCGCGTGTCGCGCTGGCCGCTGCCCTGGCGGCGGCGGGGGTAGACCCGGCTGCGTTCGTGGCTGGGGTGGCGGGCGGCGTCTACGAGATTGCCTGACCCGCAGCCGCGCGATCAGCTGCCCCGCGCCCGGGAAAGGCCGCTTGCGACCCGAGGTGTCTCCGCGTTTCGCGATGCCATCTGCCCGCCGTCGTGATCGCTCGCGAATTGAGCGATGATCTGGAGCAGTGCCTGGTTGGTGATGCCGTCAAAGCTCGTGTTGAAATCATGCCCCGAATAGGGAAACAGGATATGCCTGACCTCGAGCCCGGCCGCTTTTGCCCGGCGGGTGAACTCGATCGCGCCCTGTGGCGCCACGATCGGATCGGAAGCGCCGCCGAGGATGAGCGTCGGGGGGTTGCCAGGCCGCACGGCGCGGCTGAGATCGGCGGCTGCATAGCGATCCGGATATTGTTCGGGCGATCCGCCGAGATAGCTGGTGAGATAGGTACGCTGCAGGTTGCCCAGCTCTCCGCCCTCGTGCCAGGAGCCGGCAACGTCGATCAGCGGCACCTTCACGACGACGGCGGTGACGCGGGGCAGACGGGGCCCGCAGCTCGGGTCGGGTGGACTCGCGTCGGTCGAATAGGCCGCGGCCATGGCGAGCGTGCCGCCCGCGGATGAGCCGCCCAGCGTCAGCCGGTTGATGTCGATGCCGAGCGAGCCTGCGTTGGCGGCAGTCCAGGCAAGCGCGCACTGAACGTCGCGCGTGGCCAGGTTCCAGGTCGGGCGGCCCGGCCGCGCCAGCCGATAATCGATGCTGATGACCGTCCATCCCCGATCGGCATACCAGCGAAGATTGGCCGCGCCGAAAGCGCGGCTGCCTTCGATGAAGCCACCGCCATGGACGATGAGCATGACCGGGCTGAGCGTATCGGGCCGGGTGTTGCGCGGATGGTAGATGTCGAGCGTGAGCGCTTCGCCCTGCGGGCGCGCATAGACCCGGCTTTCATCGGGCGCGGCGCCCTCGTCGAGTTCGCGCAACGACAAGGCACGGACAAGGTCGATCTGCGCGCCATTGCTCTCGGCGACATAGAGAAGGTTGAGCATCACCGCTGCCGTCACCAGCACGGTGATCGCCGAGGTCGCGGCCAGGGAAATGGCAATCCGGGTCCGTTGAAGCGAGTTGGCGAGCAGGCCGACGATCAGCGCCGCATTCGCCCACAGGAAGAACCACGAGGTGTGATTGGGCACAACGCTCGATGCATAGATGCGCAGCCAGGGAATGACCGGCACGATCGCCGAGAGCAGAAGGACAAGGCACGGTGCCACCATCAGCCAGGCGATGGTCAGCGCCGTGGTGCGGAGCAATTGAGACAGCGTGCTCGTCATCCGGCCCGCTCAACCCCGGGCGCTAAGCGCGGCTTGACCAGTGCCGGGCCGCCGAACGGATCGGGCGCACGAAGCCCGAATATGTCGCGCAGGCGCGGTATCCTGGCGATGATCGCAGCGGTCAGGAGGATCGACAGCATCGCCAGGGCAAGCAGCCTAAGGCCGGAAAAGCCGGCGCTCGCCCAGAGGCCGAACATGATCGGATGCCAGAGGTAGAAGAACAGGCTGTCGCGGCCGATGCTCGCGATCAGCGGAAGGTTTACGAACCGCCGCCTGACCCGGGGCAGCAACGCGATCAGCGGCATGCACAGGATCAACTCGGCCGCCACTTCAGAGTCCCGAGAGGGGTGACCGTAAAGCCGGCACCACCAGAACAGCCCGATCAGCGCGAGCAGCAGGGGCACATGAAGCATCGAGGGATCGAACTTCCGGCGCGCAATCCACATCCCGAAGGCAAAATAGATCGGGTAGACGAGATAGCGACGATCAGGCACCCAGGCCTGATATTGCTCGATATTATAGCCGACGCCGAAGAAATACATGGCGGCGATGCTCGTCGGAATGGTGATCGCGAGCATCTCGCCCGGGCTGAGGCGGCAGCCGCGCGCCGTGATGATGAAGGCCATCATCACCGGTACGAACCAGAGATGGAAGGGCGGCCTGAAGAGGATGTCGAACGGGGTGCGCCAGGTGACCGCCCCGACGATCGTGAGATGGACGGCGCAGGCGACCAGCCAGGGCAGGATCAGCCGCCCATAATATTTGCGGAACAGCGCAGGGAGGGAGGCCGAGCGGGCCTGCTCGAGATTGAACAGATAGCCGGTCAGGCCGATGAAGAGCGGCATGCGGAAGCCGAAGCCAAGCCATGTCACGAAGCTCTGACGCTGGGTGAGCTCGGAGAAATGGCCGAGGATGACCAGGAGAACGAGCATGCCGCGGAACACGTCGATGCCCGTGTTGCGCCCCTCGCGCGCCTGTGACGGTGCCGATTCAACGGCAAGGGCCCCGGATGACATCGCCTGCCCTTAGCAGCGGGGCCTCTGCGAACGGTTAACGCCGAGGCCATATTTCGGCCGGCTGATCGCGCGGCCGGCGCAGGGCGGCAGCTATGCGCTGGATCTTCAGCCGAACGGCCGGCGGGATACGGGCTGCGGCGTCCAATGCCCGTCGCGCAATTTCACGAAGCGCCGGGCCATAGGCCTTGGCGCCAGCGATGATTTTGATCGCAGCGGGCCCTTAGTAAATCCCGCCGATCGCCTGCACCGTCGCCACCGCGGTCTGCAGCCGGCTGGTATGCACCTGGAGCAGCGCGCGCTGGGCATCGAGCGCCGCTGTCTGCGCGGTTACCACCTCGAGATAGTCCGAGGCGCCGTCACGGTAGCGGATCAGGGCGAGGTCGCGGGTGCGCTCGGCCGCGGTAGTGGCTGCCTGCTGGTCGGCCTCCTGGATGGCGAGCCAGCGGGCACGGGCGAGATCGTCCTCGACTTCGCGGAAGGCGGTGAGGACGATCGAGCGGTAGGTGGCTGCTGCTTCGTCATATTGGGCACGGCTGATGCGGACCCTGGCGCGCCGCGCGCCGCCGTCGAAGATATTGAGCGCGGCTGACAGGGGCCCGAGCGCCCAGAAGCCGTTCGAAGCGCTCAGAATCGAGCTGTTGCCGGCTTCGAAACCGCCCGCGCCCCCGAGCGTCAGCGACGGATATTGGGCGGCGCGGGCGACGCCGATCCGGGCATTGGCGGCGGCGACGCGGCTCGCCGAGGCAATGATGTCCGGGCGGCGTTCGAGCAGCGCCGACGGCACGCCGACGGGAATGGCGGGCGGGGCGATCTGGCTGTCGGCGACCGGAAGCGAGAAACTGGAGGGTGATTCGCCAACCAGGATGGCGACAGCGTGTTCGAAGCCGGCGCGATCGGCGGCGACCGATGACAATTCGGCTTTGGCGCTCGACAGTTGGGCCGAGGCGCGGCTGACATCGATGCCCGAGGCGATGCCGCCGCTGTGGCGGGTGTCGGTCAGGTCATAGGCGCGCTGATATGCATCGACCGTCTGGCGGAGCAGGGTGATGCGGGCATCGAGGCCGCGCATCTGGAAATAGTCGTTCGCGAGCGTCGACTGGAGGCCGAGGCGCACGGCGGCGAGATCCTGCGCGCTTGCCTTGGCATCGGCTGCGCTGGCACGGATCGAATTGCGGACGCGGCCGAACAGATCGATCTCATAGGCAAGCGATGCGCCGATCCGCAGGTCCGTGTACCGGGCGGGCGTGCCCGGCGAAAGCGGGCGGCCGGCGGAGACCCGGGCGCGCTCGGCATTGGCGCCGACATCGACGCTGGGGAGCGCCTGAGCGCCTGCCTCGCTGAGCGCGGCGCGAGCCTGGTCGTAGCGGGCGACCGCGGCGGCCAGATCCGGGTTGCCGGCTTCGATCCTGTCTTCGAGGCCGGCAAGCGTCGGATCGGGGAAGAGTTCCCACCATTTGCCCGGGGCCTGCGGGGCGGTTGGCGCCGGCTGCCAGCTGCCCAGCTCCTTATAGGCGGGCGCGGCCGGGCTTGTGGGGAGGGTGTCGGGTGGGGCGAGGGAGCAGGCGGAGAGGCTTGCGACCGCCGCCAGCAATGCGGCCTTAGCGCGCCGCATGCCCAGCCCCTTGCTTGACGGCCCGCACCGGGTCGCCGGTCTGGAGCGAATCGGGCGGGCTGTCGATCACGCGATCGGCGAGGCCGAGGCCGGCGCTGATCTCGACGCTGTCGCCGTCGTCGCGGCCGATCGTGACCGTCCTGAGCAGCGCCTTGCCGTTCGGGCCGAGCACCGCGACCTGGGTGCCCTTCGAGCCGACGATCAGCGCGCTCGGCGGCACGCGGACGCCGCCCCCAACGCCGTTGCCGTCGAGCGGCAGCTTGACCTGGGCATAGGCGCCGGGTTTCAGCGCGCGGTCCCCATTGGCCGCCTGGAACTCGACCAGCACGGTGCCCGATTGCGGATCGACCGCGCCGGCGCTGCGGGCAAGCTCGATATCGAAGCTGCGGCCCGGATATTCGGGAACGGTCAGCGTCGCGTGGAGGCCGGTATGAAAGGCAGCCGAATAGGCCTGGGGCACACGGACATAGACTCGCATCCGGCTGACATCGGCGACAGTGAAGAGCGGGGTTGAGGTTGTGGTGCCCGCGGTGACGAGCGCGCCGATCTGGGTCGAGCGGCTGGTGACCACGCCCGAAAAGGGCGCGATCAGCCTGGTGAAGCCCTGCAGCGCGCCGAGCCGGCGGACATCGGCCTCGGCTGCGTTGGCGATGGCGGTCTTGGCGGCGAGGTCGCCGGTCTTCTCGTCAGTCTCCTGCTTCGAGACGGCGTCCTTGGAAAGGAGATTGGTCCAGCGGTTCGCCGTCGACTGCGCCAGCGCCCGGTTGGCGCGAGCGGTCTGGAGATTGGCCCGGGCGGCGGCGACCTGCTGGTCGACATCGGGCGCGTCGAGCACGGCGAGCAACTGGCCGGCACGGACCGGATCGCCGATATCGACGAACCAGCGGCGGATATAGCCCGTTGTCCGCGCATAGATCGCCGCGCTGTTATAGGCCTGGACATTGCCGGGAAGCGTCAGCGCAGCGCTCGCGCCGGCGGCAGTCGGGTGGATGATATTCACGACCGGAGTCGCCTGGGCGTCGGTCCAGCTGGCGAGCTGGCGTTCGTTGCGGCCGCGCGCGAAGATCCCGCCGGCGACGACGAGGAGAGCGATCACCGCAGCGACGATGCCGATCGTCCTGAGACTGGACGAGCGCGGTGCCGTGTCGTCGAAACTCTCGGTGCGGGGCTCAAGCATAAGCTTCCTCCAGCGGGGCGCCATCGGTGGCGCGCGCGCGTTTCCCGGCATCGCGACGGTGGACGATGCTGAAGATCACCGGCACGAACATCAGGGTTGCAATGGTGGCGACGATCAGCCCGCCGATCACGGCGCGGCCGAGCGGGGCGTTCTGCTCGCCGCCTTCGCCGAGGCCGAGTGCCATCGGCAGCATGCCGATGATCATGGCGAGCGCTGTCATCAGCACCGGGCGGAAGCGGGTCATGCCCGCCTCGAGCGCTGACTTCATGGCGTCGCCATGCTCGGCGAGGCGCTCGCGGGCGAAGCTGACGACCAGGATCGAGTTGGCGGTGGCGACGCCCATGCACATGATCGCGCCGGTCAGCGCCGGGACGGACAGGGTCGTGCCGGTGACGAACAGCATCCAGATGATCCCGGCAATCGCGCCGGGCAATGCGGTGATGATCACGAAGGGATCGAGCCAGCTCTGGAAATTGACGACGATCAGCAGGTAGATCAGCGCGATCGCACCGATCAGGCCGAAGAACAGGCCGGAAAAGGCAGTGTTCATCGTCGCATATTGGCCGCGCAGCGTAACCGTGACGCCCTTGGGCGCCTGGTCCTTCAGCCCGGCCAGCACGTGCTTGATGTCGCCGGCAACCGCGCCGAGATCGCGGCCATTGGGGGTCGCGTAGATATCGACCGCGGGCTGGATATTATAGTGCGACACCACCGCCGCCGCATTGCCGCGGACGACCGTGCCGATGCCGCCGAGCACCTGCGACGCATTCTGGCCGGTGCCGGTGATCGGGATGTTCCGCAGATCGCTGATCGACCCGACCTTGTATTCCGGCGTCTGGGCGACGACCGCGTAGGAGACGCCGTTCTCGGGGTTGAGATAGAAGACCGGCGAGGTCTGCGACGAGCCGGCGAGCGAGCCGGCAAGGCCGTTGGTCACGTCGCGCTCAGTCAGGCCGAGCTGGCCGAGACGGCTGCGGTCGACCGCAACGCGCATCTCGGGATAACGGGCCGATTGCTGGATGCGCGCATCGGCGACGCCGGGGATGGCGCCGAGGCGGCGCAGGATCTTCTGGGCATAGGCTGTGTCGGCGGCCTGATCATGGCCGGTGATCTGGATATCGATCGGGGCGGGAGCGCCGAAGTTCAGGATCTGGCTGGTGATGTCGGCGGGGAGGAAGGCGAAATTGGTGCCGGGAAAGGCGCCGGGCAAGGTCTCGCGCATCTTGCGGACATAGTCGGCGGTGGGGGCGTGATCCTTGGTGAGCTGGATCAGGATGTCGCCGTCCTGCGGGCCGACCGTGCCCGAATTATTGTAGGTCGTGTTGATCGAGCTGACGGGCAGGCCGATATTGTCGACCACCGAGACAAGCTCGTTCGCCGGGATGATCCGGCGGATGCGGCGCTCGATCCGGTCGAACTGAGCCGAAGTTTCCTCGATCCGCGAACCGACCGGCGCGCGGACGTGAAGCGTGATCTGCCCGGCATCGACCGAGGGGAAGAAATTCTCGCCGAGGAACGGCACCAGCAGCAACGAGAGGAGCATCACGCCGAGAAAGCCGATCACGAACGGCCGGCCGGCGCCGAGCGCGCGTTCGAGCAGCGCGCCATAGCCGCCACGGAAGCGCTCGAAGCGCGCCTCGAAACCGCGCTGGAAGATGACGAGCGGGTTGCGCGAGCCGGGATTGCCCGCCTCGTGGAGGTGGCCCGGCGCATGCGGCTTCAGCAGGTACATCGCCATGGTCGGCACCAGCGTGCGCGAGAGGATGAACGAGGCGATCATCGCGAACACGACGGCGATGGCGAGCGGCACGAACAGGAAGCCGGCGACGCCGGGCAGGAAGAACATCGGCACGAAGACGATGCAGATGCAGAGCAGCGAGACGAACGCCGGGGCGACGATCTGCGCCGCGCCGTCGAGGATCGCCTGGATGACGGTCTTGCCCTGTTCGAGGTGCCAGTTGATGTTCTCGATCGTGACGGTCGCGTCGTCGACCAGGATGCCGACAGCGAGGCTGAGGCCGCCCAGCGTCATGATGTTGAGCGTCTGGCCGGTTGCCGCGAGGCCGATGATCGCGGCGAGGATGGCAAGCGGGATCGAGATGGCGATGATCACGGTCGAGCGCCAGGAGCCGAGGAACAGCAGGATCATCAGGCTGGTCAGCGCCGCCGCGATCGCGCCTTCCCTGACCACGCCGCCGATCGCGGCCTTCACGAACAGCGACTGATCGCCGATCGGGACGATCTTCAGCGCGTCGGGCAGGCTCGCCTGGGCGATGGGGAGCGCATCCTTGATTCCCTGGACGATCGCCAGCGTCGAGGTCGCGCCGTTCTTCAGGATGGTCATCACCACAGAACGGGAGCCGTCGACATGCACGACATTGGTCTGCGGCGCGGTGCCGTCGCGGACATGGGCGACGTCGCGCATATAGATGGTGGCGCCGTTCACCACCTTGACCGGCAGATTGTTGAGTTCCTCGACCGAGCCGGGCGCATTGTTGAGGCGGACATTATATTGATAGCCGCCGATCTTGGCGAAGCCGGCCGGATTGATCTGGTTCTGCGCCGCGATCGCGTTGCCGACATCCTGTGCCGACAGCCCCTTCGACTGGAGCGCCTGGGGATCGAGGTCGACCTGGATCTGGCGCTGGCGGCCGCCGGACGGATAGGGGACCGCGGCGCCGGGCACGGTAACGAGAGTCGGGCGTACGCCGTTCGACGCGTAATCGAACATCTTGCCCTCGGAGAGCCCCTTGCCCGACAAAGCGAGCTGGAGGATCGGCACGGTCGAGGCGTTGTAGTTGAGGATCAGCGGCGGCGTGGTGCCCGGGGGAAGCTGGCGCAGCACCGTCTGCGAGATCGAAGTGACCTGGGCGGTTGCGGTGCGGATATCGGCGCCTGGGTGGAAATAGATCTTCACCACGCCGATGCCGGGCATCGACTGGCTTTCGACATGGTCGATATCGTTGACCGTCGTTGTCAGCACGCGCTCATAGGGGGTGATGATCCGGCCGGACATGTCGTCGGGCGACAGGCCGGCATATTGCCAGGCAGTGGCGATCACCGGCACGCGAATCTCGGGGAAGATGTCGACCGGCGTCCGCACCGCTGCGAGCACACCCACCACGGCGATGAGGATCGCCATGACGATGAAGGTGAGCGGCCGCGCGAGCGCGACCTTTACGATGCCAATCACGGCTGAGTCTCCGGTGCCCCCGGTAGAGGATGTCGGCCGGCAGATGGGCTTTTGCTGCACCTGCGTCCAATATGATTTGACCCCGGATCAAGTCGAAATACATATCAATCATGGAGCTCAGGCATCTTCGCTATTTCGCCGCCGTCGCCGAGGATCTGCATTTCGGCCGCGCTGCGCTCCGCCTCGGCGTGTCGCAGCCGCCGCTCAGCCAGCAGATCCGCGCGCTCGAGGAGGAGCTTGGAGTCCGATTGTTCGAGCGCAGCAGCCGCAAGGTTGCGCTGACCGAACCGGGCAAGCTGTTCCTGGAGGAAGCGCGGGCGACGCTGGCGCAGGCTGACCGCGCGGTCGATGTGGCGAAGCGCGCGGCGCGCGGGGACTTCGGCAAGCTGGCGATCGGCTTCAACCCCTCGGCGCCGTTCGTGCCCGAGGTGGCGAAGGCGATCTTCGATTTCCGCCAGCTTTATCCCGAGGTGAAGATCGAGTTGCTCGAACTGTCAGCGGGCGCCCAGGTGGCTGCGCTGGCGGCGGGCGAGCTCGACATCAGCTTCCTGCGCAGCCCGACCCAGCCGATCCTGCCGCCTGGCATCGCCGCGACCCGGATCCTCGACGAGCGGCTGATCGTCGCGATGCGCAGCGACCATCATCTGGCGCGCAAGCAGAGCTTGTCGTTCAGCGATCTTCACCGCGAGGGGATGATTTTCTACGCGCGCGACCAGCGGAACAGCTTCGCCACGCAATTGCTCGACATGCTGCGCGAAACCGGGGTCGAGCCGGTGATCGTCCAGGATGTCCGCGAGATCTCGACCCTGTTCGGGCTGGTGGCGGCCGGGCTCGGCATCACCGTGCTGGCTGAATCGCTCTGCGCGCTCCAGCCGGCGCGGCTGACCTATCGTCCGTTACGAGGGAAAAAGGCCTTGTCCTCGATGTGGATACTGAGCGCGGCTGAGGGCGAGGCGCTCGCCGCGCGTCAGTTCCTCGAGATCATCAAGCCCGGCGACAGGGGCCGCGACGATCAGTGCTTGGCGGGCTTGGTATAGGGCACGAACTCGCCAAGGCCGACAAAGCCGTGCGAGAAGTGCGAGGCGCGATCGACCAGGTTGATGGTGTCGAGGCTGCACAGTTCCGAGCCATAGGTCTTGCTGACGAGGATATCGTCGCTGTCGAGCGAATCGGCGCCGATGCGCGGCCGGTTGACGTACAATTGGCTGCCGCTCTCATAAATGATCGCTGTGTGGTCAATGATCTGGCTCGAGCGGATAGTGCTCAGGCTGATGCAATTGACCGGCTTGCCCGCGACCCGGCCGGCAAGGGCAGCGGCGAGCTTCGCCTCGTTCTTGCTATTGTCCGGCGTGGCGGCGATGGCCGCGGCGCTGGTGCCGAGCAGGGTGGCGGCGATGAGGAGCGTGGAAAAGCGACGCATGACGAAACCTCCCGGGTCGAGTGAAGCGTGTCCGTACCACGCTCCGGCTGAACGGGATATGAGCGGGGTGCGATTCAATCGCGAGGAACGCCCCGGTTGGCGAGCCGACCAGGCCGGCGGCTGCCCCGCGCAGGGCGCGATGACCACGGGGAACCAGTGCTCCTTCAATCGTCAATGATGACGTCACCAGCGCGTCGCTGTAACTTCCGGTTCAATGAGTCCAATAAAGGACCACACCAACAAGCACTATCGTTATCAATAGATGGGCCGCTACGACGGAGTTCGTAAATTTCTTATAGGTCGCTGAGCTCATTCTGATGCCATGTGCGGATGCCTTTTCGCGATTGCTCACATGCCGGTTGAGCATCGGCATCAGAATGAAGGCATTGAATGCAAACAAGAGAGAGCAGAGTGCGACAAGCAGGATTGGCAGCAAGGTGATGTCAAAATGATGATGATTTGACATGATGTGTACTCCACAGATTTTTACTGGCGTGAACGAACATTGGGCGGCACCATGGGCGAGTCCAATGTTCGTTCGTTTCTATCAGCTTTCCGCTTCCAGGCTTGCGATAACCGCGACGCCAAGCGCAACGCCGCCAAGACCAAGGGTCACGCCGATCGCCACGCCGGCAGCGAAGATGGTGATCTTCTCGGCTGTGGTGAGACCGCCATTGACGCTGTCGATTTCATCGAAAGTCAAGTCCTGCATGATGTAAACCTCCTATTCTCTTGATGCTGTGAGTTAAGAGCTTGCCGCCAGAGCGACAGCCACGAAGACCGCGCCAACGCCCAGTCCGACCGCGGCTCCCACCAAAATGCCGAGGCCAAGAATTTCCAGACCCTGCTTCATCTCGTTCGACATGCCGCCATCGACAAAGTCAATTTCGTCGAATGTCAGGTCCGCAATCAAATTAACGTCGCCGTTTGAAATAACGTGACTGTTGGAAAAATTTATATCCAAAACTGTTGGTGCGTACATATCACTACCTCAGCGATTTACGACGAATCAAAGCGAATCGTCGTAAATAAATAATACGAATAGTATGAGGTTACGCAATAATTTATCTCGTCCAAATTGGTTATAAAGTCGATATTTTGCCGCGAATGTCAGTCAGACTTTTGGTTATATCAACCAATTGCCCTTTCTCTATCACAAAGACCTTCTTTGCGGAGATGATTGTCTCAAGGCGATGAGCCACGACGATGCGCGTGATGCCCATCTTGGCGATCATTTCATTGATGGCTTGTTCACACGCCATATCGAGATGGGCGGTGCCTTCATCCATGATCAGAATCTTCGGCTTTCGGTATAGAGCGCGCGCAAGCAACAGGCGCTGCTTTTGCCCTCCGGAAAGAGTTGAGCCCATGTCCCCGACCAACGTGTCGTAACCCATTGGCATCATGGCGATATCGCCGTGCAATGCGGATACCGTAGCGGCCTCGATGATCGCCGGCATGTCCGGAGCGTCATCGAAAAGCGCAATGTTGTCGGCGAGTGTACCGGAGAAGAGGCTGTCATCCTGAAGAACGGCACCGACCTGTTCGTGAAACTGCTTGTGCCCGAATTCGCCCAATGGGTTTCCGTCAACCAGGACCTCACCGCTGTCAGGCTCCAGGATACCAAGCATGATCTTGATCAGGGTGGACTTTCCACCGCCACTTGCCCCCGTAATGGCGATATGGTCGCCTGGATCTACGACCAGATCGGCACCCTTCAGAACCAGCGGATCAGTCGGGCTGTACCGAAAGCTGATGTTGCGAAGCTCGATGGCGCCCGCCAGCGTCCTCGCCGCGGTGGGCGCCGGGTTCGTGAAACTGACGTCCTGATCGGACAAAGCGATATCCGCGAGCCGCTCGAGATGCAGCCCGAGCATCCGGAACGCGATCGACTGGTCGATCAACGACGCGGCCTTTTGGAGGAACTGGGTTTTGTAAGCGATGAAAGCGAAGACCATCCCGATGCTGAAGCCGCCGGCGATGACCAGCCGGATCGCAAACCAGATAGAGAAGATCGTTTCCAGGCCGAGGATCAGCGTATTTGCGGCATTCTGCCAGGCGCCGATCCGTGCAAGGTTGACCTGGGCATTCATCGAATCGGTCAATCGCGTTTGCCAGAAGGCATGGCGAGCCGATTCACGGCTGAACAGCCGCAGCGTCACTATGCCACGCAGCGACTCGATCATGACCGATTGCTCCTTGCCCGACGCCATGATCACGTCCTCCTGCGCGGCTCGTTGCGCCGAGAAGGAAATCAGCCTGACGACGGCGTAGGCAGCGAATGCGACCAACGCGATTAGGGTAAGCGGGATGCTGTAGAAGAGCATGATCGCGAGGGTGAAGACCGCCAGGCTGCCGTCGAGCACAGAGCCCACCGCGCCCTCAGTCAAGAACTGCCGGATCGGTCCGATCGACTGGAAGCGGGACAGCACGTCGCCGACATGGCGTTTCTCGAACCATGCGACCGGAAGCCTGAAGAGGCGGCGTGCCAGGTTCGTGGCGATGCCATAGCCCAGCGAAGTGCCGGCCGAGAGAAGCACGAAGGATCGCAATAGCGCAGCGCCCGCGTTGATGAAGGTGAACAACCCGAAGCCGAGGGCGAGCACGGTCATCAAATCGCGATCGAGCGCCGGCAACGCGCTATCGACGGCGACCTGCATGTAATAAGGCGAGGTCAGGATAAATGCCTGCAGCACGATGCTGAGAACGAGTGTCTGGACCAACGCCCGTTTCAAACCGGTCATACGTCGCCAGAGCTGGGACAGCTTCAGCCGCTCCCGCTTGCGTTCGGCCTCGAAGTCCGCGGCCGGACGCAATTCGAGTGCGACGCCGGTGAAATGATTCGAAACCTCGGACAGACGAAGCCATTGCGAACGCCCATCCGGGTTGTGCACCAGAGCCTTCTCACCGCGCACCGTTTCCAGCACGACATAATGATTCATGTCCCAGTGGAGCACCGCCGGCAGGTTGAGGTTGCGCAACTGGTCGAGCGGCAGCTTCACCGCACGCGGCGTCAGCCCCATCTGGTCGGCGGTGGCGATAAGTGATTTCAAGGCGGCGCCGCGCAAAGAAGGACGGAAGCGGCGGCGGAGCGTGCCGAGATCTACATCCATGCCGTGGAAATTCGCGACCATCGCAAGCGAGGCAAGGCCGCATTCGGCCAGTTCGGTCTGTCGAACGAGGCGAACGCGCTGGCGGCTCAGCAGGCCGAGCTGAAGCTCGCCACTCACCGGTTGCGGACCGCAAAAATCGGTTCGAACAGCCATTCGAGAAGGCTGCGCTTTTCAGTGACGATCCTGGCCGTAAGCGTCATGCCGGGCAGGAGCGGCTGCTTGCGGCCGAACGCTGTCACTGACGGGTCCGGAAGATCCGCCGTTACGAGATACACAGGGATCGGACCGCCGCTACTCGCTTTGGTTACTGCGGCGCTCGAGATTGAGTGCACCCGTCCCTGGATCGTGCCGAAGCGGTCGTAGGGAAAGGCATCGACAGCAATACGGACTGGCTGGCCTGGTGCGAGAAAGCCAGCTGCCGAGGTGGGCACATACAGCTCCGCGCGAGACCGTGCCCTGGCCGGAACGATCATCAGCATCGGTTGATCGGCGCTGGCCGGCTGGCCGATTCGCGCGGTGAGCGCGGTGACGGTGCCGTCGACCGGCGCAGTGAGGCTATAGCCCCGGGCGAGATCCGCCTGGGCGATCTGCTGGACGAGCGCAGCCCGGCTCGACTGGGTGTTGGCGACCTGCGACTGCGCGGTCGCGTCCGATTGAGCGATGGAGCGTTGTGCTTCCATCAGCTCGGCCCATTTTGCCGATTTGAGCTGTTCGAGCTGCGCCAACTGCTGGCGCCGCGCCAGCACCGTCGCCTCGAGCGTGTCCATGTCTCGTCGGCTGATAAAGCCGCTGGCGGCCACGCGCTGCACGCGAGAGAACTCGCTTTCCGCCGCGGCGACGAGACGCTTCTGGTCCTCGCACTGCGATTCCAGGCTGACGATTTCACTCCGCGCCCCGCGGATAAGTGCGTTCAACCGCTCCCGATCAGCTGCCGCGGCGCGAAGCGTCAGCATATTCTGAGCGGCCAGACGCGTATCCTGCTCGCGAAGCGCGTCGCGGACCCGATCCGGCGCTGTGCTACCGCCGATCATGTCTTCCTCTGAGCGGATTCGCATCAGGACGTCACCTGCCCGGACGTGCTGGCCTTCCGAAACCGTGAGCGAACGTACGACGCCGGCGCGGGACGGCACGATCGAGGCGACGCCTGTATCGAGTGCCACCACCCCGGAGGCGGTTTCGACCCGCGCATAGGATCCGATCGCGAGAAACCCGATCGCGGCAACCAATGCGCCCAGCAGTAACATGCTGATCACTTGCCAAGACAAGGGGGTCGCAAGGCTTACATTGCCCTGAAGTCGGTCGACCTTGAAATCAATCGCCTCCTGGCGAAAGAGCGTCGCACCTGCAGCTGTCATACAACCCTCAACGCCAACATCACTTGTTCCTGCCAATAAGGGCAACAGGAAGCCGCACCGCCGCTAGGATCCACTTTCGTCCGCATCGCCGATGGGCGCGTCCGGTGCCGCCGACTCCGGCCAGCACGGACAGCCCGGCCAGAAGTGGCCCGCTGCCGGATTCCGACGTCAAGCGGTGCGCAGGACACAATTGACCAATGCTTGCACGTGCAGCTTCGCCCCCCGCTTTCAACGAGTCCGACTCGTAAAAAAGGCCTAATCTTCGTGTCTTAAGTGTTACGCGGCCGTCGAAGCCGGTCAATTGGGCGCTCGCGGGAGTTGCGTCGGAAATGGATTAATCTCGGGGCTCGCCCTGGAGGACAATCGTGGCTGTATTCGATGAGTAGTGCTGAGATGCGCAGGGCGGTGCCTCCCCGATCGACGCCGCGCTCTCGCGGGGCCGGATGTCCGGGGCCAAGATTCAAATCTTCATCCAAAATGGCCGAGTCAGCTGACATGCTCCCATGCGCCGATCGTTTGCTCAGGCAGATGGCGGTCCGGAACCAGGGCTCCTTCAATCGTCAATCATAATCCAGGCTCGGATACCAATGCGGGTCGCGCCCGGCGGGAGTCGTGTCGAGCACGTTCCACAACGGCATCATCTCGGGCGCGCCGCGTGGATCCTGGCCGGGGTCGGCGGTCGGGCCGCTCATTTCGCCGCCCCAGAAATGGCGGATGGTGCCGTCGCGTTTCGTGAAGACATTATAGCCCGGATTGTCGCCCTGGTCGGTCCAGGCGAGATAGTCGCGGCCATATTGCCCGGTCTTGTCCTGATAGAGCGGGAGGTGCCGCCAGCCGCGCTCGCGCTTGAAGGCGAGCAGGCGCTCGATCGGCGCGCGCGCCACCACCGCGAGCGCGACGCGCTGCTGGATGTCGGCGCCGTTGGCGTCGAGCGGGCCGAGGAACGCAGTGCACATGGGGCAGGGACGCTCGCGCTCCGGCCCGAACATATAGCTGTAGATGACCAGGGTATCATGCGACCCGAACAGGTCGGCGAAATGGACCTCGCCCTGCTCGCCCTCGAACAGATAGTCCTTCGTCACTTCGCCGCCCGGCGGCAGGGCGCGGCGATGCTCGGCGACGCGCTCGATCTGGCGCCTGAGCGCGATCTCCTCGGCGAGCAGGGCAGTGCGCGCGCGGCGATAATCGGCGCTCTCATTGGGAAAGCGATAGATGCTTTTCGCAGCGAGCTCGGTCGCGCTCGCAAGCGGCGGTGACGTGTCGGCCATGTCGAACCTCCCTGGCCAAGCTTAGCAAGGCAATGACGTGGCGCAAGGTTCGCCCGCGCGATCGCGGGACTCCCCAAAGCCACGCGGCCGTGCCACGATCCCCGGGCCGATTTTTCCGGGAGAAACCATGTTCGATTTTCCGACCCCATGCCGCACGGCGAAGGCTGGCTGATGTCAGACGATCCGATCCCGTCGACCGAACCGCCCGTGTCGGGCCCGGGGCGCGAGGCGCTGATGGTCTGGGTGAAGCTGCTTGGCATGCTGGTGGCGCTCGCCGTTTTCGGCTGGGTGGTCTTCCGGTTGAGCCGGTCGCTTCACTGAAGCGGCGGCGCCTCGGCAGCGCGGCCCATAAAAAAGGTGCCCGGCACCGTTGAAGGGCCGGGCACCAGGTTAGCGCACCTGCGCTGATATCCATCGAGGGAATCGGCTAGATATCAACGCAGTATGAGGTTTCCCTCACTACGCATCTCGAAAATTCGCCAACGCCTGGCCCGGTTACGGGTGCCGTCGCCGGCTCCCCGTAACCCGGGTTTGTTTCTGTCAGAAGTCTACCTTCGCCGACGGGAAGGTAGCGGACCCACGATCCCGGGTTGGCTTTGCCGTGACGCGGCAGCCCTGAACCGGATCTGACCTGCACTACGACGCGATCGGCGCCGTCGACGATGTCTTTGCCACGCGCGGAGCCGAGGGCCCGGGGGAGGGCAGGAACAGCGGAAGCCACCGCGCGTTGGGCTGGCATTACGGAACATCAAGGATCTGAATCATGGCCGACATCAACAGCGACGAGAAAGTCGTGGTCGAACGCAGCAGCATCAATGTCGCCAATATCATCGCCGCCATCGCCCTGTTGCTGGCGGTGCTCGGCTTGCTCAAATTTATCGGGGTGACGCCCTTCTGACCGGCCGCGCCGGCCCGGCGCGCGCTTGATCGCCTCATTGCGATAGCGAAAACCCGCGCCTAATCTCCCCTCAGCTGCGCGCCGGCCGGCGCGCTTTTCCACCTCACGCCCCGTCCGGGGCATGACAGCACATAGGGGATTGCCGCATGCGGCTCCGGTTCGCGCTCATCGCTGCATCGTTTCTGTCGACCGTCGCCTTCGCCCAGGTGACGCCGACACCCACCGCAACACCGGCGCCGGCGGCAATGCCGGCGGGCGATATCCCGGCCAAGTTCACGCCGCCGACCGCCGAGCAGGATTATGTGAAGCGCGAGGTGATGATCCCGATGCGCGACGGGACCAAGCTCTACACCGTCATCGTCTATGCCAAGGGGCTGACCAACGCGCCGATCGTGCTGACGCGCACGCCCTACAACGCCAAGGGCCGCGCCAACCGCATGGACAGTTCGAGCGAGCTGTCGACCCTGCCGCTCAGCGACGAGATGTTCGTCAAGGCGGGCTATATCCGGGTCTATCAGGATATCCGCGGCAAATATGGCTCGGAAGGCGATTATGTCGTCACCCGGCCGGTGATCGGCCCGCTCAACCAGACCAATGTCGATCACACCACTGATGCGTATGACACGATCGACTGGCTGGTGAACAAGGCGAACCTGCCCCAGTCGAACGGCAAGGTGGGCATGATCGGCTCCTCCTATGAGGGCTTCACCGTGGTGATGGCGCTGCTTCACCCGCACCCGGCCCTGAAGGTGGCGGCGCCGCAAAGCCCGATGGTCGATGGCTGGATGGGCGACGACTGGTTCCATTACGGCGCGTTCCGCCTGACCAATATCGGCTGGCTCGGCAGCCAGACCGGCTACAAGGGCGACGGCAAGGCGCCGCCTTCGGGCGGCTATGACGACTATGACAATTTCCGTAAAATCTCTGCAGGCGACTGGGCCAAGAAGTCCGGCTACGACCAGCTTCCCTATTGGAATCGCATGGTGCAGCACCCGGCCTATGACGGTTTCTGGTCGGGCCAGGCGCTTGATGCCCAGCTCGCCGCCAGCCCTTCCGACGTGCCGACGCTCTGGGAGCAGGGGCTGTGGGACCAGGAGGATATGTGGGGCGCGATCCACAGCTATGAGGCGCTGGTCAAGGCGGGCCATGCCTCGAACAATTTCATCGTCATGGGACCGTGGCGGCACAGCCAGATCAACCGCGAAGGCCGCAGCCTCGGCCCGTTCAACTGGAATGGCGACACCGCCCAGCAATATCGCGAGGACATGGTGCTTCCCTTCTTCAACCAGTATCTGAAGGACGGCCCGGCGGTGACCTTGCCGGCGGCGGCGATCTATAACACCGCCGAAAATCACTGGGACCATTTCAGCAGCTGGCCGCTCGCCTGCGAGAGCGGCTGCGCCACGCCGCTGACGCCGATCTATCTGCAGGCGGACAAGGGCCTTGGCTTCGGGAAGGCCGCCAGCGGTGACGACAGCTATGTCGCGGATCCCGCCAACCCGGTGCCGCATCTGCCGCGCCCGGTGAATTTCGACGATGGCCGCTGGGGCGACTGGCTGGTGCAGGACCAGCGCTCGGTCGACGGGCGGACCGATGTGATGAGCTATGAGACACCGGTGCTGACGAAGACGGTCAAGGTGTCGGGCGTGCCGATGGCCGATATCTTCGCCAAGACGACGGGGACCGACGGCGATTTCGTCGTCAAGCTGATCGACGTTTACCCGGACGAGGTCGCGAGCAACCCAAAGATGGGCGGCTATCAGCTGGCGATCAGCCTCGACATCTTCCGCGGGCGCTATCGCAACAGCTTTGCGAACCCGACCGCGATTCCGGCGGGCAAGGTGCAGGAATACAAGTTCAGGCTGCCGGCGGTGAACCATGAATTCCTGCCGGGGCATCGCATCATGGTTCAGGTGCAGTCGTCGCTGTTCCCGCTCTATGACCGCAACCCGCAGACCTTCGTGCCGAACATCTTCCTGGCCAAGCCCGGCGACTACCGGAAGGCGACCGTCTCGATCGAGCGTGGCGGCAGCGCGCCGAGCGCGGTACTGCTGCCGGTGGTGCCGGCGCAGTAGCCGGCAGGCGGGGTGGCGGCGCGCGGTGCTCGCCGTCCTCCTTTCAACCCAGCAGCCTGACCGGCCGGAGGCATCATGCGGTTCATCGATCGGGACGAAGTCGCGCGGCGGCTGACCTATGAGAAGTGCATCCCGATCGTCCGCGAGGCGATGATCGCCTTTTCGCGCGGCGAGACGCTCCAGCATCTGCGGTCGATCATCCCCCTCGCCGAGGGGCGGCTGTTCGGCATCATGCCGGGGGCGATGGCGAGCGACGGGCCGTTCGGCGCCAAGCTGATCAGCATCTTTGCCGGCAATGCCGCGAAAGGGCGGCCATCGCATCAGGGGCTGGTCGTGCTGTTCGATCCGGAGACGGGTGCGCCGGTCTGCCTTGTCGATGCCGGCGAGATCACCGCGATCCGCACGGCGGCGGCGAGCGCTGTCGCGACCGATGCGCTGGCGCGGCCCGACGCAGGAGATCTGGCGATCCTCGGCACCGGCGAGCAGGCGGTGAGCCATATCCGGGCGATCGCGACGGTGCGGCGGCTGCGGTCGATCAGCATCTGGGGGCGGAGGATCGAACAGGCGACGGCGCTTGCCGCCGAGATGAACACCGAGCTTGGCATCCCGGCGGTGGCGGCGGCCGAGGTTCCAGACGCAGTGGCGCGCGCGGATATCATCTGCACCGTGAGCAGTGCGGCCGAACCGATATTGAAGGGCGCCTGGGTTCGCCCCGGCACGCATCTCAACCTGGTCGGATCGAGCCATGCCGGGCCGGTCGAGGTTGACAATGATCTGGTCGTCCGCTCGCGCTTCATTGCCGACGGCCGCGAAGGCGTGCTCGCCCAGGGTGCCGAGTTCCTGCGCGCGCGGGCAGCCGGCCTGATCGCAGACACGCATATCGTCGGCGAAATCGGTGAGGTGCTGGCGGGGACGATTCCGGGAAGGCAGTCGGCCGAGCAGATCACGGCGTATAAATCGCTCGGCCATGTCGTGCAGGATCTGGCGAGCGCCTGGGCGCTGTACGCGGGGGATTAGGAAGCGAGCCCGGGGCAAAGCCGGATACCGGCTAGCCGCGCTCCCGCCACCAGGCGAAGGTTTCCTCCTGCAGCGCCCGCACGAACGCCAGCGCCGGCGCGCCTGTCCAGGGGCCGTCATAACCGAGCCGCATCACCCGCTCCCCGACCCACCAGCCTTGACCGGGCAATCCGTCGGATTCGCGGACGAGCAGCACCGCCAGCTCGGGCTCGCCCGCCGCGGCGCCGGCCGAATCGATCGCATCGAGCGTCTTGCACACCGCGCGCATCTTCGGCCGGGTGAAGCGGTGGCCGAGCTGGGCGAGCAGGTGCGAATAGCTGATCGGTTCGCCCGCCCTTGCCGAGGCGACGAGGATGGCGCGGACACGCGCCCCATCGGCGATCGCGCTGTCGGGCGCTGCCGGCTCGAGCGGTGCCGGCTCGATCGGGCCGTCCATGGTCGTGCGTGGCTTGCGCATGCTGCGGGGAGACCCTCCTCGGGCTCGAAATAGCAGGACTGGCCGCGCGCGACAGCATCGGCTGCGCGCGTCTTTGCGGCATCCCGGATTTTTTGACCACAAGGCGTGGGGTGAATCGCCTGCCACGCTCCGCCATGATGCGCCTGTGAACGATCAAAGGCCGACACGATGACCATGACTCAGGAAGCTGACGCGACGACCCGGTACGCCGGCCGGCCGGAACCCGCCCTCACGCGCGTTTCGACGATCGACTGGGAGCGGGTTCGTGGCGATCTCGATGCGGCGGGGTTCGCGCTGTTGCCGGGGCTGCTTGCCGATGCAGAGTGCGATGCGTTTGCCGCCGGCTATGGCCCTGGCGCGCAGTTCCGCAGCCATGTGGTGATGGCGCGGCACGGCTTCGGGCGGGGCGAATATCGCTATTACAGCTATCCGCTGCCGCCCCTGGTCCAGGGCCTGCGGACCGCGCTCTATCCACGGCTCGCGGGAATCGCGAACCGCTGGAATGCGCGGATGGGCATGGCCGGCGTCTATCCGGACGATCACGCCGCCTGGCTCGACGCATGCCACGCCGCAGGCCAGACGCGGCCGACGCCGTTGCTGCTCCGCTATGGCGAGGGCGACTATAATTGCCTCCACCAGGATCTGTACGGCGATCTCGCCTTTCCGCTGCAGGTTGCCGTGTTGCTCTCGGCGCCGGGCGAGGATTTCACCGGCGGCGAGTTCGTGCTGACCGAGCAACGCCCGCGCATGCAGACCCGGGTGGAAGTGGTACCGCTCGCCAAGGGCGATGCGGTTGTCTTTGCGGTCAATGAGCGGCCGAGCAAGGGCGTGCGCGGCGATTACCGGGTGAAGATGCGCCACGGGGTCAGCCGGCTGCGCTCGGGGCATCGCCACACGCTGGGGATCATCTTCCACGACGCGCGCTGAGGGCATGCCGGATCGGCTATCCCCGAACGACCTCGCCGTCTTCCTTGACGAAATGCTCCGGAACCTTGTCGAGCAGCGCGAGGACGCGTTCGGACGGGCGGCACAGGGCAGCGCCCCTGGGGGTGACGACGATCGGCCGGTTCACCAGGATAGGGTGGGCGACCATTGCGTCGAGAATCGCCTCCTCCGAAACCCCCGGATCGAGCAGGCCAAGCTCGGCGGCGGGGGTGCCCTTTTCACGGAGCAGGTCGCGCGGCGTGGCTTTCATCGCCGAAAGCAGATCGGCGAGAAGCGGGCGCGTCCAGCCGGTCTGGCGATAATCGACGATGGCGGGCGCATAGCCGGCTGCCTCGATCATCGCGAGCGTGTTGCGCGAGGTGCCGCAGTCGGGATTGTGATAGATCGTGACGGGAAAAATGTCGCTCATAGCCGGGGTTTCTCCTTCAACAGCCATCCGAACAGGAAGGCGGCGGCAATGGCGCCCGCACACTGCGCGGCGATGAACAAGGGGGCCGATGCCGGGGCGATGCCGGCGAAGGTATCGGACAGGCTGCGTGCAAGGGTGACGGCCGGGTTCGCAAACGAGGTCGACGCAGTGAACCAATAGGCAGCGACGATGTACAGGCCGACCGCGGCCGGGACGGTATCGGGTCGCGACCGGGTGCCGAGGATCGTGCCGATCAGCCCGAAGGTCGCCACGAATTCCGAAAATCCCTGGGCCGGCCCATCGCGCAGCTTGGCGGATATCTGCAGCAGCGGCTCGGCGAACATCGCGTGCGCAACCCAGGCGCCGAGGATCGCACCGGCACCCTGCGCCACGACATAGGCGGCGGCGGTGCGCGCATCCATTTCGCGCCGGATCAGCATGACGAGCGTGACGGCGGGATTGAGATGGGCGCCCGAGACCGGACCGAAGATGGTGATGAGGACGACAAGCCCGGCACCGGTCGCGATCGTGTTGCCGAGCAGCGCGATCGCCACATTGCCGCCGGCGAGGCGCTCGCCCATGATGCCCGATCCGATCACGATCGCCAGCAGCATGGCGGTGCCGAGCGCTTCGGCGGCCAGCCGCCGAGTCATGCTTATCGGAATCATGCCGCGCTGGTTTCGCCCGGGCAGCAAACTGCCTTGCCGGTGGCGCCGAGGATCGGCGCGCAGATTTCCGGCTGGCCGGCGCAGCAATCCTCGACCAGAAAGCCGAGCAGATCGCGCATCCGCTGATAATCGGCCGAATAGATGATCGACCGGCCATCGCGCCGCGACCGGATCAGGCCGGCATGGCCGAGAATGGTGAGATGCGAGGACAGGGTGTTGGGCAGGGCGCCGATCTCGCGGGCGATCTCGCCGGCGGGCATGCCGTCGGCGCCGGCGCGAACCAGCAGGCGGAAGACAGCGAGACGGCTGCCATGCGCAAGCGCCGACAGGGCATCGACGGCAACGGGCAGTTGCATCAGCAGCACGCCTTTTCGCTGACCGCGGGCGCGCAACAGGCAGCGGGCGAGGGCAACGCTTCGTCCTCGCCATAGGCAGTCGCTTCGCCATGCGTGTAGAAGCTCTCCCAGCGCACGCCGGCGGGATCGGCGACCCAGCTCTTGTCCGACTTCGCGTAGCAGCAGGTGGTTGCCTCCTGGTCGATGGTCTGCGAGCCCGCCGCCTTCAACCGCCCGGCGAGTTCGGCGAGCTCGGCGGCGCTGTCGACCTGGATGCCGACATGATCGACCCCTGCCGCACGAGCGCGCGAGGAGATGGCGAGATTCACGCGCGGATCCTCCAGCATCCATTTCGCGTAATCGGTTTTGACGACGACGGGCGGTGCGTCGAACAGCGTCGTATAGAAGGCGATCGCCTGGTCGATGTCCGGCACGCTGACGTGAAGGTGAATCCGTTTCATCTCCGCCTCCTCGATTCGATAATTCGAATATATCCGAAATATCGATATGATCAAGGCCGTCGGGATGGAAGGGCCCCAAATGGAGAGCCCCGCCAGCGGGGGGCGCTGACGGGGCTTCCGAGATTTTGAAGCGGCGAGGGGGGCAAGCCGCTTCGCAAGATATAACCGGCCTAACCCGTGTTAGTTCCATCCGGGCGGCTTGGGTTCGCCCGGATGGATTCGCCGATCAATAGCCATAGCCCTGGCTGTAGCCTTCATCCCGGTCGTAGCCGCGATAGTCGCGGTCGCCGTCATGATGATGGCGACGATGACGGTCATAGCCACGATCCCGATCGTAACCGCGATCGGCATAATAGCCGCGCTGGTCGTAATAGCCGCGCTGGTCGTAATAGCCGCGCTGATTGTAATAACCGCGCTGGTCGTAATAATTGGGCTGGGCATAATAGCCGTCCTGCTCGTAATAGCCGTCGCGGCGATTGCTGCTCGAGGCAAGGGCTGCGCCGATCGCGAGGCCTGCAATGCCGGCGACGATGGCCGTGCCGGTGCCGTCATGGTTGCGATAGCCGCCATTATAGCGCTGGGCATCGGCGGGCGCGGCGGCGGTCAGGGCAGTGGCGCCGAGCGCCAGGGCGAGGCTGACCCTGGTGAAAAGATTCTTCATGGTGCGGCTCCTTCAATCTGCGGGGCGCGGGAGGTTCGGATCGAACATTTGCCGTGCCAGCTTGGAAACCGGTTTGGCTGAGTCGCGGTGAATGGGTCCGGAATGGGACATGCAGGCGCCATTCATCGCTACCTGGGCCGATCGATCGATCAGGCAGTGTCCCACAATGTGCGTGATAGCGAATGAATCCCGATAATCAGGAATAGGCAGCGAAGCCGCAATGGTAGTATCGCCGGCGCGAGCCGATTTTGAGGAAACTCATTTTACGGGTCAGGGTAAGGTCGGGTTCCAGCAATGGAGCCCGGCCTTGCTTTTGAGGGGGAAGTCACCGCAGGTTCGGCCTCGTACTTGGGATGACCGGCCTGTTGCTTTCCGCCATACGGGGCGGAGCAGGCGAACCCCTCGATGAACGACCGGGCCAGCGCGAGTTCAGGAACGATGTTCCAGTCTGCGCGCTTGGGGGGCATCGAGGAGTGATGCCATGACCGAGCATTTCCGTACCCATTTGCGCGGCGCAGCCGCTGCTGCGGCAATCGTCGCCGGGCTCGCCCTGGCGGGCTGCAATCCCCAGGGCGGCACCGGCCGCGACCAGGCGGCCTATCAGCTGCCGGCGTTGCCCGCGACGCTGCCGCTTGCGCCGGGCGGCACGACCGAGCCAGCCCATGCGCCCGCGGCCGCCCTGCTTCCGGCGAGCCGGCGGATCGGCACGGCGCGCGTCGCCGATCCGCGCGACGATTATGCCTATGCCGATGACGCCTCGGGCTTCGCCGATGCCCTGGGGGACGCGCCGCCCGATTACGGCTTCTATTATGACGATGTCGAACCCTGGGCGTGGCAGGGTTACGACAATTCGATCGAGTTCGTCGAGCCGCTCAGCGATGGCTATCGCTATTATTATTACCGGCCCGGCGCCGACTCGCCCTATTTCGTGCGCGATCCATCCTATGGCTATGGTTATGACGGCGGGCGGCTCGCGGTGGTGTACGGCCCTGACGGCAGCATCATTCCCGATGGCGACTATGGCCCGCGGCTCGACTATGCCTCGCGCTATTATGCCCGGGGCCGCGCGCTCTACGGCGCCTCGCGCGAACGGCGTCCGGTGATCGCCGCGAACTGGGCGGCGCGGCAGAAAGCGATCGTCGACGCGCGCCGCTGGGCGGCGGAGCGGGCGGCGCAGCCCTCCTGGCAGGAATATCATCAGCGCACCGCGCCGCAACAAGCGCGGCATTGGGATGAGGAACAAGCCCGGCGCCGCGCCGATGCGGTGCGCTTTGCCGCCTGGCAGGGAAATGATTTCAGCACCCCGCCACCGCCGCGCGCGATCCCGCCGGCCTGGACCAGGGCGAGCTGGGCGCATGACGACCGCCGCTTCGCGCCGCCCGCCCCCGGCTTCGACGGCGATGCGGCGGCCCGGCAGCGGGCAGCGCAGAAGGAGCGCGACGCGATCATGGCGCAGGCGCGCCAGCCACAGCGCCGCCCGCAGGATATGCCGCTGCCCCCCGGGGCACGGCCCGGGATCAATCCGAACCAGCAGCAGCCGCAACCCCAGCCGGTGACCGGCGGCGTCGAGGGACCGCGACGGCCGCTTGGCCCCGATGTCGGCTACCGGCCGGGCGCTGATATGGCGGCACATCAACAGGCGGTGCGGGCGCAGCAGGCGGCGCAGCAGCAACAGGATCAGGCCCGGCGCCAGCAGATGATGGCGCAACAGGCGGCCGCGCAGCAGCAACAGAATCGGGCTGCGGCACTGGCCAGGCAGGCGCAGCTGCGCGACGCGGCACAAGCCCGGGAACGGGCGCAGAACCAGGTCCGGGCACAGCAGGCGGCGCAGCAACAGGCGCAGGCCCGCCAGCGTGGCGAGGCGCAGCAACGCGTCCAGGCCGAGCAGCGTCAGGCGCAACAGCGCGTCCAGGCGCAGGCCGAGGCCCGGCAACGCCAGGCGGTTCAGGCGCAGCAACGCGCTCAGGCCCAGGCGCAAGCGCAGCAGCGCCAGGCGATACAGGCGCAGCAACGCCAGGCAGCCCAGGCGCAGGCCGAGGCCCGGCAACGCCAGGCGGTGCAGGCGCAGCAACGCGCTCAAGCCCAGGCGCAAGCGCAGCAGCGCCAGGCGATACAGGCGCAGCAACGCCAGGCAGCCCAGGCACAGGCGCAAGCCCAGCAGCGCCAGGCAGCCCAGGCCCAACAGCGCGCCGCGATCCAGGCACGCCAACGGCCGCCGGCGCCGCCGGTCCAGCCGCACCCGGCGCCGGTCCTCCGGTCCCAGCCGTCAGCGCCGGCTGGTCATCCCACCCCCGAGGGTCATCGGCATGAGCCGCATTGAGGATCTTCCGGTCGGGTGGCTTAGTGCGCCGGCGCGTCGACGATGATGTCCTGGACCGCGACCTTGCCGCGGCGCACGACGAACACGTCGGTACCGGATACCTGCTGCGGCGTACCGCGGAACTGGATCCAGTGGAGCAGGGCGACATCGCCGCCAAGCGGCTCGACCGTGGTTTCCATCGAGCGAATGCCCGCGATGCTGCCGCTGCCGGTGAGCACGACAAAGACCTTCCGCGCATTGGCGATACCTGAATAGACGCCCGGGCCGGTCGCGGGCACCTGAGACGGCACCAGGCCCGGCGGGGTGATGACGACCGTGTCAGCGGCATAATCGGCCATCACTGCGTCGACATTGGCAGTCTTCATCGACGCGACATGGTCCTTCACGACCTGCTCGGGCGTCCGGTCCGCGGCCTGGGCGGCGCTAGCGCAGAGCAGGGAAAGGCCTGCGGCCAGTGTGACGATCTTCATGTCTTCTCTCCGTCCCTTCGGGTTCGTCCCGAGTTTCGAGAGGGAATAGCGGCACGGAGATCGGCGCACAACAGATCATATATGATATTGACGATCTCCCCGGAGATCGCCGCGCATCACCCCGGAAACCGCACGAAATCCCCGCTGATCGCCCCGTCGAGCGCCTCGCGGTAATCGGGATAGACCGCTGCGTCGGGGTTGATGCGACCGATCGCGGGTTCGGCATCCGGATCGAGCCGGGCGAGCGCGATCGGGCAGGCGACGGGCACGAGCTGCGAGCCCTTGCCGACCTGGAGCGTGGTCAGCAGGCCATAAAGCGATCCCTCGATCGTCGGCCTGCCGAGGATCACCAGCCGGTACTGGCCGGCGACATTGGTGACGAGATAGATATGCCCCGAGAGATTGGGCATCGAGACATGTCCGCCCTGCTCGAACCGGGCATCCAGGCGCTGCGATTCAGCAAAGCCGAGATGGCCTGCCTCGTCGAGCCAGCGGATCGTCGTGACATAGGCGAAGATGTCGCCGGGGCTGCCGAAGCTCGGGCGGAGGGTGAGGTAGCGGCCTTCGATCCAGCGCACCGCGGCGCGTGCATAGGCGCCCATATGTTCGGGTGCGAGGTCGTGCGAGACGGCGGGCGCCGGTGCCGGCCCGGGGCGGAGCGGGACGCCAAGCGCTTCCTCGAGGCGGACCGTCGTCGCAAGGGTGAAGGGGCGGGTGCCGGAGAGCGATTTTTCGAGCGTCGACAGGCTGATCTTCGCCATGTCGGCGAGCGCCTGGCGCGAGATGCGGCGGCGCGCGAGCTGCTCGCGCACGCGGTGGCCGACCTCGCGTGTTTCCGCCTCCAGCAAATCCCGATCGAACATCCTTGCGCGCACTCCCGTAACGACTATCCGCACATTTCCGCAACTGCCGTCAACAGGGTTGGAAAAGATAATATCACATGACGCGAGGCGCCCGAAAATCACCGCGAATGGCCGTGCTTGTGCGCCATGGCCTGGTGATCCGGGCACTGGGTGATCGCCGCGGATGTGAATGCGATGGGTGGGCTATCGGGGCGCGGGCGCGGCTATCGGCCAGTTCGTGACGATGCGTTCGAAATCGACATAGGGAATGGTTTCCGGATCGAACTCGAGCGCCTCGGACAGCGCCGGAAGATCCGCGAGAAAGGCATCGTGCGTTCGCACCACCCTGTCTGCGCTAGGCAGATGGCGCCGCGAAACATTCGCCAGCCAGTCACGCGTCTCCCGCACTGCAACTGCCGGGTCGCCGCGATGGCCGTGAATGTCGATGCCAGCCAGATCCGAAATGAACATCTGATAGCGATATTGCTCGGTATCCAGAATCAGGAGGCGCTTGAGCCTCTGCGCCTTGCCGCCAAAGCGCTTCGCCCCGAGGAAGATGCCAAGCTCGAGCGGCATGTTGAACCGGGGCAAGCCGTTTCCATCCAGTTCGGTACGCGAAACATCATGTATCCCGTACCGGCATTCGGCGATCAGGTTGAAGAGCTTGTCGATCCGGGTTTGCCCGCCGTCATCCAGTTCCCGGGCTGAACGAGGCCGGAAACCGCAGGCATATATGGCGAAGATCAGCGCCCTGAACGTTGGCGCGTAGTCTTGGTCGAACGGGCAGTTGATGAAGACATCGACCGTCGATGGCCGGGCATCGTCGGCCAATGTCTATTTTTTCTTGCCGGTGACGATCCGGATCGCGTTCCGGGCATCCTTGTTCGAAATCGCGCCTGACTTCGAAGCCGGCTTCAACACGAACGCACCCGTCGCCGCGCTTCGGCCCATTATGACCGGGGCGCTCTTGGCAGACCTGGAGGCTATGGATTCTGACTGCGTGGCCATGGCGCCGATATGCTCCTCGCGGCATTGGCGTGCAAGATCGAGCGCCAGGCGATAGCCTTCCAAGATGCCGACGCCGAGTCGCCTCCGATTGCCGCCGGCCTGAGGTCTCGATACACAAGCTTCCAAGCCCAACAGGGGGCGAGGGGGGGATGTATCGTGGAACAGCCGTCGCGCCTTGAGCTGGTCGATTCACTGCGCGGTTATGCGCTGTTCGGGCTTTTCCTCGTCCATTCAGTCGAACTGTTCGAGCTGTACTGGGCGCATCCGACCCCGAGCGCAGTGCATGATTGGGTGTTCGGGCTGTTCGCTGGCAAGGCCTTCGCGTTGTTCGCTTTGTGCTTCGGGCTCAGTTTCTTCATCATCATGGACCGGGCGGCGCAGCGCGGGGTCGATTTCAGCGCGCGCTTTGCGTGGCGGCTGGCGATCCTGTTCGTCTTCGGGATCCTGCACGGGCTGGTCTATCGCGGCGACATCCTTCAGGTGCTGGCGCCGATGGGGCTGCTCCTGCTGCTGTTCCACCGGATCCGGAGCCGATCCGCGCTGCTGCTGATCGCTGCCCTGTGCTTTGCCGAGATACCGCTGCTGATCCACGCCTGGTGCGCCCTTGCGGGCGCAGCCTGGGCCCGCCAGCTGCCGCATTTCTTCACTGATCCGAGCCTGACGATCCTCGCCAACGGATCGCTAAGCGAGGCCTTCCGCGCCAATCTGGTCGACGGCGCGCTCGCCAAATGGTGGTTCTATATCGAAACCGGGCGGCTGACCGAGATCGCCGGGCTGTTCGTCATCGGCCTGTTGCTCGGCAGGAGCGGATTCTTTGCCGCGCCCGACCGGTTTGTCCGCCAGAGGCGCGTCGTGCTGGCGATCGCAATCGCAAGCTGGGTCGCGCTGTATTTCCTCGGCCCGATCTGCATCGAGTCAGCCGGGCGCGTCGGTGATTCCGGCGGGGCAATGCGGCGCAACGTCGAATGGGCGTTCGAAAGCTGGAGTGCGCTGGCGGCGATGACCATCCAGGTCGTGTTGTTCATCGAACTCTACCAGACTGCTGCGCAACCAATATTGAAGCTGCTCGCCCCTGTCGGACGGATGACGCTCAGCCTCTATATCGGCCAGTCGCTCGTCTTCGTGCCGCTCTATTATGGTTTCGGGCTCGGCATGCACGCCTGGATAAGCCAGGCCGAAGCGCTGGCGATGGGCGTGATCGCGTTCGCGGTGCAGATACCGCTGGCGCGGCTGTGGTTCCGCTATTTCCTGTACGGGCCGCTGGAATGGCTGTGGCGCGCGCTGACCAACACGACGCTCGCCATCCCGTTCGTACGACGCGCCTAGGGGGCTATCGGGCGACCGCGGCCAGCCCCTTCTCCGACAGGCTGCGAAAGGTTACTGACCAGCGGCGGACCGCCATCGCGGCGATACTGTGTTCCCAGCCGTGCCGTACCTCGCCGCTCAGATGGTAGATCGAGCGCGGGGCAAGCGGGAGGGCGGTACGATCGAAGCCGCGCTCGCGGCGGCGACGCAGGCGGAGCGTTGCAGGCGCTTCGAGAGAGATGCCGACGACATGCTCGAACAGCGGCCGGTCGCGGTGCCAGCCGATGCCGGCGCCGGGATCGTAGCGGACGACCAGCGCCTGGACGAGATCGTCGCGATATAGGCCGGCGAAACCCGCGGCCTTTTCGCGCAGGGGCAGCAGAAAATCGGGGATCGGATCGGCCGGATCGAAGCGGGCGGTGTCGAAATCATAGCGCCAGCCAAAGGAGGCGGTCAGCCTTTTCCCGAGCCAGCCCTGGAAGCGGAACGGCGTTACCTCGATCCCGGCCAGCCCGGCGAGCAGCGCCTGCTCTTCGGCGGCGGTAATGATATCCGGCGCGTAGGCGAGGCCCGGCGGGCCGATGGCCGGCGACGCATTGTCGAAAAGATCGGTGATGGCGGCGGGCATGAACGCAATGTAGGGATCGCGACGGCGAATCCACCAGCTTGCGCCTCGATGCAGATCGCGGTTTCAGGCGGGTCTCGATCCCGTCGCCAGGAGAGCGTGACAAACGTTACGCCGAAGAAATTATCTTTCGAATTAACCTTTGTGAAATACCATATATTACTGATTATACGGTGATATCGAAATAATAACCTCTTGATAATGTTGCAATTCCATGAGCGGCGCCGATCACAGATATGAGGTTTTCATCAGGTCGTCGGTGAGCCCCATCGGCGGCGGCATGATTCGATCCGTCTGGAGCTGGCGAAAGCTTGATTCGAGCGGGCTGATCCTGGTGCGCGGCCCCGATCATGGCTCGATGGTTGCCTGTCTCCGGTCGGCAAGGGCGCATCGCGGCAATTCGCTCAATGCGCCGATCGCGATCGAGCTCGAGGTGACGGATGCGCCGGAAGCCGTGGGTGTGGTGTATCTGGACAATGGTGACGCCAATACCGGCCGATACGGGTTCACAAGACACATCGCCGCGCCTGAGCCCGGTCCGCGACGTCAGGCGGAGCCGTCCGCGGGCGACGGCAATCCGGCCGCCACGCCCAGATTCACCGACGATGCCGTCCTGCGCGAACGGGAGTCGCGCTATATTCGGCGCGAGGAAGAAGCGCGCAGCCGCGCAGCGCGCACTGACGACATCGCCCTGCGGCACGAATTCCTGCAGAGCGCGCGGGTCTATGCCGAACTGATCGGGAGCATCAGGCGCGAGCGGAGCGCCTCGAGCTAAGCCGGGCCTTGCCGGGTCTCGGCCTGCGGGTGATGCGGCACCAAGATGAGCGTTCCGTCCTCCACCCGCCATGATTTCAGCCGCGACAGGAAGTTCATGCCGAGCACATCGGTGTCGCCGAACGCGGGCGATACGACGACCGTGAGATCGCGCGCAGTGATGTCGCCGAGCCGCAATTCATCCACCGTAGCGGTCTGCGCCGCGACCTGGCCGTTGGCGGTGTTGAGCACGACAGGGAACACCGCGTCGTTGGGCCGGAGCCCCATCTCGGCCGCACTGTCGGCAGACAGCGCGGTCACGGTCGCGCCGCTGTCGATCAGCATGCGCCGTTCGACCCCACCGATCCGCGCGCGCGCCCAGAAATGGCCGTCGGGCGACATGCGGATGCGCACTTCCTTGCCGACCACTTCCTGGCCGTCGAGCTTCAGCATCGCGGCGAGACGGGCCAGATAGGGATCGAAGCGCGCGCGCTGCCCGGTCACCACCAGCAGCAGGGCGGCGAGAGCGCCCCATGTCGCGATCGTCAGGAAGCTCCGGAAGACGGTCGCGCGGCGCGCCAGCAGCGCTGCGATCACCAGAATCAGCAGCAGCAGATAGAGCGGGGCATGCGGGCCCATCGCGGCACCGAGAGAGCTGATTTCGTCACTGCTTGCCATGGCTTCGCCGCTTTAACGGCACATGGCTGTATGAAAGCTGACCAGGTAGCCGGCAGGTGGCCCCAATGCGTCCATCTTCAGCTGGCGATCGTGCGCGGCCTGCCCAGAAAATCGCGCTTGCCGAGGGGAACGCCGTTTGCGCGCAGGATGTCGTAAGCGGTTGTCGCGTGGAAATAGAAATTCGGCTGGGAGAAGGAGAGGAGGAATTCCTCGGCGACGAAATCCATCCGCATCTCGCCCATGGTGAAGCGCATCGGCCGGCCGACAAAGCCATCGATTTCGGCCGGCTCGATCGCCTCGAGCGCCGCGTTCGCTTCGGCGACCAGCGCGCCGAGATCGGCAATAGTGTCAGGCCATGGGCTCCGGTCGGGGCTGAACACGCCGGCGCGGACCCCCTCGATCGCGCCGAGCGAATGGGCCACGGCCGACTTCACCTGATAGCCGAAGGGCAGCATGTCCTCGGCCAGCCGCTGCCTGACGAGATCGTCGGACGAGATCCCTTGCTCGGCCGCAAAGGAGTCGGCCTTTCGAAGCAGCGCGGCGACCGCCGAGAGGATCTGGCGATAGGAGGGAATGGTCGCGGCATAGAGGGAGAAGGGCATGACGTGTCTTTCGCTTCGGACGGCGTAACCGCGCCGGTTGAGAGATTGAGTGCAGCGCACAGGATCGGCCAAAGCCGGGGGATTCGCAATGGGACGCCGTCCGTGAGCGTCGGTGACCAGCACCGTTCGCACCAATGTTACGCTTTCCCAATGCTGGAACGAAGCGCGGCTGAACGCGGTTATCCGAAGTCCTAGTAAATGGAGAGTATCATGGCCGACTATATTCGCGAAGAACCGGACAGCACAGTCGTCGAACGCCGCGGGATTGGCCCCGGTGGCGTGGTGGCCATCGTTCTGGTCATCATTGTCGCCATCGTTGCTATTCTTTTCGCTTCGGGATTCTGGAGCGCGAATGTGAAAAGCGGTTCGCTGCCGGATGTGAACGTCAGCGCGAAGGGCGGCAGCCTGCCTGACGTCAATGTGCATTCGAAGGAACTGGTGGTCGGCACCAAATCGACGACGATCGACGTGCCCAAGGTCGAGACGACCAAGAAGAAGGTCGACGTGCCGGTGGTCGGCGTGAAGGATAATTGATTGGCGCGCGCGCCGTTTTGACGCGGCGCGCGTTACCAATGCCGTTGTCGAACCAAGGAGCTTGCCATGTCCCGTTTCGCTCTCAGCCTTGCCGCGGCTGCGATGATCGTCTCCGCCTCGCCGGCCTTTGCCAAGGGCTGCCTGAAGGGCGCTGCGATCGGCGGCGTGGCCGGCCATTATGTCGGCAAGGGGCATGCGGTCGCCGGGGCGGTCGCGGGGTGCTGGATCGGCCATCACCGTGCGGCCAAGGCAGCGAAGGCGGCCAGGGAGCAACGCGGGGCGGCCCATGCCCGGTAAGCCGTACCGAAAGGCAATGATCGTGGCGCCAGATGCCGACCGGTAAGGCAGCATCGCGCAACGACCGTACCGACACGCTCTTCGTCCCCGGACGGAATTGCTGGCAGGTCGCGCGCGCCGACCACGCCGCGGTCATCATCGACGCCGCCGATTACTTCCGCTTCGCGCGGGCCGGGATGCTCGCGGCGAAGCGCCAGATCCTGCTGATCGGCTGGGACTTCGACGCGCGGATCGAGGTCGAGGCCGAGGCCGGCGACGACGGGCCGGCGCGGATCGGCGACCTGCTCTCCTGGCTGGTCGACCGCACGCCCGAGCTCGAGATCTATCTGCTGCGCTGGGATATGGGCGCGCTGAAGACGCTGGTGCATGGCCGCACGCTGGTCTCGCTGCTCGGCTGGATCAGGCGCGAGCACATGCACGCCCGGCTCGACAACCATCACCCGACCGGCGCCTCGCACCACCAGAAGCTGATCGTGATCGACGATTGCCTCGCCTTTTGCGGCGGGATCGACATGACCGCGAATCGCTGGGACACGCGCGAGCACAAGGACGACGATCCGCGGCGCACCCAGCCGAACGGCAAGCCCGCGCTGCCCTGGCATGATGCGGCCTGGGCAGTTGACGGTGCGCTGGCGCGCGCGCTGGGCGACCTCGGCCGGGCGCGCTGGAAGAGATCCGGCGCCGCACCGCCGGCGCCGGTCAAGCTGGACCGCTCTTGCTGGCCGAAAGGCCTGCCGGTCGATTTCACCGCGGTCGACATGGCGATCGCCCGTTCGGTGCCGCTGATGGAGGACGAACAGCCGGTCCGCGAGATCGAGGAACTGTACCGCGACCAGATCATGGCGGCGCGGCAGCATCTCTATATCGAAAGCCAGTATTTCGCCTCGCGCCGCATCGCCGAGTGGGTCGGTGCCCGGCTCGAGGGCGAGAACCCGCCCGAGATCGTGATCATCAACCCCGTGGCCGCCGAAGGCTGGCTGCAGCCGCTGGCGATGGACAGCGCGCGCGCCGAACTGTTCCGCGCGCTGAAGCTGCGCGACAGGCAGGACCGGCTGCGCATCTATCATCCGTTCACGGCCGGCGGCACGCCGATCTACGTCCATGCCAAGATCCTGATCGCCGACGACCGAATCCTCAGGGTGGGGTCCTCCAACGTCAACAACCGCTCGCTCAGGCTCGATACGGAATGCGACCTGTCGATCGACGCCCATGGGGAGGGCGCTGAGACGGCACAGATCCGGCGCATCCGCGACGGGCTGATCGCCGAGCATCTCGGGCTCGACATCGGCCAGGTCTCGCAGGCGATCGACGAGAGCGGCTCGCTGATCGCGACGATCGAGGCGCTGCGCGGAAAGGGCAAGACGCTGCGGCCCTATGCGGTGCCTGACCTCAGCGAGGCGGAGACATGGCTGGCGGACAACGAACTGCTCGACCCGGAAGGGCCGGAGGAGATGTTCGAGCCGCTCTCCCGGCGCGGCCTGTTCCGCAAGCTGCGCTGGCCGCGGCGGAAAGTGCCGGGGTGAAGGATGGGGGCGCATGAGTCGGGGCAACCTTCATTCGTGAGAATCTGTCAGTACAAATGAGTTGGATCGTCAGTTTCTGGGCCAGGATAAAACTGAAATGAAGACCAGAAGACAAACAATGTCGTCATGATGAATACGATCCACATCGTCCAATTCACGAAAAAATCGATGCAGTAAGACCAACCCATAACATATAATAGGGAAGAAATTGCTGAGATTATTGCGGTTTGTATTCTGTTGAGCTTGAAAAAACTCCTGGATATAAGCAGGGGAACGAACATCATAATGGGATAAAGTGTGAAGATATTAAAAAATATAGTAACTGCAAAACTTTCCAATACGGAGTCAAGTGAGCTAGGATTGTTGTAGATTCCATAATATTGAGGATCATAAGAAAATTTCTGAATAATAATACCAGAAATAGATAATATTATTGAGCTGAATATGGCTTCAGAAGTTTTTTGCGTGATGTAGCCGAAGGTGAGTCCCTTGCTTCTTATTTTTTCCGCAAATGTCATGCTGCGCCCCAAAAACTACAAAGTAGGAAGGTTGATTTCGTTCTGTTTCCGCAATTCCTTTACGAATTCGGCCATCTTTCTCATATCCTTCGTCATTTGATTGCCCATGGCAATTCTGTCATTGATGTTGCGAAGTTGATGGGCCTGCCCAGTATCCGCCGGGTTTCTTCGGCAGCCCGATGAACCGCTTCATCGGTAATGCTGTTGGCCCAGGATTTCCACCCCGTCACATTGGCATTCCTGTTTATTCCCCTGACGAAGTCATCATATAAAATCTTGTTGGTTTTTCGGAGATTGTCTAGCCTGGACTGAATGAATTTCTGTTCGTCGACAACAAGCTTGCTGTCCAGGGCGGTTCCGCGCTCGGGGATCGTGCCGGATATGATTTTGGCGACTTGGCCATCATTGAAATCGGCGATGGCCTGGCTCAGCTTTTCGCTATAGGCGCGAACCTGGGGATCGAGGTCAGCCTGGCCTCCATAAGCCCACCCATCCATATTCGCGAGATTGGCCGTCATCCGTGCCACGGACTCGAAATAATAGGTGTCGCGATCTCCGGCTTTTTCGAGCTTGGCCTGAAGCTCCCAATAATGGTTGGAGCGTTTGACATAGGGGGACCCGAAATCGAACGGTCGCAAATCGACCTGCTGCAGCGTCGGATCGTCCCGCGGCGCTCCAATGGGATTTGGCTGACCGTCCATGCCGTCGCTTGACTCCGTGTCAGCCGGCGCTTGCTTGGGGCGCCGCCAGTAAACGGCGCTTTGCGCGTGCGGCTCACCGAAGGATGTCCCGCCGTCGGGAATTCGCCGTGAGGGCGGGGCTTCGGTCGTGGGAGCATCGCCGGGCTGATCGGTGCTCTGGTCGCCCGGGCCGGAGAGATCACCGGCCATTGCCGGCGCGCCGGCCGGTTGCCGCGACGTTGCCCAGGCGGCGATGGCAGCACGCTCAAGAGCCTGCTCGGTCCTGATGGCGCGATCGACATATTCGTCGACCTCGTCATAGGTTGCGGCACGTTTCCCGCCGGTCACGACATCGAGATCCTGCATCGCCCGGCTCAACACGCGCATGGACATGTTGCCGCCGCGCACGCTTTTCGGCCCGAACGGGGCAACCGGCGCAGGGTCGGCACCCGGCGTGGCTGGGGGCGCCCAGCGCGCTGGATCGCCGGTGTTGGTAACGGGTTCGGCTGAAACTGGATCCGGCGCGAGATCTGGTGGAATTTCGGGCGCGGCTACCGCCGATTGCTCGGTAGGCGGCGAAGTGGTTTCAGTCTCGGGCGCCGGCGCATCGTCGGATGTCGGCATGTCGTCGATCGGGTAAGGTGGTTGGCTGGCCATTCACGCCTCCTTGAGTGCGGAACTGGCTAGACATGGAATGCGGTAGAGTTGAATCGACGAAAGGCGCGGCAATATCATTCCGGCCCATCAAAGGCCCCAAGTTGCCGGCCAGCCTGTACCGCGGATGACCATCGCATTCAGCAACGCTTCCCGCGGAAATGCGTATTTTCCCAATCGCCCGACCCCCGGGCTGAAAGGAAAGGACGATGAAGATCTCGCATATCTTCGCCGCAACCGGCCTGATGGTTGCCGCGATGACCGCAAGCACCAGCGCGACCGCCCAGGAGTGGCGCGGCGACCATGGCCGCTGGCACCATGATTATGATCGCGGTTGGGATCGCGGCTGGGATCATGGCCGCGATCGCGGCTGGCATGACCGCCGCTATTGGCATGGCCCGCGCTGGCGGCCGGCGCGCTATCATGGCTATGGCTGGCGCTATCCGCATTGCTGGACCGAATGGCGCTGGCATCACCGCGTGCGCATCTGCCGCTGAGGGAGGCCCGTCGGGACGGCAGGTCCGGCTGCCGCCCCATCGGCCCGGCGGCCCATAGCGACTCCGGATTTTTCCGCTGTTCCCGCTGTTCTTCCGCAACATTATTTTCCGCCGCTGTTATGTTGGAAATTCGGGGGCTATTTCTCCGTTCATTATCAATCGGTTGGCGAGTATCTCGCTGTTATCGGAGAACAGCGAGATAACAGCGGCGGAACAGCGACGGAACAGCGGCGCGGTTCCACAGAACAGCGGGGAACAGCGGCGGCCGGTGCCGAACCCATATCTCGTCATGTCAAAGAGCCGGGAGGCAGGCCACACGGGCCTTTGTCCGTGGACTTCCTCCTATGATTCCCGTCGCGATTGAATCGGTCGCTGAGGGGCTCGCCCGTGCATAGGAAAAATCCTAGACAAGTTGGACTCTCTCGGCCAGAACAAATAGTGAACAGGTGAAGGAGTCGCGCGGCCTCATGAAACGCATCACGCTGGACACGCCCGAGTGCCTCAACAATTGCGCGCCCTGTTATCTGGATTGCGCCTTGTGCCGGGTTACGATGCTGTCGCTGTCTCGCGAAATCGAACGGCTGCTGCGCGCGCAGCCACCTTTAGCGCATCCGGGCTGGCCGGACTGGCAGACGGCGCTCCTAGCAGCTCGAGACCATATGCAAGCGCTTCGGCTAAGGCTCGCCGCGATTGATCCGTCAGCTTTCCAGGCGGCGCGAGCGGGAGCAGGGCATCGAGGATCGGCTCGAGCGTCTCTGCACTAGGGGCGGGCGAGGCGCCTTCGAGCCCGAAATGCTCGACCATCAGCTTCATCTCGTCGATCGTCACCTGGCGCCTGCCGGCGAAGATCTCGGCAATGCGCGACGAGGGCAGGCCGAGCAGCCGCGACAATTGGGCGTTGGTCGTCAGCCCTTGCGCCTTGAGGCGTTCGAGCGCCGCGAGAAGATCGCTTGATCCCAGCATGGGGGTATGATGACGCGGATTCGTTCACCTGTCACTAACGAAATGCGTATTTTTCTTGCAATAAAGCTACAAATATCGTAGCAACTCGGCATGGCAGTGATTCCTCCGCAGCGATGTGTCTCACAGCGCGGCGCGGCTTCATTGCGCGGTTCTTCCTGCAGCGATGCCGGTCGCGATCACGTCACCGCCATGCGTGGATTGAAGGAAGCAGGACGCCTGGGAGATAGGCAATGAGCGTGATGGCGATGGCAATAAAGCTGCTGATCGAGGCAGGGGTGAGCGGGGACGGGCTGGTCGACGCGGTCGTCCGGCTGGAGGGGGCGACGGACCGGCGTTCGCCAGGAGCGAAGCGTCAGGCGCGCTACCGGGAGCGTAGCAAGGTGGCGCTCGATCTAGTCGGGATTCCTACGCCGGCCGATCGGGATTCGGATCCGCTCCTGCCGCTCGAATTCGAGATTCTTCCCCCCCTGGCGGAACGGGTGGTGACTGCCTGGAACCGGGCGGCGGCGCATGCCGGATTGAGCGCGGTTCGCAAGCTCGACGATACGCGCCGGGCAAGGCTGGCGACGCGGGTGAAGGCCCATGGCGAACAAGCGGTGTTCGATGCGATCGCCAATGTTTCGGCGAGCCGGTTCCATTGCGGCGGCAACGACCATGGCTGGAAGGCGACGCTCGGCTGGCTGCTCGACAGCCCCGGCAATTTCCTGAAGGCGCTCGAACTGGGCGAGCGCGGGAGCGCGAAGCCCGCCTCGCCGCAAATGTCGGCAGCCGAGCGCGCGGCCTATCTCGAGCAGCTCGATGCGAGGCCCTGGGCAAGGCCCCCGGCACGGCCACGCCAGCGCGACCACTGCTCCGGGCCCCGTCCGGTCGGCGCGCTGACCGCGGCAATCGCCGCGCGGGTGACGGCATGAGGTGGCGCAGGACCGGGCCGCTCAGCGAGTGGGAGCGCAAGACTCTGGCGCTGATCACCGAGGCAGCCGAGGCAGGCCGGCGCGCGCCGACAGCCGACGACATCCAGGAACATACCGGCTGCAACTCGATCTCGACCACCGTCACCATCGTCCAGAAGCTCGAGAAGCGCGGGCTGATCGCGGTCGAGCGCTTCCAGCGATCGCGCCGGATGACGATCGTCGCGACGGGCAAAAGGACCGCCGCGGTGATCAACGAGGCGCCGCACTGGCGCTCGGGCACCGGCCCGCGATCGGCGCCCTCGGTGCCGATCTCCTGGGTCCAGGCACGCAAGCCCGATCTGGCGCGCGAGATGATCGTGGCGGCACGGCGCGAGGGAATGAGCGTGCAGGATTTTCTCGGCGCGCTGGTGTGGGCGGGGTGGCAGGTTCGGGTGACGGCGCTTCGTGCGCAGGAGGAGGGGGAATGAAGCGGGTCTCGGAGTCCCCCTCCCATTTGTGGGAGGGGTTAGGGGAGGGCGTGTCCCGATCGATGCTGGTTGATCCCTCACATGCCCTCCCCCCGACCCAGTTTCGGGCGAACGATGCCCCGCATCGTTCAGGTCAGGCTGGGAGCCTGACCGACCCGAAACTCGCAAGCGGGAAGGGAGATAGAAGCGGGAGGAGAGAAAGATGACTAAGCGCATCCGTGGCCGCGCGCCCGAAGGCCCGACGCTTTCGGAACTCGCCCGCGCGCATACCGAAGCCGCGATCGATGCCCTGGCGACCGTGATGAAGGACGGCGGCAGCGATGCCGCGAAGGTTTCCGCCGCGAACGCGATCCTCGATCGTGGCTGGGGGCGGCCGCGGCAGGAGATGGAAATGGACGTGGATATTCTTGATCTTGCCGAGACGATCGCCCGGCGCAGGCGGCAGGTGGTGGAGGGACGATGACCGGCAGGACCGCCCCCCAACCCGATCCGCAGTCAACGCTTGCGGGCGACATCGCCGCTTTCACCCATGATCCGCTTGGCCATGTCCTCTATGCCTATCCCTGGGGCGAGGGCGTGCTGGCAGGCGAAACCGGGCCGCGGCAATGGCAGCGGGCGGTGCTCGAGGCGATCGGCACGCATCTCGCCGATCCCGCGACGCGCTGGCACCCATGTCGAATCGCGCGTGCCTCCGGGCATGGCATCGGCAAGTCGGCGCTGATCGGCATGGTGGTGAAATGGGCGCTCGATACCTGCGAGGACGCGCGGATCATCATCACCGCCAATACCGAGAGCCAGCTGCTCACCAAGACCTCGCCCGAGATCAGCAAATGGTCGCGCCTTTCGGTCACCGCCGACTGGTTCACCCCGACCGCGACCGCGCTCGTCTCGACCCAGAAGGGCCATGAGCGCGGCTGGCGGGCCGATCTCGTCACCTGGTCGACCAACAATACCGAGGCGTTCGCCGGACTGCACAACAAGGGCAAGCGGATCGTGCTGATCTTCGACGAAGCAAGCGGCATCGATGCGAAGGTGTGGGAGGTGGCGCTCGGCGCGCTGACCGACGAGCAGACCGAGATCATCTTCCTCGCCTTCGGCAACCCGACCCAGGGCACCGGCACCTTCCGCACCCTGTTCGGGCGGCACCGGTCCTTGTGGAACACCGCGCAGATCGACAGCCGGACGGTCGAGGGCACCAACAAGGCCTATCTCGACGAGCTGGTCGATACCTATGGCCTCGACAGCGACATCGTGAAGGTGCGCGTGCTCGGGCAATTCCCGTCCGCCTCGTCGATGCAATTCATCGACCGGGCGAGCGTGGCGGCGGCGCGGGCGCGGCTGCCGGGCGGGGCGCTCGGCACTGACCCGGTGATCTTCGGGGTCGATTGCGCGCGGTTCGGCGACGATCATTCGACGCTGGCGATCCGCTGCGGCCGCGATGCGCGGACGCGGCCATGGCAGCGCTGGCACCAGCGCGACAGCATGACGCTGGCCGGCGACATAGCGCTCGCGGCGGCGCGGTGGAAGCCCGATGCGATCTTCGTCGATGCCGGCAATATCGGCGCGGGCGTGGTCGACCGGCTGCGCCAGCTCGGGGTCGAGAATGTGTTCGAGGTCTGGTTCGGCAACAACCGGGTACGCGAGGCGCAGTGGATCGGCGGCACCCGAATCCGCGTCGCCAACAAGCGCGCCGAGATGTGGACCAATATGCGCCACTGGCTCGAGAGCGGCTGCATCCCCGATCACCAGGGGCTCGAGGATGACCTGACCGGGCCTGAATATGGCTTCGACGCGGATCAGGCAGTGCGGCTCGAGGAGAAGAAGCATATGAAGGGCAGGGGCCTCGCCTCGCCTGACGATGCCGATGCGCTTGCCTGCACCTTTGCCGAGCCGGTCATGCCGCGCACGGTACCGGGATGGCTCGATCCGGCACGCTATCCGGAGAACCGCCGGGCCGAGGAGGAGGATCTGTACCGGGATATCCGGTGAGGGGCGAGGCCATTGGTTTCCGCAGACCCTCATCGCTAGCGTCGTGCGAAAGGGAGGTCGGCATCATGATCAGGGCCGCGTTGGGCGTCGTCGCCGCGATCGTGGCGATGGCGGTCGTGATCTTCATCGCCGTCAAGATTCCCGAAAGGACCTGGGCACCGGCGATCGGCATGGTCCTCGCCTGTTTCGCCGGCGGCTATGCGGGCACCTTTGTCGGCAGGACCCAGTGGAGCGGCTGGATCGCGGTCGGCCTGCTCGTCGCGCTTCTGGCCTTTGGAGTCTTCTACTTCGTTTATCTGCGTCAGGGCTCGTTGCGCGGCGTGGTCTTGTGGCGCGTCGTCGGCGTTCCCACGGCCATGCTGGTCGCCTGCTGGTGCGGCACCTTGCTGGCGAGTAAAGCCATTCCGGTTATCGAGGAAGTCGACCTCGAGGACCTGCATCGCGCGTTCGAATAGGAACGATCCGGCCGCCCCGGCGTCGTCGCGGTTCGAACAGGAGTTTCGCCATGGCCGATTCAACCGACGATATCATGATCGACACGCCCGACGGCCCGATGAGCTTCGCGCAGTGGAAGAAGAAGCACCCGGTGCAGATCCCCTCGCGGCGAACGAAGGGAAAGGATCTGCCGGTCAAGGTGAAGCGATTCACCGAGCCGAAATAGCGGCTGCGCGCCGGCCCGCGGCGCGCGCCGGTGCTATTTGCCGAAGATTGACCCGTCGCCCATGTGCATCACCCAATGGCCGAGGCCATTGCCGAGCGCGACGACGCGCTTGGTTTGCGCGCCATGATCGACTGCCATGTCGCTCAGGACGAGGAACAATATTGCGGCAAGAATGAATTTGAGCATGGCGCCGGTAGCCCCCTCTTAAGCACGACGCCGATCTACGCGAGCGAGGTTAATACATTCCTTGCGCGCCGCATCTTTTACCACAGTAATGGCGTTAACCGGTCGGCAAGGGCCACGCGTTAGTTCCGGATCAGGGAAGTGGGGGCGTGATGGCATTTGGAACGTCGGAATTCGATCGCGCCGGCCACCAGCAGCGTGTTGACGAAATCCAGGCAGAGGTGCGCCGCCAGGCAGCGAGCAACAGCCTTCCCAAGCCGGTGCCGGTCAGGGTGCCGCCGCTCACGAAAAGCCCGACGCTGCTGAACACGCGGCTGGCCGAGGAGCTCGATTACATCAACCGGCTGCTCGAAAGCGTCGGCGACCAGCTGGTGGCCGATCCGGTGATGCTGCAACGCCACGCCGTGGCCCTTCAGAGCTTCGACCTGATCGGCCAGATGATCGGCCATATCTCGAACATCATCTCGGCGGCCAACCCGAATGACGCCGTTGCGCGGGTCGGGATCGAGGATATGCGCAACCGGCTGCACCGCGCCGGCTAGCCGGACCATGCGGCGGCGCTGCGCGACCTCAGAGCGCGAGCGGCAGCTGATCGGCATCATAGGGTGGCGGCGGATTTTCGAGCCGCTCGACGACGGTTGCCGCCAGCGTCGTCAATGCTTCCTCGCGCAGGCGCTCATTGCCGAAGGTCAGGCCGACCCGTACCCAGCCGGGCGATTCGGCGATCGCATCCCTGGCGGTGGCGACGGCTCTCGCGGTGGCGAGGAAAGCGGGCTCTGAGTCGAATCGGGGCATACGGGCAGAATAGAACGAAAAGGGAACATTTGGAAAGGGCGCATGTGCGCCCCGTGCGGTCGGATCAGCCGCCGCGGGGAGACACGGATTCCGCGGCGGAGGCAGGGGCCGGTTGGCGGTGAAAAGCCGGCGACGCATCTGTCACCAGCATCCCCCCAATCAGGCCCCGGCCCGCGCCGGGGAAAGACGATTCATGTCCGGTCCGGGTTGGACGTCGACAGGGCCGCGAGCGGCCCTCGACCCCGGTTTATTTGTGCTTGTGATGCCGGTGATGCGGGTGATGCGGGTGATGACGATGCCCGCCGCCGCTGCCGCCGCGCTGGATGCACTGATCGGTAACGGTGGCCGAGCAGGGCGGATAGGTCGTCGTGCTGTCGGCTGCAGTCGTTGTCGTCGTCGTCGCCGTTGTCGGCGCGCGTGCCGGCATGGTGGTGTCCTGGGCGATGGCCGGCGTCGCGACGGCGGCGGCGAGCAGAAGTGCGATCATCTTCATGGCTGATATCCCAAATGAAAAGTACCCCGGACGCTGACAACGACGCGCGGTCGTTTCGGTTCCAATTCGTTTTTTCAGCGCCGATGATGCCGCGATGGCGCCCTGATGATCACGCCCGCGCCAGCGCCTGCTCGACCCACTGGACGATCGCCGCCGTCGACATCGCGCCCGAGGTGCGGGCGATCTCGACGCCCCTGCGGATCAGGATCATGCTCGGGATGCCGCGAATGGCGAAGCGCGCGGCGAGGGCGGGTTCGGCCTCGGTATCGAGCTTGGCCATGCGCACGCGCGGCTCGAGCTGCGCGGCGGCGGCTTCGAAGCTCGGGCTCATCATCCGGCATGGGCCGCACCAGGCAGCCCAGAAATCGATCACGATCGGCAACTCGCTCCTGAGCGTGTGCCGGTCGAAATTCGCGGCCGTCAGCGCGACGGTACGGCCCTGGAACAGCGGACTGTGGCAGGTGCCGCATTTCGGATCGCCGCCGAGCCTGGCGCGGGGCACGCGGTTGAGCGCTGAGTCGACCGGGCAGGCGACGACCAGCGTATCGGCAGCGGATCCGCGATCGGTGTTCATGGCGGTCACCCTGATCTCCCCGTCGGGCTGCGGCCCGCGGCCGGATGGCGCGCGGTCGCAGGATGATACAATCGGGCGGCACGAAGGGTTCCCCGAGGTTCGGTCGGGCCGGATCTTTCCTTCATGCGGCCGCCGCCGAGGCGCCCGCCGGATCGTCGACGCCGATGGGATAGGTGCCGTGTCCGCTCTTCACCTTGCCGTCTTCGAAGACGAGAACCTCGCTCACTGAAACGCCCTTCTGGTTGCGATAGCGGATGACGATCGCATCGACCCCGGCAAACAGCTGCTCGATGGTGAAATGCAGATCGGGAATGCGCCGCAATCCCTCAGCCCAATAGGCCCTGAGCGCCGGCTTCCCGCGCAGGCGGCCCCGCGTCTCCGGAAAGATCGCAGCCGCGACGGGCGAGGTGAAGACGACATCGTCATGGAAATGATCGAGCACGCGATCGAGATCATGAGCGTTCCATGCGTCCCGCCATTCCGCTGCAAAGGCCGATGGTTCAGTCACGCGTCCTCCCATGGGCAAGGGGTTCGACCAACTCTAGGCCGGGGGGCCGGCATTGCAACGCATGTTGCGCGCCCTCGCGATATCAGTGCATGGCGCGCAGATGGACGCTGTGAAGGAACCAACGGGAGGCTCCCGGCGCAACCGCGCTTATTCAGTCACTCACCAGGAACTGATCGAAGGGGCGGTCCGGCTGATCTCCGAAAAGGGGGTGGAGGCACTGTCGGTCTCCGGCCTGGCGCGGGCGCTGAAGATCAATCGCACCACCGTCTATTATCATTTCGCCAGCCGCGAGGCGCTGCTCGAAGCGGTGCGCCTCTGGTCCTCCGAGCAGCTTGCCTCGGCCTTTTCGACTGACGAAAGCCAGAGCGAGCGGATCGCGTTCATCGCGCGCTTCGTCATCGAGAATCCCGATCTCATCAAATTGTGGATCGAGGAATTCGTCTCGCCCGGCGATATCCGCGATCGCTATCCGCGATGGGACGAGCTGGTCGCCGGCATCGCCGAGAGCCTCGGCGAGAGAGTCGATGCCGAAATCTACTGCACCTTCCTTCTCACCGGGGCGATCATCGGGCCGCGCGTCTTCCGCCAGAGCGTCCGCCCCGACCTCGACGAGGCGGTGATCGTCGAGCGCTTTCGCATCGAGCAGCAACGGATGCTGGCCCGGGATTCGCTGCGCCACGACTAAGTTTTTCGACACTGTTGTTGTAAAAGTTCGCCGAAAGGCGCAGATACGCTCGAACAAGCCTTGAGAGAGAGGAGTCGAGTGTGGTTGAGGCGAGCGCGCGCTTTCGGCAGATCGAGGCCGACGAGGTTGCCTGGCTGGGCACCGGGCCGGTCCCGGCGAAACCCTATTATGACCCGGCCTATTTCGAGCTCGAGCGGAGCGCCGTGTTCCTCAGGAGCTGGATCCAGATCGGCCATGCCTGCGAGCTTCCCGAGCCGGGAAGCTTCATCCGGCGCGAGCTCGAATTCGCCAACGCATCGCTGCTGATCGTGCGCGGGCGCGACGGCCAGCTGCGCGCCTTCCACAATGTCTGCACCCATCGCGGCACCCAGCTGGTCGAGGAAGCCGCCGGCCGGCGCTCGACTTTCAGCTGCCCCTATCATCGCTGGACCTTCGGCAGCGACGGCGCCTTGCTCTCGGCGCCCGACTTCGAGTCTTTCGGCCTCGCCAAGGCCGACTGCGCCTTGCCGCAGGTGTCGCTCGACAGCTGCGGCGGGCTCCTGTTCGTGAATTTCGATTCCGATGCCCAGCCGCTCCGCGAATGGCTCGGCGATTACGCGGCGATGCTCGAGCAGATGCCGATCGCCCAGGCGACGACCTTTACTGAATATAGCTATGACATCGCGGCCAACTGGAAGCTGACCTACGACAATTTCCAGGAAAATTATCACCTCCGCTTCATCCATCCGCGCTCGGGCGGGGCAGGGGTCGGCGGCGACAATCCCTTCGGCTATCCGGCGAGCATGGGCTTCAACGGCCCGCATCGCACGCAGCGCATCTGGACCAACCCCGAGCCGGCGGTGAAGCCGTTCCAGGGCGCCGCCTTCGGGCGCGGCTTTCGGGCGGCGGCGGCGCGCGGGCTGCTGAACCTGCCCTATGGGCGCGACTATCTCGCCTTCTTCCCCAACCTGTTCGTGATCGGCACGCCGACCCAGCCCTTCTCGCACACAGTCTATCCAATCGCCGCCGACCGCTCGCGCGGCGTGGTGCGACTCTATTGGGTGGGCGAGGATGCCAATGCGAGCGAGCGCTTCGCCAGGGAATATGCGCTCGCCTCGCTGCGCGACATCCATTCCGAAGACATATCGATCATCGAAGCGGGTCAGCGCGGGCTGAGCAGCGGCGCGCTCAGCCATATCCATTTCCAGTCGATGGAGGCGCTGTGCCGCCATCTCTATCTCGCGGTCGACGAACGCGTGACGGCCCATGCGCAAGGAGTGACGGCATGACCGCGAGGCTGCTTCCGCTTGATTTCGCGGCGCTCGAACCCTTTGCGCCGCGATGGGCGATCACCGGCAGCGCTCACCGCGCGGCGCTCCGTGGCGCCTCGTCGGCGGAGGAGCGCCAGGCGTTCTTCGAGGCGGCGGGGCCGTTGCTCGCGCCGGCGCTGGACTATCTCGACAGCCGGCCGCTCGCCGGGCTCGACGCGGCCGAGCAGCGCCTGATGGCGATGATGCTGTCGCTCGCCCATGTCGCCCAGGCAGTCGAGATCCAGGGCCCCGACGAATCCGGCGGCGCGCGGTGGCGGGAACGGATGCGGATCGGCAGGACGCCGGCCGACGAGGGCGAGGAGGGATGACGATGAGCGAGGGCGATCGGCTGCGGCATCTGCTCGACAGGGAAGCGATCCGCGAGCTTGGCATGCTTTATTCGCGCGCGATCGATCGCCATGATATCGCGCTGCTGCGCGATCTCTACACCGAGGACGCGACCGACAGCCATGGCGACACCTATGACGGGCCGGCGTCAGGCTATTGCGACTTCATCGAGCGCGCCTTCCCGCATATGCCCTATAGCGGGCATCACATCTGCAATCACCTCGTCAGCGTCGAAGGCGATGAAGGCGAAGGCGAGATCTATGCGCTTGCCTGGCATGTGATCCCGGACGGCGCCGGCGGCCGGCTCGAGGACTTCATGGCCGTGCGCTATATCGACAATTACCGGCGCTCGGCCGACGGCAAATGGCGCTTCGCGAAGCGGGTGGTCACCTATGACCTCAAGATCAGACGGCCCTTCACCGGCGGCGGGCTGATGGGGCAGGGGGCTGATGATCCGAGCTACAGCGCCTGCGCGCAGAGCCTGTTCAGGCGCGGCGCGCGGGGCTGACGCGGAAGGAAGCGGGCCTGGCGCTCAATCGGCGCGCTGGTCCGCCGGCGGCGGGCGGCCGGTCCATTCATGCTCGCCCTCGGCGAAGCTGGGCACTGGCCGACCATGCGAATCGCGGGCGGGAGCGAAGCGGAAGCGTTGCTCGACCAGCCGGCAGGTGACCGCGTCATAGGCCGCATTGCCGCTCGACCGGGCAATGGCGCAGTGGGAAACACGGCCGGTCGCATCGATGCTGAGGCGAGTCAGCAGGGTTTGCGGAACATTGCTCTCCCAGACCGCGGGAGGATAGTCCGAGTCCCTGATCCGCCCGTGCACCAGGCGCGGCGGCGTATCGTCGCCATCGCCGTCGCCCGAGCCCTGATCGCCGCTGCCGGTGCCATTGCCCTGGCCGCCGGCTCCGGTGCCGGGGCCGGGCACATCGCTCGCCCCGGCCGAGGGGGCCGCGCCGGGGCCCGGTTTCGGTGCGGCGGCGACTGTCGGCGGCACGGGAATCGCGACGGGCGGCGCGACCACCTCGGTCGGTTTCGCCTTCAGATTGGCGGGCGAGGCGGCGCCGTCGGGCTTGTGGCTCTTCGCCTTGTGGGGAATGACGCGCTCGACCGGCGGCGGTGGCGGCGGCGCGCCGATGGAGAAGACCTTGAGCGCGTCGGGCACGGGGGCGGTGAGCCCGATGGCAAGCCCGGTGACCAGCAGATAGCCGATCAGCAGCTGCACCGCGACCGCGCCGATCGCCGGACCGGGCGAGCGGGAAGGGCGGTATCGGCCGGGCGGCGGGTCGATTTCCATGGGTTCGGGCGATGTCATTCCGGCTCAACGCATGAAAGGCGCTTCGCGGCTCTCCCTCTTTCGGGGCTCGGCTCCGGGCGCGTTGGCCCCCTTTACCGCACTGGCAATGACTGCGCGTGGTGAAAATAATCCTCCGGGTCCCAATGCCGCTTGATCGCGACCAGATTGCGCGGGTTGTCGCGGAAATTCTCCAGGAAATAGAGCCGGAGCGCGTGATCGACATCGCCGCGCGCGTGCGAGCCGAGCTCGACATCCGGATAGTTGAAATAGCAGCCGTCGACCGTGCCCGAAGGGTCACGTGCCGGGTCCGGCGTGCCGCCCGTCCGGACATAGACCGCTGCGTAGAAGCGGTTGATCCAGCCGAGATGCGCTTCCTCCTGCGCCCGGTCGGCCGGCGACAGCGGCATGCCGGCGGTTGAATCATTGTTCCAATAGGTCTGATATTGCAGCTTCATGATCGAGCTTCGCTGCGGCACGCAGGTCGCGGTCGGGCTCACCCGGTTGATCCTGCCGCCATAGCTGTCCACCTGGAGCAGGCTCTGCGCCATGTCGCTTGCGGCGACGCCTTCGGGCACTGTCTGCAGCCAGTGGTGGATCGCCGCCACCTGGTCAGCCGGAAAGCCCTTTTTCATATAGGCCGACTTGTATTTGCCGAACTGGTTCGGCCCCGATCCGTTCAGCGTCTGCAGCGCCTCGAGATAGGTCAGGTGATTTTCGTTCTCGCTCGCCGGCAGCGTGGTCATCATGCCGGGATGGCCGCCGAGCGGCCGCAGCAGCGGGCTGGTGGGCGCGATCGCGCCGAGGCGGCTGCGCAGCATCCGGGCCTGCCCGGCGACGCGCAACCGGTGGTCGGCCGCCGTGGTGCCGGGCGGCGAGACGCTCTGGTAGATCAGGCCGATCTGCCCCGCGGCGACATGGTTGAGCTTCAACAGGCTGAAATCGCTCTCGGGCATGGCGGCGACGATCTCGGCATAGAGATGAAGCAGACCCGCGAACCGGTCCTCGGTCAGGTCGCTCCAGTTCCAGGCCAGCGTCAGGAGCGCGGCATGATCGGGCGCATCGGGCAGGTCGGCGAACCAGTAGCGCGCGATCACCCCGAAATTGCCGCAGCCGGCGCCGCGCAGCGCCCAGAAGAGGTCCCGCTCGGCGCCGTCGCTGCTTGCTTCAGAGACATGGCGCAGCCGAGCCTGGCGGCTCAGTGCGTCCCAGGTGACGATATCGACCCCGGTCAGGTGATCGACCGTCAGGCCGTGCAGGCGCGACAACAGGCCGTATCCGCCGCCCGTGATATGCCCGCCCGCGCCGACCGAATAGCAGGAGCCCGCCGGCAGCGTCTTGCCGAAGCCGTTGAGCAGGGTGCGATACACCGTCCAGTTCTCGCACCCGGCATCGACGAACCAGGCTTTCCGCACGGGATCGAACCCGACCTGGTTCAGCGCCGACATGTCGATCACGGCGCGCGTGCCGTCATTATAGACGAAATCTCGTAGCAATGCCGGCCCGAGCTGATCTTCACGTCGCGGCCATAGGTTGACAGCGCCGCCTGGACGCACGGGGCGACCTGGTCGAGGCTGGCCGGGACATAGACCGCCTCGAGTCCGTCGGCATACCAGCGCCGGTCGAAGCCCTGGCGATCGCTGAGGAGCAGGGGTGATGCGCCGCCGCGCGTCGGGGCCTGGTTCATCTCGATTCCCTCTCACGACCACAGGATCGCATAGGAGTATCACGCCCCGCCGGAGCCGGGCCATCAGGGATGAAACGGGATCCGATCTTCCGCCGTCCAGCCGGCGAAAGGGCGGGAGCGCCGGGCGCTCAGCCGCGCCCCGCGTTCAGCGCGACGGCGGCGCGGACGAGCGCCTTGAAGGCGGCCTCGTCCATCTCGGCGCCCTCGGCAAAGTCGATCGCGCGCCGCACATTGCCGTCGAGGCTCGAATTGAACAGGCCGGTCGGATCGTCGAGCGAAGCGCCCTTCGCAAAGGTCACCTTCACCACCTTCTTGTAGGTCTCGCCGGTGCAGACCATGCCGTGGCGATACCAGACGGGCACGCCGCGCCATTTCCACTCCTCGGTCACCTCGGGCTCGGCCTGTTTGATCAGGCCGCGCAGCCGGGAGAGCATCGCGCCCCGCCAGTCGCCCAGTTCAGCGATCCGCTCGTCGATCAGTTGCGACGGCGATTTCTCCCCGGCGCTCATGACGCTTCCCTTGCCGCCCAATGCCCGTCGACGCGCCGCGCGCCGCGCCACCGTGCGACATAAGGCAGCACGAACAGATACAGGCCGGAGAGCAGCAGCGCGATCAGCGGGACGAGCGCGAGCAGGCCGACCCAGCCAGGGGGCTGCCCGAAGGACATCGCCACCATATAGGTGACGACACCGGCGGTGAAGGCGATCGACAGCCAGCGATGGATCTGCCGCACCCATTGGTTCACGTTCATTGGCATGGTTCCTTTCCTGCGCCCGCCGGGCTTCAGTCCGCCCGTGCGAGCAGCTCCTCGAGATTGGCGAAGAATTTCTTCCAGCCGAATTTCGCGCCCTGATAGGCCTGTTCCTGATCCTGCCTGAACCCGGCCTGGTCCATGCGCAGCAGGGTGCCCTTGCCCGTTGGGCTGAGCGTCCAGGTGACGGTGCTTTCAAGGCCCATCGCACCCCAGCTATAGGACAGGCTCCGGTTCGGCTCGACTTCGAGAACCTCACACGCGACCGAGCCCCAGTCCCCGCTGAGCGTGAAGCCATGGCCGACCACGGGCGCGAAATCATTCTTCATCAGCCATTCGGCGATGAGATGCGGCTGGGTGAGCGCGCGCCAGATCTTCTCGGGCGGAAAGGCGATCTCCCGTTCGACGGTAACGGTGCGGGTTTCAGTCGCGCTGAGGGTCATTGGTCCATCCTTTTCAGCAGGTCTTCGAGGTCGTCGAACCGGCTTTCCCAGAAGCCGGTCATCTGGCTCGTCCAGTCGATCAACGGGGCGAGCGCACTGCGCTGTGCGGTATAATGGGTCTGTCGGCCCTCATGGCGGTCGAGCACCAGCCCGGCCTGCTTCAGCACGCCGAGATGCTTCGAGACGGCGGGTTGCGAGACGCCGGCGCGGGCCGTCAGCGCGCCGACCGTCTGCTCGCCCTCACGGCACAGCCGCTCGAAAAGGGCGCGCCGGGTCGGGTCGGCGAGCGTTCTGAAGAGAAGGTCCTGGGTCTGTGGCATCGGAACGCATAACTCTATGGCTATGGGTTATCCATAACCATTGAGTTATATGAGAGTCAATCGCGAAAATCGGGAGGTGCAAGCCCGGGATGGCGCGGATATCGGGATGCCGATCGAAACCGACCCCTTTACGAGGCTCAGCCATGACGCTCACCCCGCCACTTCCTTCCTTCAGCCTCGTGGGCAAGAAGGCCCTGATCACCGGCGGCGGACGCGGCATCGGCGCTGCCGCCGCCGCCGTCTTCGCCCAGGCAGGCGCGTCGGTCACGCTGTGCGCGCGCACGGCGAGCGAGGTCGAGGCGCGGGCGGCCGAGATCCGCGATGCCGGCTTCGCGGCCGATGCCTTCACGCTCGACGTCAACGACATCGCCACGATGCGCCGCGAAGTCGAGGCGCGCGGGCCCTTCGATATCTTGCTCAACAATGCCGGCGCGAACCGCATCCGCTTCATCACCGAGGTGACCGAGGAGGATTATGATGCCGTGCTGAACCTCAATCTCAAGGCGGCCCTGTTCGTCGCCCAGGCGGTGGCGAAGGGCTTGCTCGCGGCGAAGAAGCCGGGCTCGATCATCAATGTCTCGTCGCAGATGGGGCTGGTCGGCGGGGGCGGGCGCTCGCTCTACAGCGCCTCGAAATTCGGCCTCGAGGGACTGACCAAATGCATGGCGATCGATCTCGCGCCGCACGGCATCCGCGTGAACACGATCTGCCCGACCTTCATCGACACCGAGCTCACCCGCCCGATCCTGGAGACGCCCGGCACGCGCGACTATGTGCTGAGCCGGATCAAGCTCGGCCGGCTCGGCCGCATGGAGGAACTGACCGGCGCGCTGCTGCTGCTCGCATCCGATGCGTCGACGCTGATGACGGGGAGTTCAGTGGTGGTCGATGGCGGATGGACGGCGGGATGAGGTCAACGTCCCTCTCCCGGCGGGAGAGGGAGCGAGGGCGAAAGGTCAGTCCATCTTGAGCACGACGCGGAAGCGCGCCTTGCCGCTGATCATCCGGTCATAGGCTGCCTGGGCTTCCTCGAACGGGTAGATCTCGTTCATCGAGGCGACGTCATTGAGCTTGCTGAACGCAAGCGCATCCTCCGAATCCGCCGCCACGCCCGAATACCAGCCTTTCACCGCGGCGCGCTTGCCGAGAAGCGCCAGCGTATCGACCGGAAAGGCGCCGACCGCACCGATCACCATCATCGTTCCGTTGGGACCGAGCCCGCCGACGATCGCCTGCATTGCGTCCGCACTGGTGACGGTGGCGATGATCGCCTTTGCGCCGCCCCGCTTCTGGAGCGCCTCGGCGACGTCGCCCTCCTCGCTGTCGATATAGTCGTGCGCCCCGAGCGACCGGGCAAGCGCCTCCTTGTCGCGCCCGCGATTGACCGCGACCGTGCGGAAGCCGAGCCGCCGCGCGAACTGGATGCCGAGATGGCCGAGCCCGCCGACGCCGTGGATGGCGACCAGCTCGCCCGGTCCGGCGCCGCAGTTGCGTAGCGCGTTGAAGGTGGTGATGCCCGCGCAGAGCAGGGGCGCTGACTCGATCTCGTCCAGATCGGCGGGGACATGCGCCGCGGCTGACTGGTCAGCGACCATATGGGTCGCGTAGCCGCCGTCCCGCGTCACGCCGGTCACCGCCGAGATATTGAGGCAGGCGAACTGGTCGCCGCGCCGGCAGCGCGTGCAATAGCCGCACGACCCGCCGAACCAGCCGACCCCGGCGCGGTCCCCGGCGGTCCAGCCCTTCACCTGCTCGCCGACTGCCTCGACGGTGCCGATCACTTCATGGCCGGGCACGCGCGGATAGGCGATGCCGGGCAGATGGCCTGCAACGGTCAGCACGTCGCTGTGGCAGACCCCGCAGGCGTGGATGCGGATCAGCAGTTCGGTCGGGCCGGGGGCGGGAATGTCGCGCTCGACGCGTTCGAACGGGGCGCCGGGGCGCGGGACCTGCATGGCGATCATTTTGGACATGGTGGGTGCCTTTGCTGGGGAGGGCGGGGCGCCAGTTTACTGCATTGGGGGCCTGAGGAGGAGGCCGGTTGAAGGCGGTTTGAGAACGACTTAACGCCGTTCGAACTTCGATAGTCAATCATGCCGGCCAGCCAGCCGCGACAGGCAGCGCGACGCCCGAACAGTCGCTGCCGCACCAAACAACCGTCCCCGCATAACCATCCGCCCAACTTCCCGGTAGGGCTCTGCCGCGCTCAGTAGGATTACGAAGTGACGAGCCTCGGTCCTCATGCTGTCCTGTGAGGCAATGGTGGGGGAGGCGAATGTCGGTCGAGACTGGCGCTCCCGCTCCGGTCGCTGACGGCGCCCCCTCTACACACGGGAGCTCTGTCATGCCCGATCCCGATCAAGACACGCTGGCCCATGCTGCCGGCCTAAACCGGCGAAGTTCAAGCAATGTGATAGGAGGATTGGCATGAAACCGGGTTTCGTCGCAGCGAGTATCGCCCTTGCAGCGGGGGCCGTAGCGCTTTCGGTTCAGGCGAAGAAGGTGGATCGGCCGGGCAATATCAGCGCAGGCCGGGAGCTGGCCCAGGCCGAGTGCTCGGGATGCCATGTCGTCGTGCCGCGAGCGGGGACGCTGCATCTATTCGGCGGGGCGCCGGATTTCGCTGATATCGCCGCGATGCAAAGCACCACCAGAACGTCTCTCCTTGCGTTCCTGCGCTCGCCCCACCCGACAATGCCGAATCTGATCCTGTCCGATCGCAAGGCGAACGACGTGGTCGCCTATATTCTCAGTCTCAAACAGCCTCCAAAAAGCTGATCCCACCCGCGGCGAGCGGGGCCGGTCATCCAAAGCACCCGGTCGGCGCTCAGCCTGAAGGAGACGCAACAGGGGGCTTGCCCGGCCCCCTGAGTCGCCGGCGCCTCACTCTATTGCACGGGAACCGGGATGATCATGGTGAGGCGACTCGGTCGTGATCCGCACCGCCCCCGCAACGATCCGCCCACCCCCGCCAACCCCTTGACCAACCCGGCATATCCCCCGCGCAAGCTCCCGATTGCACCCGTGCGCAAACCGGCTAGCATCACCGCCACGAACAAGGGGCAGATGATGAAGCATTGGGTGATTCTCGGCTGTGCCGGAATGGCGGCGGCGGGCATGTCGGCGAGCGGGGCAGGGGCGGCCGATCCGGTCGCCGGCGCCGCCCGCGTCGAGAAGCTCGCCTTCGGCCCCGCGCCCGCCTGGGTGAAGCCCTCGGTCATTCCGGCGCCCGATCCCAAGCCCGACGAGGTCGCGGTCAAGCTGCTGCTCCAGGACGAGCAATATGATCTCACCCCGGGCCACCAGACCCGCTGGTTCGAGAACGCGCTCCAGATCCAGACGCCGCAGGGGCTCGCCGCCGGCATGGTCTCGCTGTCCTGGAATCCGGATTTCGAGGCGCCGACCATCCACAAGCTGCTGATCCGCCGCGGCGACAAGGTGATCGACGTGCTCGCCTCGGGCCAGACCTTCATCGTCGCGCGTCGCGAAACCAATATGGAGAATGCGACGATCGACGGCGAGTTGACCGCGACGATCCAGCCCGAAGGGCTGCAGGTAGGCGACATCATCGATTTCTCGGCCTCGATCGCCGGCACTGATCCGGCGCTGGGCCGTCATGTCGAGGCGGGCACCGCGGTGTGGAACGGCTTCAACATCGCGCGGGCGCATATGCGCGCTCAATGGCCCGCATCGCTGCCGGTGCAGCTGCGCAGCACGGGCGGCATTGCTGCGCTGAAGCCGGCCAAGGCAGGCGGCATCGCCTCGGTCGAGCTGTCGCTCGACGACGTCAAGGTCATCACCCCGCCCAAGGGGGCGCCGGCGCGCTTCCAATATGGCCGCTCGGTCCAGATCAGCGATTTCTCTTCATGGGCCGGCGTCGCCGATCTGATGGGGCCGCTGTTCGCCAAGGCGTCCACCCTTGCGCCCGCATCCCCGCTCCAGGCCGAGGTCGCGAAGATCAAGGCGATCTCGCCCGATCCGGTCAAGCGCGCCGAGGCTGCGCTGGCGCTGGTGCAGGACCGGGTGCGCTATGTCCTGCTCGCCACCAATGACGGCGGGCTGATCCCGGCCGATGCCGATACCACCTGGTCGCGGCGCTTCGGCGATTGCAAGGGCAAGACGGTGCTGCTGCTGGCGCTTCTCCACGGCGTCGGCATCGATGCGGTGCCGGTGGTGGTCAGCACCGAGATCGGCGACGGGATGGACGCGCGGCTGCCGGCGGTCACGCTGTTCAACCATGTGCTGGTCCGCGCGACGATCGGCGGCCGGGTCTATTGGCTCGACGGCACGCGCCTGGGCGACAAGGCGCTCGACGCGCTGGTCGTGCCGAATTTCCACTGGGGGCTGCCGCTGGTGCCCGGCACCAGCAAGCTGGTCGCGATGGTGCCGCCGCCCTTCGCCAAGCCCCAGGCCGAGATCTCGCTCCGCATCGACGCGACCGCAGGCATCACCGTGCCCGCGCCGGCCCATGCCGAGCGGCTGCTGCGCGACGACGACGCGATCGTCACCAATCTCGGCATTGCGAACATGACGCCCGTTGATCGCGACAAGGCGCTGCGCGCCTTCTGGAAGGCAAAATATGATTTCATCGAGCCGAAGAGCACCAGCTATTCCTTCGATCCCGCCGCCCGCACCCTGAAACTGGTGATGGACGGCACCGCGAAGATGGAATGGAATGACGGCTATTACGAAACCGATGGCGTGTGGGTCGGCTATCGCGCCGATTTCAGCCGCGATCCCGGACAGGACCAGACCGCGCCCTTCGCGGTCAATTATCCCGATCACACCCGCACCCGCGAGACGATCCTGCTGCCCCCGGGCGGCGGCACTTTCACTGTCTATCACGGCGAGGATGTCGACACCGCCGTGGCGGGCATCGCCTATAAGCGCCATGCCGAGATCAAGGGCAATGTGTTCACGGTCGAGGAGGAGGAACACAGCCTCGCGCCCGAATTCCCCGCGTCCGAAGCGCCCGCTGCGCAGGAGAAGCTGCGCGACCTGTTCAAGCAGACCCTCTATGTCCGCAAGCCGGCCAATTACATCCTGACCGCAGCCGAGGTCGATGCGGCCATGAAGGAGACGCCGGCCACCGCCGACGCCTTTGTCGAGCGCGGCAACATGCTGCTCGACCGCGGCCGGATGGACGAGGCGATCGCCGATTTCGGCAAGGCGCTCGGGCTCGATCCGAAGTCTGCCCTCGCTTTGGCCGATCGCGGCATCGCGCATGCGTGGAAAGGGGAGACCGCCCTTGCCAATGCGGATCTGAGCGCAGCCGCCGTGATCGATCCGCGCAACGCCGTCGTGTTTCGCGCGCGCGGCATGCTGGCCATGCAGGGCGGCAAGCCGGCCGAGGCGGTCGCTGCCTATACGACGTCGCTCGAGATCGATCCCGGCAACGGCTTCGCCATCGAACAGCGCGCTCAGGCGCACCGCGCGGCGGGCGAGATCGATCTGGCGATCGTCGATGCGAATGCCGCGATCAAGCGCAATCCGCGCTCGACGGACATGTATCTGCTGCTCGCCAATATCGCCCGCAATCGGGGCGACCAGGCCGGCGCGCTGCGCCAGGCGGACGCGGTGGTCGCCGCCAATCCCGATCTTGCCTATGCCCATGTCGTCGCCGCGCGGATCCGCGCCTCCAGCGGGCTGCGCGATGCCGCGATGCACGATTTCGATCGGGCGCTCGCGCTCGAGCCCCAGGGCTATATCTATATCAATCGCAGCAATGTGCGTCCGAGAACCGATTATGCCGGCCGCCTCGCTGATCTCGAAGCTGCCCTGAAGCTCGATCCGGGGGATTTCGAGGCGCTGGTGCTCAAGGCGCAGGTCCAGCAGGACCAGCATGATTATGCCGGCGCGATCGCGACGCTGACGGCCGCGCAGGCACTGCACGCCGACCAACCCCATCTCCTCGTGCTGCGCGGCGCTGCGCAGGTGAAGGCGGGCAATGTCGCGCTGGGCGAGAGGGATTTCGCCGCTGCCCATGCCCTTTCAAGGACAGCGTCGGCTCTCAACGATCTGTGCTGGACCAAATCGACCGCCGGGGTCGCGCTTGCCTCGGCGCTGGCTGATTGCGACGCGGCGCTGGCGCTGAGCCCCGATGCGTCGGCGATCCTCGACAGCCGCGGCTTCGCGCTGCTCCGCCTCGGCCGGCTCGACGATGCGATCACCAGCTATGATCGCGCGCTGGCGGGGCGCCCGACCGGGGCGGAATCGCTTTATGGCCGTGCGGTCGCTGAGGCCCGGAAAGGCGATTTCGCCAAGGCCGAGACCGATATGCGCGCCGCGCTGAAGGTGAACCCCGATGTCGGTACTGAATTCGAAGGCTATGGCGTCACCATGCCGGAGGTGAAGACGGGGACGAAGCCGAAGGCGTCCTGACCCGTCAGCGCGCCAGCCGCTGTTCGACCAGCGCCGTGAACCGCGCCAGCGGGCAACCCCGGCCAGGCACGGCGCGGCACCCCGGGATCGGCAGCATCGTCACCGCGCTGGCCGGCACCGGCGCAAGCGCCCTGATCCCGTCGAGAGACTGCGACCTGAAGATCGCCCGGACGAAGCGCTTCCCCGCGCCGTCGCCGACCAGCTCGAAGCCGATCGCCCCGCCCGGCGACGGATCGTCAGCGGCGAAGCCGGGGGCATGCCAATGGAGGTCGAGCAATCCCGCCAGCGCCGCGACATTGGTGTCGTGGCCGACGAGCAGGGTCAGCCGGGCGGCATGCGGATCGGTCAGCGCGGCCACCATGCGCCTGGCGATCAGCGCGCTGTTGCTCGCCGCCACATAGGCTGGCCGCGCCAGCACCCGATATTCGACCGCATGGAGCGTGCTCGCCGCGGCAATGTCGGCCCTGCTCGCGCGGCCCCAGCCGATCTCGGCCATCGGCTTGCCCTCGGCATATTCGAGCAGCAGGATCTGCCCGGCGGTCGAGCCGAGATCGAGCGCGCCCTTGAACTTGGGCTTCTGCCCCGCGTCAGCCGGCACGAGCCGGCTCGGCTTGCCCGAGACGCCGCACCCGGCGACCGGCTTCGGCCCGCACAGGATGCGATCGAGCATGGCGAGCACGCCGCGCTGCGCCGACTCTACCGCGGCCAGCCCGCCGGGCGCGAGATCGGCGGCTACCGCGTCATTGGCGCGGGCCGGGTCGAACGGCACTGCGCCGGTGTCGATCGGCGAGAAGAGCGGGTCGGGGTCGTCCTGGGCATGATGGTCACTGATGATGCCGCAGCCCGGGGCGAAGCCGGCCAGCCACGCATCCGCGGTGGCGATCGTGCGCTGGTCGCTGTCGGCATGGACCGAGACCGATCCGGCCGGCGGGCAGGCGTGCCCGAACAGCCGCGCCGCCAGCACTGAGCGGTCGAACCCGCCGAGCAGGGTCACTGCCTGCGCGCCGTGCGGGGTCAGATAGCCCGGCTTGACCGGCCAGGCCGGCCAGGCGTCGACGGCGATCCCCACCGGCATCGGCTGCGCCTTGGTCGGCGGGCGGACACCGTGGCGCATCAGCAGCACGATGCGCTCGACGGCAACGCCGGGCTTCGCCTCGGCGCTGCTACCGGCGGCCAGTGCGAGCGTTGCCGCCGCCAGGATCAGCTTCCTCATCATCTCGTCCCCGTCAGAAATGAACCTGCACGCCGCCCCGTAGCAGGAAGCTGTAGCGCTCGCGCTCGACGAGCTGGCCGGGGTTGCCGATATAGCGGCGCCACGGTGCGTCGGTCAGGTTGGTGCCGTCAGCGAAGATCGTGACCTGCTTGAGGAGCTGGTAGCTGGCATGAACGTCGATCTGGCCATTGGCATCGGTATATTGGTCCAGGGCAGCGCTCTTGCCCAGCGCATCGAGATAGGCCGAGCGGTAGGAGAAGGCCACGCGCGCGGCGAAGCCATATTTCTCGTAGAAGATCTGCACATTGCCGATGTCGTGCGACTGGTCGAAGAGCGGGATGTCGCCCGCGCGCAAGCCCGGGGCGCTCGCATGGCCGCTGACATGGGTGTAATTGGCTGAAATGCCGAGCCCGTCGAACGGTGAAGGCAGGAAGGTGAACTGTACCTGGCCGTTTACCTCAACTCCCTGCACCGTTTCGTCGTCGGCGTTGAGCGGTTGCGACACGTCGGCGCTGGCATAGGCCACCCCGGCATAAGTGCCGTTCAGCATCCGGGCGGTCTGGGTGTAGATCGGGTTGTCGATATGCTTGTAGAACAGGCCGATCGACAGCACGCCCTGGCTCGGCAGATAATATTCGAGCGAGGCGTCGAGGTTGAGCGCCTTGTACGGCTTGAGCGACGGATTGCCGAGCGCCACCGATGCCGGCGACCCGTCGACCACGATGACGTAGGGGGCAAGGTCGGCATAATTGGGCCGGCCGATGGAGGTGGTCACCGCGCCGCGCAGCAGGAAGTTCCGGTCAATCTCATACTTGGCATTGAGGCCGGGAAACCAGTCGGTATACTGCTTGCTGCCGAAGCTGTCATACCCGTCATTGACGGTCGAGCCCGTCTTGACGAGCTTCGCGCTGTTCCTGTCCTCGGTATGCTCGACGCGGATGCCGGGCACCAGGGTCAGCCCGCCGAACTTCAGCGTCGCCATCGCATAGCCGGCGCTGATCGATTCATGCACGTCATAGTCGGAGGAGAGCGTGTCGGAGACGGTGCTCCCCGTATCGATCGCGATCACGCCGGGATGGGCATCGGCATAGGCGCGCGCCGCATTATAATCGATCCGCTCGCCGAACCCGAACATCCCGTCGTAGAAACCGGTGTCGCCGGTACGGGAAACCGTGTTGAGGCCCCAGGCAACGCTGCCCTGTTTGTAATTCAGCTTGTCCTGGTTGTTGAACTTGTGCCGATCGAGATATTTCGCGCCGACCTTGATCGAGGAATCGTCGCCAAGGCCGATCGGCAGGGTGTAATCGACCCGGCCCTGCCACAATTCCTCGAAAGCCTGACGCGTCTCGAGATTATATTTGGTCAGCCCGAACCGGCTGCCGTCCGAGAACGCGCCGGCCGTGTCGGTGAAGCTGTAGACCGGTTCGGTGGAGAGATCGTAGGAGACGGCGACCGGCGCCTTGCTCGAGATGCCGCGCGCGGTGGAGAAAGTATATTCGCTGCGGATCGGGTCGGTCTTCACCGCCTTGGTCCAGCCGCCCGAGGCTTCCAGCGTGCCGCCGCCGAGATTGAACGCGCCGCCGAGCGTGATCGACTTGGTGTTGTCGTCTTCCTCGCGTCGCCGCACCAGCACGGTGCCGACTGCGTTGAAGGTGCCGGTGGTCGCGCCGGTCGTGGTGATATTGGTTTCGCTGCCCAGCCGGTTCTGGTCGCGGGTCTCGTGATCGGTGAATTTCGAATAGCTGCTGCGCAGATAGATTTTCACGTCGTCATTCGGGCGCCAGTCGAAATTGCCGACCACGCCGAGCCGGGTACGGACCAGATTATAGTCGCGCAGGCCGTTCTGGTCGGGAACCAGGCTGCCATTGGGCTGCGCGACATAATTGGTCGAGCCCTGGAAATTTTCGGATTCGATCGGCCGGCTCGAATAATTGACCGAGACGACCGCCCCGAACTGCCCGAAAATCCCGCCGACCTGGCCGTCGAGCTCATAGGGCGTCTTGCCGTTGAGCTTGTAATAGCCGGCGGCACCCCGGCCATCGAGAAAGAAGCTCTTGTTGCGGTCGAACGCGGAGACGGTGCGGATATCGACCGCGCCGCCGACTGCGTTGGCGTCCTGCGAGGCGACGAGCGACTTCGTCACCACCACGGCCGCGATCAGCGACGAGGGAATGTCGTCGAGCTTGACGACACGGCCGCCGGGCTCGGGCGCGGGCAGCGTCTGGTTGTTGAGCGTGACGTTGATCAGGTTCGGGTCGATGCCGCGAATGATGACATAGCGGCCCTCGCCCTGATCGTTGGCGACGGAGAGGCCGGGGAGGCGGCGCACCGCCTCCGCGACATTCTGGTCGGGCAGCTTGCCGACATCGTTCGCGTAGAGCGCCTCGACGACATTGTCGGCCGATTTCTTGGTCTGGAGTGCCCGGCGCTCGGCCAGGCGGTTGCCGGTGACGACGATATCCGCCGCCGCGACCGCGCTGGTCAGCCCGATATCCATGGCCGCGGGATCGGCGCTCGCCTCGAGATCGATCGCCTTGGTATCGTATCCGACATAGTCGATCGTGACATGCTGGGTGCCGGCGGGCATGCCGTCGATCGAGAAGCTGCCATCAGCGGCGGCGGTCGCGGTCGCGCCGGTCGCGCTGATGCGGATCGTCGCGCCGGGCAGGGCGGTGCGCTTGGCGTCGTCGACGATTCGTCCGCGGATCGTCTCCGCCCATGCCATTTGTGCCGCGAAGCCGCCGAACGCCAATACGAAAAGCGCGCATCCCGCGCGCAACGAAGCAATGCTGGTCATGATTTCCCCCGGCTATCCCTGGGGGGCGGGTAGCTTCAGCGCGCGACGGTTCGATGACGGTCAGGTTACAGATTGATTTTTGCCAATGTTCCCCGTCGGGGAAATCGCCGATGCCGGCGTCGATCGTCAGCCGGCGACGGCCCGGTGAAATCCCGGGGTCGGTTCGGCGCGCTGGACGAGCGTGGCGTGCAGGGCATAGGCTTCGGCGATCAGCGCTGGGCTCGTCTCTTCCACCGCGTGAGGCGCCGGCGGCCTGAACCCGGCCGGCTCATGCGTCCGGTCGAGCCCGAGCCGCTCAGTGAGCAGGGGACCGAGCTTGCCGCCGCCACGACACAGCCGGTCATAATCGACAAAGACCTGCTGCGCGCCGACTGCCTCGGGCTGGAGCGAGAGCGAGCGATAGACGCTGATCCACGCTTTCACCCAGTAATCCAGCGACTCCCGGTCCTCATCGGGCCCGGGCGCGCCGGGAAAGGCGAAGGGCCGCTGATCTCTGCCGAACTCGTGATGGCCGAGCCAGGTCATGAAACTGGCGCGGCGCGGGTCCTCCTCGGCCAGCGCGCAGGCGCGGCGATGCTGGTGGCGTAGCGACGCCGCCTGTTGCAGCGGGTCGCGAAACGGGTGGAGCAGCACCGCATCGGGAAACGCCTCGATCAGCGCGGGCAGCCGCAGCACATTGTTGTTGTTCTTCGACAGATAGCGCCCGCCGCCATGGCGCAGCCGCACCAGCCCGACATAATCGCGGAACGCAGCGATCGTATCGGGCGCGACCGGCTGCGGCGATAGCGCTTGCGGCTGGCGATAGCGCGCGCCCTCGAAATGGCTCCAGAACACCTCTTCGATCGCCTCGGGGCTGTCGAGATCGTGGAAGATGCCGTCGCCGTGTCCACGTTCCTGCGTGGCGACCGAACGCTTCGCGCCGCGCGCGAGGCGCGCCAGGCTGTTGGGCGCCATCGGCAGCGGCAGGTCGCGATAGGAAAGCGAGGCGAAGCCGCCGCTCTCGTGCAGGCTCCGCATCACGATCGTGGTGCCGGCACGCGCCAGTCCGGTGACGAAGATCGGCCCAGGCCCCGCGTCGCGCGGCAGCTTCGTCCGATAGGCGGCGCGCTCGATATCGAACGAGATGTCGCGCACCGGCGCGCTGCCCAATGTCAGCCGGTGGAGGAGGTGCTCGGCGGTGTCGGGGGCGATGCGGAACCGCCGCCGCGCGAGCGAGTAGCCGATCGTCGCGGTGAGGAGCAGCGCTCGCGCCCCCCAGTCAGTCGGTGAATCGCGGGTCACCGCCAGCGCCAGCGCCAGCGGCATGCCGGCCAGCGTGAGCAGCGCGCCGGCATGCAGCGAGCTGCCGAGCAGCTTTACCGCCATCAGCCGCATCGCGCGTTCCTTCGCCCATTCCGAGACGCCGGTGCGCGGGAGCAGCCGGGCCGATCGGCCACCGACCACGGCGAGCTCGCGGAAACGGGCAAGCAGCCGCACCCCTCGAGCCAACTCTATCGTCGCGACGGTCGCCGCGAACAGGAACAGGGTGACCAACACCTATTTGTCCGGATCGCCGCCACGCCGCGGCACGCTCGCGCGGATACGCCTGACCAGCCGCTTGAAGGGATACCAGAGCAACGCGAATATCCCGAGGAAGATTGCGCCGAGCACGCCGAATGCGGTCGAGATCGCGCCGAGCCCGAGGCCCGGCCCGCCATAAGCGAGCGCCGGCCCCGGCGTCAGGGCAAGTATCGCGACCGCGGCAAGGATGGAAGGACGGTAAGCAAACAGGCACATCGAACGCGCTCCGCGACATTGATGGCGACGCCATCCATACAGGAATTGAAATATCGGCTCCAGCGCAACTGGTGCCGTTGCAGCCGGGGGCCGGGTCGATGCGCCGGGGACGACGCTCATCGTCCGGGTGCCAGGTGGAAGCGCGCACGCGCCAACGGACGCGTGAGCGCAGACGGACGAGCACTCGGAGAACAGGCGCATGTCGGAGCATTCGACGATGTACGCAAGGCCCTTTGCGCGCATGGCCGGAACCATAGGGTTCGCCCCTTCAATGTTCCCATATCGGTCGTGCACCTCCTTTTACCGCACCGGACATTTTGCCCGGCGCCCCCTGTGTTCACCCGTGCGACCGATTCTTTTATTTATAGACGCTGATGACAGCGGGAACTGCAGCAACGGGGGCAATGTCGCTGTGTCATTCCCGCTGTCAGCGTAGCGGAGACATTATAACCGCCTCACCTGGGCCCGGGCCTAGGTGAGGTTGAAACGCCCCGCCAACGACATGCGACAATCGTCACCAATGCGCGACGAACGTCCCACGAAAAAGTTCCAACGAGATATGACATTCTAGCCATGTGGCGGAAAAGGCAGCGATAAACAGTCCCTTATTAATCTGTATTAAAGTCATCGCTGCATCCGCCGCAACAGCGTGCGCAGTCCGCCACCGAACTTCCGCCCCACCGGCACCTCGTCGCCATTGCCGAGCGTGGCGACCAGCGCGCCGGTCGATTTGCGCCGCAGCCCGGTAATCGCGCTGCGCCGGCAGATCGCCGAACGGTGGATGCGGATGAAGGTGGCTCCATCGAGCCGTGCCTCGAGCGCCGAGAGTGTCATTCGTACCAGCCCGCCGCCATCGGCGCTGTGCAGCCTGACATAATCGCCCTCGGCCTCGATGAGGTCGACGCTGTCGATGTCGATGCGCACCGCCTCGCGGTGGCGATGGGCCCAGAGGCTGTCGATGGCCGGTGCCGCATTCTCCGCCTCCCGGCCCGCATCCGCGTCCGGCGCAGGGGTACGGTCCCGGCCGGGACGCCCATCGAGCCAGGCGCGCGCACGGCCGAGCGAGGCGCGAAGGCGATCGGGCGCGACTGGCTTGAGCAGATAGTCGGCTGCGTCCACCCCAAAGGCCTTCACGGCATGGGTGTCGAACGCAGTGACGAAGACGATTGCGGGCAGGTCGCCGGCCGAAAGGCGTTCGACCAGCTCGAAGCCGTTGAGCCCCGGCATCGCGATGTCGAGGAACACCACGTCGGGACGGCTTTCGCCGATCAGCCGCAGCGCCTGGCTGCTGCTGGTGGTGCTGCCGATGACGGCGACCTCCTCGATCGCCTCGAGCGAGCGCGAAAGCCGGCCCAGCGCGAGCGGCTCGTCGTCGACCAGGATCGCGCGCAGCGGTTTCACGGCAGCGGCTTCATGCGGCCAGCTCGAGCGGCAGCTCGAGCTCGACGCGGAAGCCGCCGGTTGCGCGCGCCCCTGCCGTGAAGCTCGCCTGGTCGCCGAAATGCGCCTGGAGCCGATCGCGGACATTGTTGAGCCCGAGCCCGGTGCCGCCGCTGCGCCGCCAGCCGGCTCCATCGTCGTCGACGAGGAGCTGGAGACGGTGGCTGCGGCGGGCAGCGCAGATACGCACCACCGTCATCGCCTCGGATTCGCCGACGCCGTGGCGCAGCGCGTTCTCGACCAGCGGCTGGAGGATCAGCGCTGGCACCAGGGCGCCCTCGAGACTTTCGGGGATCTCGAAGATCACGCGCATCCGCTCAGAAAAGCGCGCTTCCTCGATCTCGAGATAGAGGCGTTGCAGCCCCACCTCTTCGCTGAGCGGGATCAGCGCGCTCGGATCAGTGGCGAAGGTCGTGCGCACAAAGGCTGAAAGGTTGAGCAGCATTGACTCGGCATCGTCGTTGCGGCGTTCCATTACCAGCGCCGAAATCGAATTGAGCGTGTTGAACAGGAAATGCGGGTTGATCTGGTAGCGCAGCGCGGCAATCTGCGCCTGCTGCGCCAGTTCCACCAGCGCCGCGGCCCGCTGCTGCTCGTCCTCGACCTCCCAATGATAGGTCATTGCGAGATGCGTGCCGGTCCAGGCGAGGCAATAGCCGAACCAGAGCAGGATCCGCTGGATCATCTCCGCTGTATTAATGGCGGGCATGCCGGGCAGCGGGGCGACGATCCGGTTCATCACCATGCTGAACCCGGTAACGGCAATCGCCATCACCAGGGCGCCGATCGTTCCCCACAGGATCCAGCGCGGGAAGGAACGTGAGCGCAGCCTGGCGTGCAACCTGACCATGGCGAGACACAGCAACGTGCCGAACGCGGCGGTCAGGAGCCGGCGCGGCCCGAGGATCTGGAAGGGGAGTGCCTCGGAGACGGCCGAGTGGATCGATAGCACCGCGAAGGTGAACAGCCAGAAGGCAGCGATCAGGTAGAGCGTCGAGCGCTGCCGCGCCGCGATCACCGTGCGGTACGCACCGCTGAAGCGCGGGACTAGATCGAGCAGCGGCAAGTGCAGCGTTTCGGCCCTGTAGCTGTCCATCTCGTCACCCTTCGACCGCATGGCGCGTGATAGCCGGGCGGCCCCGATGACGCAAAGCACGCTGCAATGGTGCGTCCGGAAGATTCTGTTAAGGGCTTTTCCAGCGTTGTTGACGTCTTTGTAATATTGACGATCCACAAGTATTGCGCAGGAGGGATGGCTATCGGCGGATCGGCGGACGGCCCGGTTCAGCCACGCCCCAGTCGCAGGAGGTTCGAGCATGGCCAGCAATCCCGAGCCCGACCCGCCCGCGCAAGCCGCTGTAGTGCCGGACCGGCGGGAGGAATTCCGTCAGATGACGGTTCGTCTCGTCGCCAAGCTGCGCACCTCGGAGCGCGAGGAGCTTTGCCTGGTCCGCAATCTCTCGTCGCGCGGCCTCACCGCGCATGTCTATTCGGCGATCGAGGTCGACAGCGCGGTCACGTTCGAGTTCGCGTCCGGCGTGACGATTCCTGCACGGGTGGTCTGGCAGCGCGACAGCGTCATGGGCGTACAGTTCGCCGAACGGACGGATCCGGCGCTGATCCTCTCGGTCCGCGAGCGTTTTCCCGATGCGCCGGCGCCGCGCGCGCCGCGTGTTGAGCTGAATATCGGCGCGACCGCCCGGGTGAACATGGTCCATCGCCCGATCACCCTCAACAACATATCGCAGGGTGGTGCCCGGGTCGCCGTCGAAGAGCCGGTCGATGTCAGGGAGAAGCTCACCTTGCTCATTGACGGCCTGCCGCCGCTCACCGGCCAGGTGCGCTGGAGCCGGGGCGGCGTTGCGGGCCTGGCTTTTCTCAGCCCGGTTCCGTTCGACATTCTCGCCCAATGGCTTCCAATGGTTCAGCGACCCCCCGAGTCCGGGTGAAACCCGACTCCCCCCTGACAATCGGGCCCGGAAAATCGGGTGGGGCGACGGCTAATCCGCCAGTTGCCATGTCCCGCGCCCGGCGCGCTTGGCTGCATAGAGTGCCGCATCGGCCTTCGCCTTCAACCCCCGGGGCGTCGCGCAATTCGGATCGGAACAGGCGGCCCCGACGCTTGCCCCGATATGCACGAGATCGCCTCCCACATGGAACACGGCGCCCAGATGGCCGACGACGCGCGCCGCGGTTTCCTGAGCCAGCTCGGCACCGGCGCCGGCCAGGATGATGCTGAATTCGTCGCCGCCCACCCGCGCGACGCAATCGCCGCGACTGACCAACCCGAGCAGCCGCCTGCCGACTTCGGCAAGCACGAGGTCTCCGGCTTCGTGCCCCAGCCGGTCGTTCACTGCCTTGAAATCGTCGAGGTCGACCAGCAACAGGCTGGCCGTCTCGCCCGGAGACACTGCCGCCAGCGCGTCTTCAAAGCCGCGCCGGTTATAGAGGCCGGTCAGATGGTCGGTGATCACCTGCCTGCGCAGCTTGGCATTGGCTTCCTCGAGCGCGATGCCGACCCGCCGGCTCTCGCTCAGATCAATGATCTCGGAGATGAACTGGATGGGCGTGCCGTTATCCTCGCGCACCACCGTGGTGCTGAGGAGGACGTGAACCGTGGCGCCATCACATCGCAGATAGCGTTTTTCGAGCTGATAGCTGTCGCGCGCGCCGTGCATGACCTCGTCGAAGAGATGGAGATCGGCCTGGATATCGTGCGGATGCGTGAAATCGGCGAAATGCATGCCACGCAGTGCCTCGGGCGCGCGACCGAGCATCGCCGCGAGCGATGCATTCGCTTCGACGATATGCCCCGTCACCGCGACGATGGCCTTGCCGATGACCGCGGCGTGAAACGCGGCCTCGAACATTTGTCCGCCCGTTCTGAGCTGTCGCTCGAACGACCCGGCATTCCAGCTTACTGTCATGCCAATTCCGCTGTTGCCCGACGGTCGGGCGAATCCAATCAGGGTAGGACGTCTACCCTGTTCGCGTTAACGAGTGCTGTTGATCGGTAGTGTCTGAGGTTGAATGTCGACGGATCGGCTGTCGCATCCACCGCCCGCTTCTTATATGCTTAGCGCAAAGCACAGGAGGCAGTGGATTTTTCGATCCTGGACCCGAAGGGCAACGTCGTCGCGACAGCCTATAGCGCGCCAGAAGCGAAAACCAAATTCCGCGTTGGCTGTGGCCGATTTGGCAAGCAGACGATTTTTGATCGGGTCGGCTGGCGCGAGGCGGGCAAAACGACGTTCTTCGCCTCGGCCGGGCTGCACCGGCTGGACGGCGATGCGCGGCTGTTCCTGTTTCTCGATCGCCGCCGCGAATGGCTCTACCAGCTCTCGGCGAGCGTGACGTTGCGCCAGTTTCCCCCGTTTATCGGGGGGGGGGGAAGCCTGAGCCCGATCGATAGTGGCCCCATCGGGGAATAGGTAAAAGACCTGAACTGCGCCGATTCCGTGCCGCGCTATCAAACCTTAATGGATGTTAATCACGATATTCCAAAATGTGGCGGCAGGCCTGTCGGTTCAGCGTCACACGCCACCTGTTCCGCGTATCAGGAAGTGCCATGACTTTTGTCTATCTCGTCGACGATGACGCCGCCGTGCGCCGGTCTGTCACGATGCTGCTCCACGGCAAGCGGGATCTCGTGGTCCGGACTTTTCGGACCGGGAGGGCTTTCCTGGAAGCGGCCGACACGCTCGAGCCAGGCATCGTGCTGCTCGAGCTCCAGGTGCCGGATATCGACGGCGCCGAGATCGTCGGCGCGCTTCGCGCGGCGGGTGAGGGCAGGTTCGTCACCGTGCTTCTGACCGGGGTGGAGGCGATTCCCGTGGTGGTTCGCGCGATGAAGGCGGGCGCGGCCGATCTCGTCACCAAGCCTTATGACGACGAGGCGTTGCTCGCTGCGATCGACGCGGCAGGTGCACGCCTCGACGCCGAGCGGGTCGAATTGCTGATGGGCGAGGCGGCGCGCGAGAAGATCGGCCATCTGTCGTGCCGCGAGCGCGATGTGCTGAAGGGCCTTGTCGACGGGCGGGCGAACAAGATGATTGCCGACGACCTGGCGATCAGCCCGCGCACCGTCGAGATCTACCGCGCCAACCTGATGCGGAAACTCGGCGTGCGCAGCCTGGCCGAGGGGATGCGCGTGGTTTTCGCCGCGCGCTGGAATTTCGAGGGAAGCGCGCCGGAGCGTCGCCCCGATGGCTGGCGGCGCGTTGGCCCCAGAAGGGCCGTCGACACCAGCCAGGCGGCATAGCCCCCGGCATCCCGTCCGGGCCAGTCGATCTCCTGCGCCCCGGTGATCCGGCGACCGTCGAGCAGGCGCGCCTTGTCCGCGGGACAAGGCACGCCCGTCGGACCAGCGCTAGAATCCCACGCTCACCGTGCCGAACACCTGGCGCGGCGCCAGCGGGAAGGCATTGTAGGTGTTGGTCGGCTGCGCGATGCTCAGCGTCGAGGCGCCCGTCTGGTTGGTGATGTTGGTCACGTTCACGCTGACCGACAGCTTCTTGACGACCGCGCCGCCCGGCAGGGGAATGGTCGCGCCGATCCGGCCGGAGAGCGTGAAATAGCCCTTTGCTGACAGATCGTTGGTGAAGGTCGCAAAGCGCCGCCCCATATAGTCGCCGACCAGCTGCGCGTCGAAGACCCCGTAATCGGCCGACACAACCGTCTTGTTGAGCCACTCGGGCGATCCCGGCACTTTCTTGTCCGCGGTCAGCACCACTGTCTGGGCGAGGCCGACCAGATAGTTCTGCATGTACCGCGAGTCATTGTAGGAGAGCGCGTTGTAGATCGAGAAATGCGGCCCGAAGTGCAGCGTGCCGGCGAGATCGATGCCGTTGGTCTTCACGTCGCCGACATTCTGGATCACCGCCGCGCCGCTGATGATCGATGTGATCACCGTGGTCGGGCTGATCGCGAGCAGGCGGTTGCTGAAATCGACATGGTAGAAGCTGATCTGCCCCTCGAAGCCGGTGATCGGGCCCCAGGCGAGCGCCTTGTGGGTGCGGGCGCCGACCTCATAGGTCCAGCTCGTCTCGGGCTTCACATTTGCCTTGAACGCGTCGAACACTTCCTGGCTGCCGAGCGCGAAGGGCGACAGGCCCGCGGCTGCGCTGGTCTGGAACTGGCGGACATTCTTCTGGACGTTGAGGAAGGCCTGGCTGTCGGGGCTGACATCCCAGAGCAGCCCGATCTGCGGCAGGAAGGGCGTGTCGGTGTTGAGCTGGCCGACGGGCAGCGCGGTCGAGCCGGAGAAGGAGCCCGGGATCGGCTGAACCGGGACGCGCTGGCTCGCCTTCTGGAAGGCGCTCTTGAAACCGAGCAGGACGGTCAGCGTGGGCAGGGCGTGCCAGCTGTCCTGGATATGGGTCTGGATCTCGTCGACCCGGATTTCGCTGCCATATTGCGTGATCTGCGGCGCTTCATAGTCGAGCGGGCGGGTATAGGGCGAGCTGGGGTGATTGACGTCGAGCGCATACCAGCGCCGATAGGATGACGAGCTTTGATGCTCGTACCAGCCGCCAAGCTCGATCTGGTGGTCGCCGAGCTCGACCTGAAGCGTCGAGATCAGGCCTTCGCGGTCGATCCGATATTCAGTCGTGCGGCTGGCGAGGCCCGAGCCGCCGAACTGCGCGTTGAGCTGGGCTGCGGTCAGGGTCGGGAAATATTTGGCGAACAGCCCGGGAAGCCCGGCGACGTCGATCGGCCCGGCGACCACGCCGACGCCGTCGTCATGATGGTAATAGCCCTGGTTCGACCAGCTGATCTTGTCGCTGATATGAAGGTCATATTTCGCATAGCCGAGATAGTCGGTCCGCTGCGCGTCGCTGTAATAGTTGCGATAGTTGGAGCCTGCCGCCTTGTAGGCGGGCGATGCCAGATACGCCTCCATCCCGGCAAAGTCGGGATAGAAGAAGGGGCGCGTATAGGGCGCCGTCCCGACGGTCGCGGCGGTGATGACGGTCGCGTCCTCGTTCGGCTCGGTCTTGTCCGAATAGGCGCCGTAGAGGGTCAGCTTGCCGGTCGAATCGTCGTGAACGAACTTGGCGTTCGCCTGATAGCCGCCCTGCTTGCCCTGGAAATCCCAGGCCCGGCCGTCCTGGCGCACGCCCGAGAGATAGAGCGCATTGCCGTTCCCGAAAGTGCCGGTGTCGACGCGCACAAAGGTACGGAAGCTCGAATAGCTGCCGACGGTCTGGCTGATCGTCGCGCCCATCTTATCCTTCGGGTCGCTCGAGAAGGTGTCGATGGTGCCGCCGAGATTGCTCGTCGAGGCAGTGCCGAGATCGCCCGCGCCCGAGGCAAGGGTCACCCGGCCGACATTCTCCGAGATGATCGCACGTTGCGGTGACAAGCCATTGTAATTGCCATATTGCTGGTCGCCGAGCGGAACCCCGTCAAGCGTATAGCCGAGCTGCTGCTGGTTGAAGCCGTGGATGAACAGCGAGATGTTCTGCTCATTGTTGCCCCAGGGATCGGCGGTGAGATAGGTCACGCCGGGCAGGGTCTGGATTGCCTTTAACGGGCTGATGCCCGGCAGGATCTTCTGGATCTCGACGCCGGAGACTTCAGCCACGGACCGGGTCTTGCGGCCGGTGACGACGATCTCGCTGTCGCCGGCGGGCGCGTCCGCATCGGTGGCCTTCGCGGGCGCAGCGTCGGTATCGGGGGCCTTCGCCGGCGCCGCATCGGACGAGCCAGCGGCCCGGGCGGGCGTGCCGACCAGCAGCGCGAGCATGGCGACTGTCCCAAGCAACGGCTTGCGAATGGCGGATTTCTTCATGGTTTGACCCCCAACCGGGTTCCGTTCAGTCGGAACCTCCGATGGGGGTGCGGCTAGGCGCGCTGTGCGACGCCGGGGTTACAGCCAGGCTACGGTTTTAATATTTTGCTGCGGTGCGGGATAGCTGCGGCCATGTCAGGCTTCGCCGATCGAGAAGCTGCTGTTCACAGCCCGGCCGCTCGCTAAAAGCGGCTATGCCCGGGCTCGCAACCATCATCGCCGAGATCGCCGCTGAAATGGCGGAAGCGCCGCATCGCGGCATGGTGGCGGATTACATCCCCGCGCTGGCGACGGTCGATCCGCGCAAATTCGGCATCGCGGTGGTCGAGGCCGACGGCACCTGCCACATGGCCGGCGACGCCGACGAGGCCTTTTCGATCCAGAGCATCTCGAAGGTCTTCAGTCTGACCCTTGCGCTGGGCTCGATCGGCGACAAGGTGTGGGAGCGGGTGGGGCGCGAGCCTTCGGGCACTGCGTTCAACTCGATCGTCCAGCTCGAGACCGAGGCGGGCATCCCGCGCAATCCCTTCATCAATGCCGGCGCGATCGTCATCGCCGACATGATCCTCGGCAATCACGCGCCGCGCGAGGCGATCGGCGAGATCCTCCGCTTCGTGCGGTCGCTGGCCGGGGAAGACGGCATCTTCGTCGACGGCGCCGTCGCGGCGGCCGAGCAGGAGACCGGATTCCGCAACATCGCGCTCGCCAACTATATGCGCGCGTTCGGGAATATCCGCCATCAGGTCGAACTGACGCTCGGCGTCTATTTCAACCAGTGCGCGCTGGCGATGAGCTGCCGCCAACTCGCGCTTGCCGGGCGCTATCTGATGGCGGGCGGGATCAACCCGGCGACCGGCCATTCAGTCATCTCGCCGCGGCGCGCCCGCCGCATCAACGCGCTGATGATGACCTGCGGCCATTATGACGGCTCGGGCGAATTCGCCTTCCGGGTCGGCCTGCCGGGCAAATCCGGCGTCGGCGGGGGCATCCTCGCGATCGCGCCGGGGCGGGCCTCGATCGCCGTGTGGTCGCCGGGGCTGAACGCGCGGGGCAATTCGCAGCTCGGCGCGCTGGCGCTGGAGCGGCTGGTGCACCGGACCGGCTGGTCGGTGTTCGAGCCGGTGGTTGGGGGCTGACGGCGGATGAGCACGGCGGAAATCATCGGCGCGGTCCTGTTCGTGCCCGCGTTGGACTGGGTGGGCGTGACCCGCGTCGCTGACTATTATTCGGACTTCGACTACCGCTATTGGCCGCTGGAACGGTTGCGCCTGATCAGCCTCTTCTTGCTCGCGGCAGCCACCATTACGGTAGGCGTTTTTGCCAGTCCCGACGATCCGCCCTTGTGGCCCCTGATGCTCTTCGTCGCCGCCGCCGCCGCATGGGCGATCATTGCTCTCCGCGATATCAACGCGCAACGCCGAACCGGATATCGCAACCCGCCCCGATATTCCGAGCGAGATTAGGACTCCGGCACGCACTGCCACCAACTCGTTGACCGCAGAATATACGAACCGTATATGGTTCGTACTTTCAAGCGAGCGCCGAGGGATCCGATGGGCATTGTGAAAATCGACGGCGAACTTCACGAGGAGGCGCGCCGGGCCAGCACGGTCATGTGCCGGTCGATCAATGCCCAGGCCGAGTTCTGGATGAAGATCGGCATGCTCGCCGAGGCCAATCCCACCCTGTCGTTCAACGAGATCGTGAAGATGCAGTTCGAGATCGCGCATGTCAGCATGGCCGGCGCGATGGCTGCCTGATGGTCAAGACGCTCGATGAGCTGATGCTCATGCGAACCTCCGGCAGGCTGCTCGCCTCGGTTTTCGAGATGCTGGACGGGCAGGATCTCGCCGGCATGTCGACGATGCAGGTCAATGACCTGGTCGAGCGCTTCATCACCGTCGATCTCGCCGCGCGGCCGGCGAGCAAGGGGCAATATGGCTTCAAATATGTCCTGAACTGCTCGATCAACCATGTCGTGTGCCACGGCGTGCCCGACCCCGACGAGATCATCCGGGACGGCGACATCATCAATCTCGACATCACGCTGGAAAAGAACGGCTTCATCGCCGATTCGAGCAAGACCTATCTCGTCGGCAATGCGCCGCCGGCGGCGCGGCGGCTGGTCCAGGTGACGCAGGAGGCGCTGTGGAAAGGCATCAGGGCGGTGCGGCCCGGTGCGCATCTGGGGGACATCGGTTTCGCGATCGAGCGGCATGCCAAGAAGAACGGCTATTCGGTCGTGCGGGATTATTGCGGGCACGGCATCGGCCGGCAGATGCACGAGGAGCCGCAGATCCTCCATTTCGGCAGGCCGGGGGCAGGGCTGAAACTGCGGGAGGGCATGGTGTTCACCATCGAGCCGATGCTGAACCAGGGCAGCCGCCTGGTTTCGACCGAGCAGGACGGCTGGACGGTCGTCACGAAGGACCGGAAGCTGTCGGCCCAGTTCGAGCACACCGTGGCGGTGACCGGGGACGGCGTCGAGGTGCTCACCTTGCGGCGTGATGGGACGTGAGGCCATTATGACGGCTCGGGCGAATTCGCCGTCCGGGTCGGTCTGCCGGGCAAATCCGGCGTTGGCGGCCGCGATGTGGTCGCCCGGGCTTAATGCACCGGGCAATTCGCAGCTGGGCGCGCTGTTGCCGGTGCGAAACAACGGTGCCTTTGGCGGCCCAGGGCCGAGATGCTGCGACCACGATCGCGAAAAGCTGGCTGTTCCTGGCTGTTAATGTCGACTATATTATTTGCTGGCTGTTATGTTGGATTTCGAACCGGGGTTTCTGGCTTCCTTTCAGATGGTTGCGGCCGGGCTGGCTGTTATCGAATAACAGCCAGCTAACAGCCAGCATAACAGCCAGCTTTCTGGCTGTTCCGGCCCATAACAGCCAGCTATCAGCCAGCGCCGATTTTCCCTTGATATTCATGCTGAGAAAGAGCGGGACGGGCGGCCGAGGAGCGTTCCGTCCGATCCCACCCTGCCATGGTCAGCCCCCCGGTTTGAATCGGAACCGGGCACCCGCGGCGGTCAGCAACGCTCATCGCAGGCCTCGAACACTGCGATCATGTCTGCGATTCCCCTCGCTGGGCGCGGTCCACTTCAATCGCCCGTCGAACGGGCCAGCGCAACCGGCGCTCCAGGCCAGTATGCGCGGCCGCGCGTGTCGCGGCCAATATCAACGCAACAGATTGCTTTGCAGACAATCCGTTTCATCGATAGTCTCCCTGCGACGAGACCGAGGTTCGATGTGGTTCGCGATCCGCTCTTTTATGCTACGATTGCCGGTACATTCGGGGTCATTTTCGCGAATGATCGTTTTCGACATGAGAGGCCCGCGAAAAGGGTTGTGATCGGCTGCGCGGGAATGTGCCTGTCGTTGCTGGCTTATATCGGCATGAACCGGTTTCTTCCACGGCCGGTGCCGGGCGAGAATGCGCTGCTTCACGAAATTGCGGCGCTGGCAGCATCCGCGTTCGTTGCCTTGGGAGCTGTCTTCTCAGCCATGCAAATCCTGGGTGGCGCCGTTCAGAGCTTCAAAAGGTGGCGTTATTATCGGCGCAATCCGCACATCAATCGATAGCCCCGCGCTCACCGAATGTCGCAATGCCGCTTTCGGCGTGCCCAAAACCGGGTCATAGCTGTCGTCCGCACCGGAGAAGCCGGACCGGCGCGCCAAGGGACAGGCAATGGCATTGACGCCCGACGAGATACTGGCCCTGAAGATCGGCGACCGATCGGTTGGCGAGGCCCTGGAGAGCGCGATTCAGTCAGGCGCGGTGCGGCAAGGGGCTGACGGCTTGCTCGAGCTGCCGGGCGGCCCGAGGCGCTCCTATTTCGCGTTCATCGACAATGGCCCGGCGATGAACTGCGTGTTCCTGAACAGCTTCCTGTTCAGCCAGGTTTATCGCAAGGCGGCCGTGCCCAAGGGCTGCGAGCCCTGTTACAAGGTCAAGCTGGTGCCGCGGAGCCTGCGCGAGCTGGTGGCGCTGTACGAAGTCGCGCGCGCCATTCCGTGCGGGTCCAAATGGGGGGTCGATTTCTTCAATCCCCATAGCCAGAATCTCTATGCCGGCTATTTCTTCGTCGATGGGCTCGAGGCGGCGCGCGCGCTGGTGCCCCTCGTGCGCGAGGCGATCGCGGGCAATGCGAAGATCGGCGATGACCTGCCCATCGTCATCAAGCGCGGCTGCTCCAATTACGAGGTCGCGCTCGGCCCTTCCGAATCCTATAGTTTCAGGCCGGAGTTGAGCGAGATAGAGAGCTATCTTCAGACCCGGTGGCGGCCGCCCAAGCTGAGCACGAAGAGCCTTGCCGAGATCCTGTACGGAACCTGGGTGCCCTTTGCCTTCCAGATCGGCGACGACAGCTATCTCGATTTCACCGGGGGGAAGCCGCTCCACCGCAAGACGCAGACCTATGATCTGACGGAGGCGGTTCCCGCGCAGGACGGCTGACATGGCATCGGCGAAACCCGCCCCCGGGCAGCTAACCGATGTGGAGAGGCACCAACCGACTCTCACCTTCGGCAGCACGGCCTCACCTCAGACTACGCAAGTCCTTCACGAATTACATTTGCCAACGTCCCTTACGAAATCATCGATATATGCTTTGATCGGACCCAGCTCCATTTGTGCGCGACGGGTATCGACGCTTGCTTCGTCCTCAATCGGGAACGTCCCCCAATTTCCCGCCTTGCAGATCAACTGGCTGCCGTAGATTTGCTTACCCGTAATCTTCAGCATCACGCGATCCGTGAGAAGCGCATATCTGCGCTTCGAGATCTTTGGCTTCCCAGGGCTGAGGATGGGGTCTAACTCACGCAGGATACGATATTGGAAGAGCGGGTCCTGGTCCGCGTGCTGCACCAGCAGCCACGCGGCATCCGATGCTTCCGCACCATATTTTTCGGTATCGACCCAGCCATCCCGGCTAACCACTTCCTTCAACCAAGCAGTGTCATCGCGATCGACCTTCCGTATCGCCAGCCAGACCCTGCCTCGGACGATGGCCATTTGATCCTTGGAGAGGCTTGCGCCTCCAAAGCGTTCAGCCATGGCTGCCTGGCGCAGCATCTGGTCTATCAGGACCCTTGCCCTCAGCTTGTCCCGGAGTGACGCATCGTCGCTCAACGAGATTTGCCGCGCAGCGTCCACTGCCCAGGCGATAGCGTCGGCGGCCACATCTGCTCCGGCCAGGATCGACCGAAAGGCATTGATATTATCGGTTGCCAGATGGGGGATCGAGATTCCCACTTCGTCGCAAACGAAGTCGCCGAAAGGGCCGTCATTGGCCTGCGGAGCGACGATCCCGGCAGAGAGCATTTGCTGCTGCATCTCTTTCTGGTCGTCGTCCTTGCACTTGCGTAGCCAGTCTTGGATCGCGACCCATGCGGCCTTGTCTGCAGCAGGGGCATCCGCGAAGCGGCCACGCATCCACTCGTAATCCCCAGGCTCGAAATGCCCCGATGTGAGATAGGGGAGAAGCGCGGCGGGAGGTGGCGTCGCAGCAACCGCTCGGCCAAAGCTGCCGGTCGCGCTCAATGCCAAGGCCGGTAGCAGAAATAGTCGAAGCTTCCCAAGACATATGCTCTTCATTCGCACCATGTCTCGCCTCCCTCACTCGTCCCGAACCAGCGAACCGGTATCTTGCGGATGCATGCCGCAGCGTCTCCTCGCGATGCGCAACGGTGATCCGCGTTACTTCCAGATTGTCGAGATTGCACGCGATGATCTTTTCGCATTCGGCGTCGAGATGCGATGTCGCCTCGTCCATGACAATGAAGGAAGGTTCGCGGTAAAGCGTTCTCGCGATCAGGATGCGCTGCCGCTGACCACTGGAAAGCGACGAGCCCATGTCGCCGATAAGCGTTCGGTACTTGAGCGGCATCGCTTCGATATCATGCGCGATGCCCACCAGCTCGGCTACATGCCGGATCCGTTCTTCCGACGGTTCTGCTTCGAACATGCAGATGTTGTCGGAGAGCGTACCGGTAAACAGCGTGTCATCCTGCAGCACTGCCGAGAGCTGCCGGTGGTAGTTGCGATACCCGAATTCGCCGATGGCTATCGAGCGACCTTGATCGCGATATCCAGATCGAGGTCACCCCAAACCCGGTCGGTAGTCATTGCGGTCGCGCCGGCCATAGCGGCAGAAGCGAGGCAGGCACGGTCGCCAAGTGACAAACCGGCAGCGCGCGTCGCCTGTCGAAGCAAACCCGCGCGCATCGCTTGCGGTTGGTCGAACGCGACGACGTCAAGATCAAGCTCTGCCAGGCTATCGGCTATGACGCTTTCCGGTACCGCGCGCTCCTGCAACTTCGCCACCACCTCGGACAGGTTTACAGCAGAGATGCGCGCGTTCGGCAGAATCGCATGGACGGCGTCGGCACCGGCCTCGCCGAGCATCAGCGCGAGCAACGCCGACGCGTCGAGCATATAAGCACCATCACTCACCGGCGGCTTCGGCGCGGCGATCAGCGATCAGCTCTTCTGAAAGGCTGGTGTCGGCGGGCACGTACTTGCGCAGGCGCGCCTGAACACGCGACACGGCGTCGCGCAACGGCCGAACGTGGATTTCACCATCGACGACTTCGAGCAGGACGGTGTCGCCATCCGCAAGCGCGAGCATTCGACGCATCTCAGCCGGCAGTTGCAACCTGCCGCCCGACACTAATTTTCCGCGCCGAACATTCATGGCATCGGACTCCGTATCTGTATGATAGAGAATACTATACAGATTTATGAATTGCTACACGTTGATGCCGTTGCGCCGCGAATTGTCGCCTAGCTGCGTTGGGACGTTCCGCTCCATCGCCTCGACTCATGTCTTAAATGGTTGAGCGACGCGCGAAGCGTCCGTCGAATCAATCGCGGCGTCGCGCAAAAATGTACCATGAGCGGACAAAAAAAGGGTCCAGCCAGCCAGGCTGACCGGACCAGGGAAAGAGCCCCCTGTTGAGAGCTCTTCGGGTCGCACCCCCGTTTGAACCGACGACCGCGCGATCGGATTGGATAAATGCGTCAGAAGCGTCGGGTTCGTCGCAATCTCGTCGCAGGCGCGCGGTAGGGGCGGCGACGGACGGCCCGGGCCCCGGCGCGGTTGCCGGAAGCGCGCAATGCTTCGTTGCCCGGTCGCCGGCTAATTAGTATAGTGTCCCTGAAATCTGCGGCCGGCTAATTAGTATAGTGTCCCCGAAATCTCGTGTCCCCGAAATCTCCGTGTCCCCGAAATCTCTCACGCTGAAGCTTCCGAGTGCGAACCAGAGGGGATCGAGCTACTGCGCCAAGCGCACAACCTGTTCTGGGCGGAGTTTAAAATCACCCATGCTACCCAATCTGGAGTTTCAACCTCTCGTCTCTGGCCAAACTTCGGAGAGGAGTTAATTTTTCTGGATGGTCAATACGCAGGCCCTTGTTTTTGCTAGCTCCGCGAGGTTTCGGCCGTACGCTGGACGACGACTGTTGTGAATGCACGGCCCAAATGGGATAAGATAATAACGAGGATACTATGAACACCGCTCTTACGAACTTGGCGATCACTGTCCTTTCTGCCTGTAATATTGCCACGTTATCGAATGCCGAGGAACGCACAATATTATGGCGAGATTTGTATGCAGGCATGCCAAAGGCAGAGGTTAAAGCCGCCTATCCAAAATATAAAGCCGAACTCTATCCAGGGTGTCCTGTTCGTGTCCTGTCGACCTATAAGAACGGCGGCTTAATGAGTGTAATTTTGTTGGGTTCTGACAAAAATGCTCCATGCTATGATAATATTATGAAAGATATGACGTCAAAATATGGCGAAGGAAAAATATCATTTTATAATCAAATGGCCTTTCCGCTTGGAGTCGCAGCCGGTTTAGCCGGAGTTGGCTCGTTCAAACGAAAAGATGCGACCTGGAATTCTGGAGATGTTCAGATATCAGTTATACTGATGCATGAAAAACAAAGAGACTTTAATTTGATTATGAGCGTGGGACCCGATTGGAAAGGTTTTCAACCACTCTCGAGCCGTTAAGGGCTCCCACCATCTTTAGGAGGAAGTAGCGCACTACCTGCTGAAGCAACCGACCCGATAATATGGCCCCGCGTCGATCGCCTCCACCCACTCGTCAGGCGTGAAGCCACACCAGAGCCACCACTTTTCCCCGTTCCCGCCACGGCTCACCGCTATCGGGCCCCGACAAAAAAAGGGTCCGGCCAGCCAGGCTGACCGGACCAGGGAAAGAGCCCCCTGTTGAGAGCTCTTCGGGTCGCACCCCCGTTTGAACCGACGACCGCGCGATCGGATTGGATAAATGCGTCAGAAGCGTCGGGTTCGTCGCAATCTCGTCGCAGGCGGGCGGTAGGGGCGGCGACGGACGGCCCGGGCCCCGGCGCGGTTGCCGGAAGCGCGCAATGCTTCGCTGCCCGGTCGCCGGCTGGCGGCTAATTAGTATAGTGAAGTGCATCCTTCGACTGAGACACGTGAAAGTGTGACAGCATGCCTTCTTCCTATTTCTCCGGGCTCAGGCAATCGAACGCGGAGTGCAGCCGGCCGAAAACGCCGGGACACTCAGGCGGTCAGATGCTCAAACAGAATGACGCTGCCGATCGTGATCAACGTCAGACCGCCGAGCACCTCGGCATAGCGTCCCAGATAGGCGCCGGCATGCTTGCCGACCGTGACGCCGGCGGTCGCGACGACGGTCGTGATCCCACCGATCACAAGGCACGCGACCAGGATATTGACGTGCAGGAAGGCCAGCGTGACGCCCACGGCGGTCGCGTCGATGCTCGTCGCCAGCGCTGTGACGACCAGACGGCCAATCCCCTGCTTCTTCGCAGGCGCATCTTCCGGCGCCGGTCCGGCTCGATAAGCTTGCCAGAGCATGTGACCGCCGACCGCGCCGAGCAGGACAAAGGCGACCCAATGGTCGACCGCGGCGATCCAGGTGCTGAGCGCAAGGCCGACCGCCCAGCCGATCGCTGGCGTGATCGCCTCGAAGAACCCGAAGATCGCGCCGATGCGCAGCGCATCGCGGAACCGCGGCGAGCCGCCCTCGGACCCCTTGCCTACCGCAGCCGCAAAGGCGTCGACGGACAAGCTCAGGCCGAGCCCGCCAAGCGTGATGATACCAACCATGAAACATTCTTCCGCGAGGCCATGACCGAACGACACCGGTCGCCTCCGGCCATGGGAAGCGTGGCGTCGTTGGTCTTGCCGGGCGGGCCTGACGGCGCCGCTGCCCCCGCCACGGACGACCCGAAGGTCCTGTCCGAGCATGTTGACGAGGGCCCCGCTCGACGCGGGTGGCTACTCCCCAAAGAGGAGCGCCGGATAGGGGTGGGGCTGCTGAGAGTCAATCAGCGCGCGAGCGGCCTAACCGGTCAACCCACGCTAACCTGTGTCCGCAGTTGACGGCGCTGTAGAATAATACCGCACCAATACGATAGTTTGTCCGAAGATGAATTGCAACGATTTGTAGAAATCGGCAATAAGTTCTTCGGCAAAAAAATAAAATAATCAAAATTTATGTAGTTACCGACTTATCGTATTATATAAATAGTTTCCCCGAAATAGCCGGTGTCCCCGAAATAGATCGAGGTCTCAACCCTCGCCCTCCTGCATCGACGCGGGGATATCCCGCTGCGCATGGAGCACGCGCCAAATGTCCACATGGTCGCCACGATCGATATAGAAGACCAGATAGGGATAGCGCCTGAGCCTTTGGGTTCGCAGGCCCGGCAGGTTCAGTTCATGGGCATGAAGTGGCGAACCGAGGGCCGGGTTCGCGGCGATGGCGCGCCAGGCGCGCTCCACGGCATCGACGAAACCGACTGCGACCTGCTCGCCCGCCTCCCTGGCGTACCAATCGACTGCCTGTTCGATGTCGAGGCGTGCCCGGGCCCGGGGAACGACCGGTTTCGCGGTCACCGCGCCCGGGCGCGTTCGCGCAACCCATCGAAATAGGCGCTGTCGGCGGGGGCGGTCGGCGGCGAAGCTGCTCCATCAAGCAACAACCCGCGCAGATGCTCGCGATCCTGGTCCCGGCGGATCAGCGCCCGCATATATTCACTGCTCGTCCCATAGCCGCCACTGGCCACCCGCTCGTCGACAAATGTCTTGAGCGTTTCGGGCAACGAAATGTTCATCGTGCTCATGCGCGGAAAAGTAGCGACTTTGGCAAAAATTGGCAAGGTGGCAGCCCTTTGCTTTTGCAGAGGCCGACAGGCGGGCTCGCTTCCCTCCCGCATGGCTATGCTGACGGCTCCAGGCCTGCTGCCGGGCGATTTCGCACGCTTGATCCCTCCGTCTCATCCGCTACGCTCGCCCGGTCCCAGCACGGGAGGTGCCGTTGCCGAGCTACCAGACTGATTGGACCGGCACTCGGCACCGCTTCGCGGATCTGCGCGCGCTTCTCGCCGCGGCGACGCCGCTGCGCTCGGGCGACGTCCTCGCCGGCATCGCCGCCGCCAGCGCCGAGCAGCGCGTCGCCGCGCGGTATCTGCTCGCCGACCTGCCGCTGTCGATCTTCCTGAACGAGCTTGTCGTCCCCTACGAAGCCGACGAAGTCTCGCGGCTGATCATCGACACGCATGATTCCGCCGCCTTCGCCCGCGTCGCGCACCTGACGGTCGGCAGTTTCCGCGAGTGGCTGCTCGACAACGCGACCGACGGCGCCGCCATTGCCGCCATCGCCCCCGGCATCACGCCTGAAATGGCCGCCGCCGTCTCCAAGCTGATGCGCAACCAGGATCTCGTCGCGGCCGCCCGCAAGATCAGCGTCGTCACCGCGTTTCGCGACACGATCGGCCTGCCGGGCCGCTTCTCGACCCGCCTCCAGCCCAACCATCCGACCGACGACCCCGCCGGCATCGCCGCCTCGATCCTCGACGGGCTGCTGCTCGGCTCGGGCGATGCGGTGATCGGGATCAATCCGGCCGGCGACACGCTCGCCTCGGCGGGCGCGTTGCTGTCGCTCGTCGACGAGATCCGCACTGCCTATGCGATCCCGACCCAGTCCTGCGTGCTCACCCATGTCACCAACACGCTGGCGCTGATCGAGCGGGGCGCGCCGGTCGACCTGACCTTCCAGTCGATCGCGGGCAGCGAGGCGGCCAACAAGGGCTTCGGCGTCGATCTCGCCCTGCTGCGCGAGGCGCATGAGGCGACGCTGGCGCTCGGCCGCGGCACGGCCGGGAACAACGTCATGTATTTCGAGACGGGGCAGGGATCGGCGCTGTCGGCCGAGGCGCATCACGGCGTCGACCAGCAGACGATGGAGTGCCGCGCCTATGCCGTCGCGCGCGCCTTCCGGCCGCTGCTGGTCAACTCGGTGGTCGGCTTTATCGGCCCCGAATATCTTTATGACGGCAAGCAGATCCTCCGCGCCGCGCTCGAGGATCATTTCTGCGGCAAGCTGCTCGGCCTGCCGATGGGGCTCGACATCTGCCATACCAACCATGCCGAGGCCGATCAGGACGATATGGACACGATCCTGACCGTGCTGGGCGTGGCCGGCGTCAGCTTCGTGATGGGCGTGCCGGGCGCCGACGACATCATGCTCAACTATCAGTCGACCAGCTTCCATGACGCGCTGTACCTGCGCGCGGTGCTGGGCCTGCGGCCGGCGCCCGAGTTCGAGGCATGGATGGAGAGCGTCGGCCTGCTCGGCGCGGACGGCCGCATTGCCGATCGCGCAGCCCTTGCGCACCGGCCGATCCCCGCGCTGGCCTTTCTCGATGGCTGAACCGCCCGTCCGCCCCGATGTCGCGACCCGGCTGCGCGCGGTGACTCAGGCGCGGATCGCGCTGGGCAGGGCAGGGCAGGCGCTTCCGACCCGGGCGATGCTCGATTTCGAGCTTGCGCACGCCCGGGCACGCGACGCCGTCGAGGCCGTGTTCGACACCACCGGCTTCAGCGCGGCGATCGGCGGGCGCGCGGTGATCGAGGTCGCGAGCCGGGCGCCCGACCATGTCACTTATCTGCAACGCCCCGACCTGGGGCGCCGCCTCGCGGAAGCGGATGCGGCCAGGCTCGCGCCGACGGGCGACGAGGCCGCCTTCGTCATCGGCGACGGTCTTTCGGCCACCGCGGTCCAGGCGCATGCCGCTCCCCTGCTGCGCGCGCTGTTCGAGCGGCTCGCGGGCTGGCGGATCGCGCCGGTCGTGCTGGCGCGCCATGCCCGCGTCGCGCTCGGCGACGAGATCGGGGCGTTGCTCGGGGTCGATCTCGTGGTGATGCTGATCGGCGAACGCCCCGGCCTGAGCGCGCCCGACAGCCTGGGCGCGTATATCACCTGGCAACCCAGGCCCGGCCGGCTCGACAGCGAGCGCAACTGCGTCTCCAACATCCGCCCGCCGCACGGGCTCGATTATGCGCAGGCCGCCGACAGCATCGCCTGGCTGATGGCCGCGGCGCGGACACGACGGCTGACCGGGGTGAAGCTCAAGGACGAGAGCGGCGGAGGCGGGCGGCTGCTTCCCTGAGGAGGTCAGTCCTCGCGCTTCGCGCCGTCGAGCGTCTTGTCGACACGCAGGGTTTCGGCACGCCCGGCCTGTTTCTCCTGCCGGCTCTGCCCGAACTTCACGCGATTGGCGGCTGCCTCGGCTTCAGCCGCCGCCCTGCCGCGCGCCTTGCGGGCAAGCCTGAGGTTGATGATGTCAGCCACGATTGTCCTCCACGCGCGGCATCTTCCCGGATGGTCGACGCAGATGCAAGCTATGCCCGGGTGAAGGTTGCGATCCAGTTCGCCTCCCAGGTCTGCCCGCCGTCAGCGGAAAAGGCCTGTTCGATCCGGAACACCGGCTTGTCGGTATCGGAGAAGATGAAGCGCACCATGATCGCCCGCCCGTTCAGCGTATCGGCATTGTAGAATTCGCCCCGGCTGCCGGTAAAGCCACCGACCATCGGCGGTGTGAGCACGCCGTCGGCGGCGTTCGACCAACTGATGTTCCACTGGCGGGTTTGGGGATTGTAGAGCCTGAGACTCAGGCCCCGGATGCGCCCGGCCGGCCCGGAAACGTCGAGCTCGCCAAGATCTGCGCTGCCGTTCCAGACCTTCCGTACCACTGAAGTGCCGTCATAGTCGGCCCAGTCGGTCGATCCGGTCAGCGGATGGAGGCGCCGCGATATGTGAGCTCGCCATGCGCCGAATTCGAAATCGAAATCATGCGAACCATCGACGAGCACCGGCGCCTGACGGGCCGGCGGCGGCGTGTCCGCCGAGGCGATCGCAGGCGCCATGCCGGCTGCGCCGACAAGGCTCGCGGCGATCAGGTGAAAAACTCCGTTCCAGATACGACAGGTCATTCCCGCTGCTCCTCAGGCTATCGACCGCCCGGCGTCTACCGGGGTAGAACGAGCCCTGATAGAAGGCACCTCGAGGTACCTATGACCGTTCAGCGCCGCACAAACCCAGTCAGCGATTGCCCGCTCACCGCAGCCCTGGCGGCGGCCGGCGGCAAGTGGAAGCTGATCATCATCTATTGGCTAGCCGAGGGTCCGAAGCATTTCGCCGGCCTGCGCGAGCAGATGTCGTCGATCTCGCAGAAAGTCCTGACCGAGCAGCTTCGCGAGCTGATCGCCGACGAGATCGTCCACCGCGAGCAGACCGGCGCGGCGCCGACACCGGTGATCTATTCGCTTACCGACTATGGCAGGTCGCTGCTGCCGCTGGTCGAGACGGTGCGCCTCTGGGGGCGCGGCCATATCGAGCGGTTCGAGGGCGCGTCACCGCCCTGAACGACGCCTTCTCAATCATGCGGCCCGGCCCAGCCCGGCAGATAGCCGCAGGGCGGCTTGCGGGCGAGCTTCAGCGCTTTCTCAACCGCCCCCTCGAAATCCTCCTCCAGCGTCGCGCGCGGAATCTGGTGGCGCAGATAATCGGCCCATAGAAACTCGGTATAGGGCACTTCGGACTTGGCATAGCCGCCGGCGCGGCGCAGCTCGCCGGCCAGCGATCGATAGGGATCGTCCTTCAGCTTGCCGATATGCCTGGGGATCGCCTTGCTCGGCTGGATGCGCCCGTCGGCATCATAGGGGTGAAGCCAGTTGCGATTGTCGAGGAAGGTCTTGAACAGCCGATCCTTCACATGGGAAAGATCGGCGACGATCCGGATCAGTACATCCTTCACCCCCTCGTCATGCAGCGCGCGGGCGAGGTGATGATTATCGATGATCCAAGCCCGGCCCTTCGGCCCGATCACCGCCGGAATCATGTGCCGCCCGAGATAGTCGGGCCCGTCGCGGTCCACGCGCTCGCGCCATTCCCGCCTTTTGCGCTCGACCTCGCGATAGCCGACGGTCATCTGGGTAGGGCGGAGATCGTCGATCTTCACCGGGTGGAGCAAAGGCTCGAAATCATGAATCATGGCGTTCCTCCGATCGAGGCGACGGCATCGTCGACACTGTAGAAGCTTCGGCTGACGATATCATCAGGGCCCGCCGCGCCGAGCAGGTCGCGCGCACGGTCATGGACCCGGGCGAGGTGGAGCGTCATCCCGCTCTTGCGGAGCCGCGTATCGAACTCGATCAGCGCGTCGAGCGCGGTGCTGTCGAGATCGAAGCTCTCCTCGAGGCTGAGCACCACCGCCCGCAAACCCGGCTGGGCGCGGACCTTCTGCTCCACACTCCCCAGCACCTGCTCGGCATTGGCGAAGAAGAGCGGCTCGGCCGGCCGCCAGATCGCGATGCCGGGGGGCGCCACCGCTTCGGGATGACGCTCGACATCGACATAATCATGGCTGTCGCCGAGCCGGCCGAGCTGGATGAGCGGCGGCGTCGCGAGCCGGCGGATCAGGGCGATGACCGACAGCGCGATCGCCAGCAGCATCCCGTCGAGAACGCCGAACAGGAGCACGCCGAGCGCGGCTGCGATCCCGACATATTGGTCGCGGTCGAGCCGCCACAGCCGCATCAGCGGCGCGAGGTTGAGCGCATGAGTCAGCGCGGCGATCACCACCGCGGCCAGCACCGGCCTGGGCAGATAGGCGATCAGCGGGGTTGCCGCGAAGGCGAGGGCGGCAAGCCCGAGGGCGGCGACCACCCCGGTCCAGCGGCTCGCCGCGCCCGCCGCCTCGCTCGCCGAGCCGGCGGAGAAGCCGGCCGCGACCGGCATGCCCTGGACGAGCGCCGAGGCGAGATTGGCGAGGCCGAGCGCACCGAGCTCGCGATTGGGCTCGAGCATGTCGCCATGCCTGAGTGCCAGCGCGCGCATCGTTCCCCAGCTTTCAGCGAGCAGGATCAGCACGAGCGGCAGGACGAGCTGCGCCACCCGCGACAATGTCCTGAACGGCAGCTCGGGCAGCACCGGCCATGACGGCGTGACGTCGATCGCGCCGATCACCGCGACGCCGTGCGCCGGCAGGTCGAGCGCCCGCGCGGCGAAGATGCCGAGCACGAGCACCAGGAACGCGCCCGGCACCCTGGGCAGCCGCCTGAGGCCGAGCAGCAGGCCGAGCGCGACGAGTCCTGTCGCGATGCTCGCGATATCCCAGTCGGGCGCAGCGCGCGCCAGCCCGATCGCAAGCCGGAAGATGTCGGGCGCCGCCACCTCGACGCCGGCAAGGGCGGGGAGCTGGCGCAGGATGATCGTGATCGCGAGCCCGAAGGCGAAGCCCTGCAACACGGGACGCGCGACGAACCCGGTCAGCCCGCCGAGCCGCAGCAGCCGGGCGATGAGGAACACGCCGCCGGCCATCGCCACCGCCACCGTCGCGATCACCCCGCGCATCGCCGCATCGCCGTGCATCGCTCCTAGCGCAGCGGCGAGGATCGCTGCCGAGGCGGAGGTCGGCGAGACGATCGCGAACCGGCTCCGCCCGGCCATCGCATAAACGAGGCAGCCGACGATCGCCGCGAGGATCGCCCGCCCCGGCGGCAGGCCGGCGATGCTCGCATAGGCAACCGCTTCCGGGAGCATGAGGCCGGCGACCGAAATCCCGGCGAACAGATCGGCGCGGCGCATGGCGGCGAGCTTAGGCGGATGGGGCGGGGATGGGAACGGGTGCGCCGTGGGACGCTCGGGCGACCGGTTCCCGCCACCTTCCGCCGTCATGCCGGACATGTTCCGGCATCCACTAACCGCACGCCTTCGCCAGGAAGGCGCTGACCCGGTCATCGTCGCTCATCACCACGTTGAAGCGGCAATAATCGCCCCAGGTGCCGCTCGGGCTGAACACATTGCCGGGCGCCAGCACGATGTCCTCGGCCAGCGCGGTGCGGGCCAGCGCCGTCGCGTCGATGCCGGCCGGCAGGCGTCCCCAGATGAACAGCCCCGCGGCGGGCTCGATCCAGGGTTCGATGCCGACATCGCGCAACCGGGCCATCGTTCGCGCCCGCGCGCGGGCAAGCCGGGCGCGCACGCCCTCGATATGCCGGCGATAGCCGCCATCGGTCAGCACGGCGTGGAGGATCTCGGCCGACAGCGGATTGCCCGACATCGAGGTCGCGATGCGCAGGTCGGCCAGCGCCTCGATCCAGTCGGGCCGCGCGGCGATATGCCCGCAGCGGATCGCGGCGGTGATCGACTTGGAGAAGCTGCCGATCCTGATCACCCGGTCGAGCCCGTCGAACGCGGCGAGGCGCGGCGCCGGGACATGCTCGAAATCAGCGAAGATGTCGTCCTCGACGATGACGAGGTCGTGCGCGTCGGCGAGCTTCAGCAGCCGGTGCGCGGTGGCGGCCGAGAGCGTCGCGCCGGTCGGGTTGTGGATCGCCGAGTTGGTCAGATAGAAGCGCGGCCGGTGCTCGACGAGCGCGGCGGCGAAGGCTGCCATGTCGGGCCCGCCCGGCGTCATCCTGATGCCGACGACTTTCGCCTGATGGGCGCGCAGCAAGGCCAGGAAGTTGAAATAGCAGGGGTCGTCGACCAGCACCGCGTCGCCGGGCTCGAGCAGGAAGCGGCTGACGAGATCGAGCGCCTGGGTGCTGCTGTCGGTCAGCACTATCTGATCGGGTGCGGCGGCGACGCCCTGCTCCTCGAGCCGCCGGGCGAGCAAGGCGCGGAGCGGCGGCGCGCCGAGCGGCGAGGCATAGCGGGTCAGCGGCCCGTCGGCATCGCTGCGCGCCACCGCGCGCATCGCCTTGCGGATCGGCGCGCCGGCCAGCCAGCTGTCGGGCAGCCAGCCACAGCCCGGCCGCAGCGCCTCGGGGCGATCGTTCAGCGACTGGCGCAGCATCCACAAGGGATCGACCTCGCGCTCGCCGGGCGTGCCGATCCGGTCGAGCGACAAAGGCGACAGCGGCGCCGCGACATAGAAGCCCGAGCCCGGCCGCGCGCGGATCGCGCCGTCAGCCGCGAGCCGGTCATAGGCCTCGACCACCGTCGATTTCGAAAAGCCGGTCGATTCGGCCATGGCGCGCACCGAGGGCAGGCGCGCGCCGGGGGTCAGGAGCCGCCGCTCGATGCGGTCGCGGATCAGCTGCATGACCTGCCCGGTGCGGGTGAGGTCAAGGTCGATTGTCGCCATCGTACTGCTTTCTTGATCGGTACAGTTTGTCCAGATTGTATCGATCCGTCCCTGTCATGGCCAGCGCGGCGCGGGCATTCGCCACGGCGGGCGCCATGGCGGGGATCGATGACCCGCTGCCGTTCCGGGCCTATGGCCGCTCGACTGACCCGAGAGGATTTCGCATGAACCGTCCCTTCAAGCTTGTCGACGTGTTCGGCACCGACGCCTTTACCGGCAATCCGCTTGCCGTCATCGCCGGTGCCGAAGGCCTCACGACCGAGGAAATGCAGCGCATCACCCGCTGGCTGAACCTGTCGGAAACCACTTTCCTGCTGCCGCCGACCCAGGCCGGTGCCGACTACCGCGTGCGGATCTTCACGCTGGCGCACGAGCTTCCCTTTGCCGGCCATCCGACGCTCGGCACCTGCCATGCCTGGCTCGAGGCGGGCGGCAAGCCGAAGCGCGCGGGCGTGGTCGTGCAGGAATGCGGTGCCGGGCTGATCGAGGTCAGGCAGAAGGAGAAGGGCCTGGCGTTCGCCGCGCCCCCGCTGATCCGCGACGGCGAACCGACCGAGGCCGAGATCGCCGAGCTGGTCGCGGTGCTGCGGATCGACCGCGACGCGATCGTCGCTGCTGAGTGGGTCGATAACGGCCCGGGCTGGATCGCGGTGCTGCTTGGCTCGGCCGAGGCGGTGCTGGCGGTCGAGCCGGTGCGGCATCACGCGGCGCGGATCGATATCGGCCTTGTCGGCCCGCATGCCCCCGGCAGCGATACGGCGTTCGAGCTCCGCGCGATCTTCAGCGGCCCCGATGGCGGCATGATCGAGGATCCGGTGACCGGCAGCCTCAACGCCTCGGTTGGCCAGTGGCTGTTCGCGAGCGGCCGGGCGCGCGGCCATTATGTCGCGGCGCAGGGGACGAAACTCGGCCGCACCGGACGCGTCGACGTGTCGCAGGACGAAAGCGGCCAGGTCTGGGTCGGCGGCCGCACGCTGACCCTGTTCTCCGGGCAGGGAGACTGAAATGCAGATTGCCATCCTGACCTTTGACGGTTTCAACGAGCTCGACTCCTTCATTGCGTCCGCGATCCTCAATCGCCTGAAGGGGAAGGGCTGGGCGGCGCACATCACGTCCCCCACGCCCGAGGTCACTTCGCTGAACGGGGTGACGGTCAGGCGCCAGAAGCCGCTCGCGTTCGCGCAGGAGGCGGATGCGGTGCTGATCGGCAGCGGCATCGGCACGCGCGCGGTCGCCGCCGATCCGGCCATGCTGTCGCTGCTGGCGCTCGATCCGGCGCGCCAGCTGATCGGCGCGCAATGCTCGGGCACGCTGCTGCTGGCGAAGCTCGGCCTGATCGGCGACCTGCCCGCCTGCACCGACCTGAGCTCGAAGCCCTGGGTGATCGAGGCAGGCGTCGAGGTTCTCGACGCGCCCTTCGTCGCGCACGGCAATGTCGCGACGGCGGGGGGATGCCTCGCCGCGCACTATCTCGCCGCCTGGACGATCGCGCGCCTCGCCGGCATCGCCGATGCCGAGGAGGCAATCCATTATGTCGCGCCGGTCGGCCAGAAACAGGCCTATGTCAGCCGGGCGATCGAGGCGATCGCGCCGTTCCTGCCGGTCGCGGCGCTGAACGCGGCGTGATGCTATTTCGGTGACGCCTCGCTGAGAGGCTGGTACGCCCGGGCCGATGCTGAGCCAACTCGACCTGGCGACCCTGAACCTCGAACAGGCGCGGGAGCTGCGCGCCGCCGGCATCGCCTATCGCGACATCGGCCGCCGCCTCGCGCTCACCTCGAGCCAGCTCAGCCATGTCCGCCGCAAGCTCAAGCGGGAAAAGGCGGCGCGGACGCGGCTGCGCTCGACCAACCCCGGCGCGACCGAACGCGACCTGCCGGTCAGCCAGTCAGTCCTGCCGGCCGGCCTGCGGAAGCGCCTGACCGCATCGGGCTACCGGACGCTCGGCGACCTCGCCGACCGGCTTGCCGATCCCGACTTTCCCGGGCTCGAAACCATGCCCGGCATCGGCCCGCACCGGGCGCGCCTCGTCAAGGCACTGCTCGATCATTTCGGCCTGCTGCCCGGCCCGAGCGACCTGCAGGCCGCTGTCGAAGCGCTGTTTCCCGAATTCGGCGACTGACCGTGCGGGCAGCTGCCGCGCCTCAGAATTTCGCGCCCAGCGATACGCCCCAGATCGTCGGCGCATTCCAGGTGCTGCCGATGCCGAGCGTGTTGAACAGCACCTGGGTCCGATAGCGCGTGCCGGTCACATTGTCGCCGAACAGGGCGAGCGTGTAGCGCTTCGACGGATCGCTCCACTGCGCCCGCAGCGAAAGCTGCTCATAGGCCTTCTGCCTGAACTGCTGCGACGGATCGAAATAGAAGGACGAGCTGTAATAGAGATTGCCCGACAGCGTCAGCCTGCCGCTGAACGCGTCGAGCGCATAGCTCGCGCCGGCATTGGCGGTGAATTCTGGCGCGCGCTGCATCTGGAAGCCGCTTGCGTCGATCACCGTCTGGGTCAGCGTCCCCGCCGCCGCTGGCGAGGAACAGGCGATCGACCCCGTCGCCGCCGGCGCCGGATCGCAATAGCTGTAATAAGGCGCGTTCCTGAACGACTTGTAGCGGGCATGCGTATAGGCAGCGCCGGCATTCAGGTTGAACGCGCTCGACACGCGATAGCGCAGCTGCGCCTCGGCGCCGTAAATCTCCGATGACGCCGCATTGCGTATCTGCGCCGCGCCGTTCTGGAAGCTCGAGACCTGCAGGTTCCGGTAATCATAATAGAAGCCGGCCAGATCGATCGCGAAGACGCGGTCGTCATATTTGTAGCCGAGCTCGAACGCGTTGATGTTCTCGGGCTTGACCGGCACCTTCGACAGGCCGCCGACATTCAGGAGCCCCGATTTATAGCCCCTGGTGTAGGACGCATAGACGCTCGATTCAGCGCTCGGCTTGTAGCGCAGCACGACGCGCGGCGTGACCGCGTTGTTCTTCAGGTCGTTGACCGGAATCTTCGTCTCGGGCGGCACCGTCACCGGCACCGGATTGCCGTCGGCACCCTCATAGGAGGTGATCGCGAAATTGGTCTTGAAATAGGCGTCGGTCACCACGTCATGGCTGTAGCGCGCGCCGGCGGTGATGAAGAATTTCGGCGTCACCTCATAGGTCAGATCGGCATAGGCGGCGGCCGATTTGGTCAGCGCGCTCGATCCGCCGAATGGCAGGTAGAAAGCGGGCTGGCTGAACGAGCCCGAGACGCCCCAGGTATCGCGTACCTGGAAATAATTGAGCCCGGCGGTCCATTGCAGCCTCGACCCCGTCTTCGAGTTGAACAGCAGCTCCTGCGAGAAGGTCCGGTCGACCGGCCGCACGTTGATCGCGAAGAAGGGCAGGGTCGTCACGTCGAGGTCGCCAAAATAGGGCGAATTGTCATAGCGATATTGCGTGTAGGAGGTGAGGTTCGCAAAGCCGAGATCGGCATGGATCGTGCCCTGGACGATGTCCGACCGGCTCTTGAAGCTGGTCAGCTCGTTCGACGCGACCCGGCCCGGCCCGGTCGCGAAGGTGCCCGCCGGCGCATAGAGATAGACAAGCGGCAGCCCCGCCGAGCTGGTGCGGCCATAGATCGCCTTGCCCGCCGCTGAGACCATGTTGAAGAAGCCGGCCTCGCCGGTCGTGTCGACATAGGCGTTGACGAGCTGCGGCGAGGGGTCGCTCGACTGGCTGTGCGTGTAGCGCAGCAGCACCGAGACATCGTCGGTCACCTCGATCTTCAGCCCGGCGCGGATCGACCAGCTTTCGGACTGGCCGATCTTCTTGTCGCCATTCACGATATTGGTGACATAGCCGTCGCCGCGCCGGTAATTGCCCTCGAGGTCGATCGCGACCCGGTCGCCCAGCCCGGTCGTGCCGTAACCCTGCAGCACCACGGTGTTGAAGCTGCCATATTGCGCCTTGAACTCGGCTTCGGGCGTCATGCTCGGGTCGGCGGTCGTCACCAGGATCGCGCCGCCGGTCGTGTTGCGGCCGAACAAGGTGCCCTGCGGGCCCTTCAGCACCTGGATGCTCTGCACCTTGGTGAGCTGGAAATCATTCACATAGGCGTTCTGCTGGAAGAAGCCGTCGACATAGATGCCGACATTGGGCCCGCCGCCCGATGTCGTGATCGCGGTGCCGACGCCGCGGATCGTCGGTTGCGAGGCCGGGCCCTGGGTGTCGAAGCGCAGGCCCGGCGTGAGCTTGGCCGAATCCGACAAATTGGTGACATTGGCGACCGCGAGCTGCTCCGCGCCGAGCGTGGTGACGCTGATCGGCACGTCGCGCGACGCTTCCGAGCGGCGCTGCGCGGTGACGGTGATTTCGGGGGCGAGGTCGTCGGCGGGCTTGGCGGCTTCGGTCTGGGCCGGCGAAGACGTCTGCGCCGCGGCGGCGGCGGGCGCGAGCGCTGCGCCGGCGAGCAGCGCGATCACCGAGGTCGCGGTGTAAAGGGGTGCACTCATGTCCGTCTCCTGAAACCGTTATTTGCGCTGCCGGTTCTGCCGCCTGGTGCGCTTATGAGCCGGCTGCCTGCCGCGATATATTCAGTCCGGCTTGATCAAAATGGACAAAAAATGAGATGCTAACGGTTTTATCGGAGACTGTGGCGGGAAGGTAACGGTGGCGCGGAGGGGCACAGGAAAGCGCGGCGGGATTGCTGCCTTGCCCGCCCGACGGGTTCCTCTAAAAGCCCCGACATGGAGCAGGTGCCGGAGCAAGACGGGACAGGCGCCGCGCCGAACGGGTCGGGTTTACGCACGATGCTCCATCGCCGCTTGGCTTGGCGCCTATGGGAACGAGACCGCGGTGACGATTCAAGCTTGGGTCGCGGGGGGAGCAAGGCGACTTGCCCCGGCCCTGCCGGTCGGCTCCCCTGCGAGACGGGCAAGCCTTACGGGATGACGCCGCCCAGCACGCCCCCGAACAAACCGCCCTTCTTCTTCTTGGGCGGGGCCCTTTCCTCGCGCTCGTCGCCCTGCGGCGCCCCGGCGCCCATCATGCCGCCGGGGCTGGTGATCAGCCAGCTCTGCATCGAGCGATAGCGCACCGTGCTGGTCCATTCGAGGTGCCAGGGCGCCCGTGGATTGGCGGGTTTCGGCGGATAGGAAAAATCGGCCTGCGGGCCATAGGCATAGAGCATGCCCATCATCATGTCCGGGCCGGAAGCCTTGACCTCGGCGGGAACCGTGCAGCTCGTCTGGGTTGGCGGCATCACCGCCTTTTGCCCGATGAGCCTGGTGACGGTGGCCGGCGACAGCCAGTCGGTCAGCCCGCCCCCGAATTGCTGGGTGGCGGAGGACGACCACCAGACCATGTCGCCCATATCGCCCCGCTGCCCCATCTTCATGGCCATGACAAAGGCGTAATAGCCGGTGGCGCCCGATATCCCGGTCCAGCCGAGCGACGTCGCGCCGTCGGGAAGCGCATGGCTGCGCGCGTTGAGCGGCGCCATGAAATCCTGCGACAGCGAGAAGCTGATATCCGGCGCGTAATTGGCGACGATCCGGTGATCGCCCAGGACCGAGCTGTCGCCCTTGACATATTTGCCGTCCCTGGCCGGCCAGCGGCCAAAGGTCCGGCTGTTGGCCATGCTCGGGCCGCGATCCTTCGGGATCGACGTGGAGAAGAGCCCGGGCGGCACCTGCCCCTTGGCGAGCCGGGAAAAGTCGATGATCACCGGCTGGCCCTTGCCCGCGTTCGGTCCGCAGCCCCAATAGATCAGCAGGCGCCCCTTGGGGCGCTGGAACTGCTCGTCGCCCATCTCGCCCTGTGTCGGAACCGGCGTCTCGAGCGCGACCGATTTTCCGAGCCTCGCGGCGGGCGGCATGAAATGATCGGCCTTTGGGCCGCCCTTGTCGGGCCCGCGCGACGATCCCAGCCGCAGGTTGAGCTCATGCTGCACATTGCCGCCGCCGCCGCCGAACATCATCGACATGCCGGCGCCCATGCCGCCGCCCATGCCGCCAATGCCCGAAACCGTGCCGACATCCATGGCGTACCGGGCAACCGGGCCGGGCGCGCCTGTCTGCGCCGCCACGCGCTGCCATCCGACAGCCCAGACTCCAACGGCGAGAGCCAGTCCCGCGCTTGCCATCATATAATGCGGACGCATCGTATCATTCCCCTGAAAGGTGACATCTGGGCGCGACATTATATGTTCTGGTTGCCGTCGATCGTTGAACCGGAGGCCTGCCTGAGTCAATTATTTCGTTGCTCAGGCCGGCGTCGGCCGCGTCCGGCGCGGAGGACATCCTGCCGGGCACGGGTGCGACAGGCACATGCTCCTGTCGGCCCCGCTGCGCACCCGGTTCCGACTCCTCGCGGCTCTCGCTGAAAGATGAAGCCCGTACGAAAAAAAGGCCGGAAGTTTCCTTCCGGCCCCCAGGGAGAGCCCAAAACAGGTCCTCAGCACCGCGCGCCTTTTACCGCGATCGGCTGCGCCAGGCCAAGCCGAGATGGCTCCAGATCCGCGACAAAAAAGGTGTCCGGAAGGGGGGCATTTCCAACCCATGTTGTTGAAATATTTCCCGAGCTTCGTCAAAATGCACTTTGCGGACTCGGCCGACTCGACGGGGTGCCCTCATCATGGACCGGTGGATAAGGACGCAAAACATCGCTCGCTTTGAGAGGTTGCTCTTTGCGGAGGCGGACGAGGAGCGCCGGGCGATCCTGGAAGGCCTTTTGGCGCACGAGCGGGCTTTGGCCGCCATCCAGTCCCAGGCGGCTGAGCCGGTCGTTATCGAGCCAAAGGCCCCAACCGCCAGAACCCCGATCGACCGGCGCCGGGCATAGCCATCCTGCGCGACAACGCCATTCCCGATTCTATTGCGGTGCTGCTACGGCGTCCCGTCCAATAACCCGCAAATTCAGCCCGCCGAAGACATCGCGCGCCCGTCCGCAAACCAATCAGCGCCCACCTCACCGCGACCCCAACTCAACCCGCCGCCCCAGAAATTCGCGAGCCAGCGCAGCGATCTCGTCGAGCTTTTCGTCGAGCGCGAAATGGCCGGCATCGAGAATATGCACCTCGGCGTCGGGCACGTCGCGCGCATAGGCATGGGCGCCCGCGACCGTGAAGGACGGATCGTAGCGCCCCCAGACAACCAGCATCGCCGGGCGGTGCTGTCGGAGCCATGCCTGCCAGCGCGGATAGGCGGCGACATTGTTGCGATAGTCATGGAACAGGTCCGACTGGATCCGCGCCTGGCCGGGGCGGGAGAGCATCGCTGCCTCGTCGGTCCAGCAGTCGGGATTATAGCGCTCCGGCCTCGGGCTCGAGCCGATATGCCGCTCGCGCGCGCCCTCGATCGACGTGAAGGCGGCGATCACTTTTTCCTCATGCGCCGCCCGGTCGCGCCAGAAGGCCTTGCGCGCCTCCCATAACGGCCCGAGCCCCTCCTCGTGCGACACGGCATTCTGGACGATGATCGCGCGCACCCGTTCGGGATGGCGCACCGCCAGCCGCATGCCGATCGGGCCGCCATAATCCTGCTGGAAAAGGACGTAGCGATCGAGCCCGAGCGCCTCGGTAAACCGCTCGATGACCTCGGCCAGGCGATCGAAGGTGTATTGAAAATCGTCCGGCGACGGGGCGTCGCTATGCCCGAAGCCGGGATAGTCAGGCGCGACGAGGTGGTAGCGATCCGCCAGCAGCGGCATCAGCGTGTCGTACATGCGCGACGACGACGGGAAGCCGTGGAGCAACAACAGGGTGGGCGCGTCCGGCGGTCCGGCTTCGCGGTAGAAGAGCCGCAACCCGTCGACCTCGATCGATCGATAGGAGAGGGTGGCTGATGTCGACAGCGAGATCATGACCGGCCTTCTCCCGCGGCCTCGCCCGGGCGGCGCGGTTCGCGCACCAGCTCGACCAGATGCGCGCGCGACGGCCCGGGTTCGAAGGGGTCGGCGAAATATTGAGTCTCCCGCGCCACCAGACCGTCGCTGAACTCCATGATGCTCACGACAAAGGACGGCGCGCCATCATAGCTGAGGATGATCTCGCTGACCCACAGATCGTCGCCGCCGATGATGCGGCTGACCGTGAAACGCTTCGTGCTCGGCTGGAGCCGCCGGCTCTCCTCGATGGCGCGGCGCCCGCTGAGGCGTTCGCCCGATTGCGGATAGTCGAGCACTGCATCCTCGCGGTAGATGTCATGTTCGACGACGAAATCGCCCGCGTCCGAGGCCTTCCAGTGGCGTTCCAGCGCTGCCCGCACGGCTCGATCCGTCATCTCGACCTCCTGCCTGGCCGTGCCTTTACCGCACTGCCTGCGAGAAAGGCGATCATGGCGTCACCGGTGATCCGGGTGCCTGGCACTACATGGCATGCGGCGCCGGGTTACTTAACCCCCGATTCCGCTCGTTACGGTCCCCGCCCTGACGCCGGATCGTGCTCATTGAGACGGTCAGCACGAAATACATTGGAGATATAATGATTGATCGCGCCCGATCGATTGAAAACCAGCTGGCTTGATGTCCGTTCATCACCGAACCTGCCCTATTTTGGTGAGCGCCCCTTCCTTTTGCTACTTTTGGTCATGAACGGTGGGGCGGGCTTCGGCTCGCCCTAATTATTCAAGGGGCTGACATTTCGTCCAGTCGGGAAATCTGAACTATGCGGCTCCCAGCCGTCCTCCCCTTTGTGTAGCGAAGGCGCGACTGCGCAGCCGAATATCAAATAGGCTTTTGAAAACTGAGCGGCGAAACCAAACAGATTGCCCTCGGGGTGAAAGCCCCACCGATATCGGAATTGTTCGCCGATGTTCGTGTTCCTGCGACCGGTGAGAACATATTCCGGGAATAGGTTGTTCGAAACGTCTGCCGCCTTGTGCGTGGCGGGTTCGCTCCACGGACTCCAGGCAACCGCCATTATCCAATCGAGTGGCAAAGGGTAGCCAACCTCTTTGTAAAAGATTGCGCAGGTCAATCGCCGAGCGAACAACTTGAATGCCGCGCGCATCTCAGCCGGTAGCTCTAGGATTGTGGTTTCGGCAAAGGTCGTGCCCGGTGATAGCCACAATCCCTTAGCGCGAAAGTGATGACGCGCAGCTTTGGGACCTTTTAGGATTTTCGGCATAAGCTCAGGATTGTTGTTCGCAACTCCGGTCACCAATTTTTCGAACTGCTTTCCGGACGGCAGCGCATCGCTATGGTCCGCGAGCAACAGAGTGAGCGCGACGGCTTGCTCCCATTGCCCTGCCGAATTATTGCAACGCTTGCACGCCCCAAACGCGAAACCCTCCGGCGCAATACGATCCCTGAAGCACTCGCGCGATGGCACATGGTCCTCAGTCGCGGAGGGTGCGGTCGCGCAGAAATAGCAGGTAGGGTGGGCGGCCTTCAGTGTCGCAAGACGATTGGATTTCGCGGACATCGTTCGTGCCAGATGGTGGTGCCAATTCTGTGAATCGAACCATCGAGTTTACAAAACTCGCGCTTTACAAATGGCCTAAACTGGCGCGGACGCTCCTTCTAGCGTGGCTTTCCCGCCCTGCCAAGCCGCCGATCGCTTACCGATGCCTTGGTGCATTTTCGGTTACGTGCCGCGATTGAGTTAGCCATCCTCCAGCCTGGAGCGCCTGCAAGGGCGACTCCGCAATCGCAGGAGGACGGCTACTTCCATTACGTCACGTCATCTAATGCCCAGTCCCGGGCCATCTCAATCGTCACCACAATGAACCTACTATTTATTGCGGAGTGTCCATTGCTTATATAATAGTTTTCGATCAGCTGTGTTTTATTAGTGAGGTTGATATGCGCATCGGTGTGGCGCTGGTCGCGCTTTCGAGTTTGATTGCTCAACCTGTGTTCGCGCAGGCGTTGACGCCGGAAGCACCGTTGGTTGGTGGCGTGTTTGTGCCCATCAAGACTGTAGTCGCATCTTCGCTCGACGGTAAATGCGTTGACGTCAGCAAATATTATGTTTCGATTAACATCGCTCAGCTGCAGATCCAGCGCTCGACGAGCTGGATAACCAGTCTGTTTTCCGCGTCAAAATCGCTTGGTGCAAAGCTGGACGTTAGTCTGAGGCGAATGGACGGCACTGACGCGCCCAAGCCATTTTCGCGATCGATCAACCTGAACGCGGAGAAGGTCGGTAACTCGTTATTTCTGGCGCCGATCAAGAACGTAAAAACAATGGAAAAATACGATCTGACACCTAAAGGTGTGGAATATTCGGGGATCGGTATCGCGTTTTATTTCGTGCAAACCGACCAAGGCTCGCCGGAATTTAAGGTCTTCCAAAGTTTGGTGAAGGTTACAGGCGCGTTGCCCCTCCCAGCGAATCCTTACGCCGAAGGCCTTAAGATGGCGGGCGACTTGACGCAGGAAATCTTCTCGTCGAACGTCGCTGACGGGCAGACCGGCAATCCGGACGCGATCATGGACGCAACGCTTGCGACGAACGAAGAGCAAGCGAACGATGCAGGCTGCGCCGAAAGCGGTCTAGTGGCGGGAGCGCAGGCCGTCGTTTATCCCTTCCAAGGCAATGTTGCTGGCCTGCACGTCCTTCCGCTCGGTGATTTGGGGAAATATTGCTATTGGAAGCCGGGAGGCGGCGCACGCATCGTTTATTATAAGAAGACGGGTGCTTGCGCGGATTCGCCGCCTGATGCAGCAGTTCCACTAGACAATCCGTTGATCGCGTTCGCCGTCAACACCTGGCGCAAGCCAGGCACGGGCGTTGGCCAGAGTCCACCAATTCCGGCTTCGCCCGGCTCCAAAGGTACAACGACCGTGACAGGCGCAGACGTGACGGCTTTCGCGACCATCGATAGCAACAAAGCAACAATCGGCGGGCTTGACTTGAGCCATATAGCGAAGCTGGCGCAAGCGCTGGTCGGGAAGTCTCCTCTGTCGAAATCGGAGCTCAAATCGACGTTAGATTCGTCTTCTCCCGTCGAGCAAGAGGCCGCCCTCGCCCTTGGACGTTGCAAGGCACTGGGTATCGACCCGGCCGAGTGTCGTTAAGCAGATATGCCGCCGCCGTAGCGTTTCTTCAGGCCGCGTGATCGTTGGGAACAAGCGAATAGTTCAGACGAACTCTTCGTCCCGAGAGCGTTAGCATTGCAGTCGTGATCTTAATTTGAGGCGGATATTCTCGCGGCAGTACCGATATGCTCTCATGAGCAATCCGATACACCCGCGGAACGGCACATCGTCTGACCGGGTTTCGAGTTACGATGCTACGTTCAATAATCCAAATTCAGCGCCTGAGCATAAAATTTGGGACACTATACTTACTCCTAGGCGATTATCCCCTTGGCCGATGATGGGGATAAACACCTTACTTTGATCCATGGGCTGACAGTCACCACCGGTGGCACGAGAGGTTGCCAGCTTACTTAAACTCTGAATCATAACGATGAAACTATTGATTTATATACATAATTCTACACACGCCTCCCCACCCGAAATGTCAGCAACCCACATGACATTCTGACTCCACCCACCCGCGATTCAACCCCAACCCGACCCGCGCTACCCCGGCGCCATGATCTACAGCCCAGATTTCGCCGATCAGGCCCGCGCCATGTGCCGCCTCGGCGCCACCGACGAAGAGCTCGCCGAGCATTTCGGGGTCTGCGTCCGCACCATCTATCGCTGGCGCAACACGCATGAGGAGTTCGCCGAGGCGGTCGTCGCCGGCAAGGAGCACGCCGATGCCCGGGTCGAACGCGCGCTCTATTCCCGCGCCGTGGGGTGCTCCGTCCAGCGCACCAAAGTCTTCAAGCATGCCGGCGACCCCGATCCGGTCTACGCGACCTACACTGACCATCTCCCGCCCGATCCGGTCGCCGCGCTGAACTGGCTGCGTGTCCGCCAGCCGAAGAAATGGGGCGGCCAGGCGGAAGACAAGGAGGAGCCCGGCATCATCGAAATGTTCGAACGCGCGCTCGCCCGCGTTAACGACCCCGAGTCACCCTTTCGAGCGGAGCCGTGCCAGACGCAGCCCGAAGCTGCTGAACCGGAGCCGGAACCGGGCGCGGCAACAAAGCCCGAGGCCGATCCGGAGCCCGATCCGGCGCCAGCGCCCGACTCCAACCCACCATCAGCGCCGCGCCCCGAGCTGACACCCGAGCCCGAACGACCCCGCCCGGTCTTCTGGGCCCCGGTCTACGCCCCGCTCAAGCCCCAGCCTCGCGGCTATGGCTAGGCGCGCCGCTCAACCGCCGCCTTGCTCTGCCCCCTTCAGCCGCCCGGCCACGACCGGCGCCAGCCGGTCCGCAATCACCGCCACCCCCGCCATATCAGGATGGATATGATCGCCCTGGATCAGCTTCGGCTCGCCGATCACCCCGTCGAGGATGAACGGATACAGCCCGGTCTTGTACTGCGCCGCCAGGTCAGGCCAGATCCGGTCGAACGCATCGCCATAATCGGGCCCGAGATTGGGCGGCGCCTTCATCCCCGTCAGCAGCACCGGGATATGCCGCTTCGCCAGCATGTCGAGCATCGCGGCGAGATTGGCGCGCGTCTCGGCGGGCGCGATCTGGCGGAGCGCATCATTGCCGCCGAGGCCGAGCATCACCAGGTCGGGCTTGCGCGACAAATTGTCGAGCGCGAACGCAAGCCGCGCCCGGCCGTCGGCGCTGGTGTCGCCCGAGACGCCGGCATTGACGAAGGTCGCGTTGATCCCCTGTCGCCGCAGCCGCATCTGGATGGCATCGGGCAGGCTCTGCCCGCGCGGCAGGCCATATCCGGCATAGAGGCTGTCGCCGAACGCGAGCACCAGCCGCTCCGGGCCGGCCGGGCGCGGCGCATCGAGCGGCGCGACGTCAGCGACAGTGGCGCCCGGAGCAGGGGAGGGCGCTGGCGTCGGCTGGCCGTCGCATCCGGCCAACAGCCCCCCCAACAGCACCACTTGGAGAAGCAGCGCCGCCACCCCATAACGTATCGGTCCACGCTCCAAGGCGATTTTCCCCTTCATGCCGAATGATTCAAACGCCGATATGGTGATCTCAGCGCGCGCTGTCACGCTGACCCTCGGCGCAGCGCCCGCGCCGACCAATATCCTGCGCAGCATCGATCTCGATGTCGCGCGCGGCTCGAGCGTCGCGCTGCTCGGGCCGTCGGGCTCGGGGAAATCCTCGCTGATGGCGATCCTCTCCGGGCTCGAGCGCGCCACCTCGGGCAAGGTCGAGGTCGCCGGGCTCGATTTCGGCGTGCTTGACGAGGATGCGCTGGCCCGTGCCCGGCGCGGCCGGATCGGCATCGTCCTCCAGGCCTTTCATTTGCTGCCGACCATGACGGCGCGCGAGAATGTCGCCGTGCCGATGGAGCTTGCCGGCATCCCCGACGCCTTCGCCCGCGCCGATGCCGAGCTCGAGGCGGTCGGTCTTGCCCACCGGCTCGATCATTATCCGGCGCAGCTCTCGGGCGGCGAGCAGCAGCGCGTCGCCATCGCCCGCGCGCTCGGCCCGCGGCCGGCGCTTGTCTTCGCTGACGAGCCGACCGGCAATCTCGACACGAAGACCGGCGCCGCGATCATGGACCTGCTGTTCGAGCGGCAAAAGGCGGCCGGCGCGACCTTGATCGTCATCACCCACGACGCGCATCTCGCCGAGCGCTGCGACCGGATCGTCGAGCTCGCCGATGGCAGGATCGTCGCTGACCACGCACCCGGCGTGCCCGCGTGAACGACTGGCGCATGGCGTGGCGGCTCGCGCGGCGCGAGCTCGACCTGAAGTTCCGCGGGCTGCGGCTGCTGCTCGCCTGCCTGTTCCTCGGCGTCGGCGCGCTCGCCGCGATCGGCAGCCTCACCCAGGCGATCCAGCGCGAGCTCGCCGCGCGCGGCGCGACGGTGCTCGGCGGCGATCTCGAATTCGCCGTGTCGCAGCGCCCCGCAACGGCTGACGAGCGCGCCGCGATGGCCTCGCTCGGCACCGTGTCGGAGACCGCGCGAATGCAGGGCACCGCCGTCGGCGGCACGCCCGCCGCGCCGCTGATCGTGCCGATCGAGCTCAAGGCGGTCGACGGCGCCTATCCGCTCTACGGCGCGCTCACGCTGGCCGATGGCCGCTCAGTGCAGGCGCCGGACGCGACCACCGCCTGGATCGCGCCGGCGCTCGCCGAGCGGCTCGGCGCCCGCCCGGGCGCCACTTTCCGCCTCGGCTCGGCGATGTTCAGGGTCGGCGGCGTCATCGCGCAGGAGCCCGACCGGCTCGGCGAGGGCTTCACCCTCGGCCCCGTCGCGATCGTCTCCACCGCCGGCATGGCGCGCACCGGGCTGATCCAGCCGGGCAGCCTGTACAACAGCAAATATCGCATTGCGGTGCGCGGGGGCCGCAACCTCCAGGCGCTCGCCGATCGCTTCAAGGCGCGCTTCCCCGATGGCGGCTGGCAGGCCAAGACGCGGGACCGCGCCACCCCGGGCGCGGCGCGCTTCGTCGAGCGGATGGGCCAGTTCCTGATGCTGGTCGCGCTCTCGGCCCTGGTGATCGCCGGGATCGGCGTCGGCAACGGCGTCTCCTCCTATCTCGCCGCGCGCCGCCCGGGCATCGCCACGCTCAAGATCCTCGGCGCGACATCGGGGATCATCGCGCGCATCTATGTGCTCCAGATCGGCGTCGTGGCGGGCATCGGCATTGCCGCCGGGCTCGCGGTCGGGATCGGCGCGGTCCCGCTGATCGTCGCGCTCGCCGGCGATGTGCTCCCGGTCGCGCCGAAATTCTCGGTCGAGGTGATGCCGCTCGCGCTCGCCGCGCTCTACGGCTTGCTGATCGCCTTCGCCTTCGCGGCACCCCCTCTGGTCGCCGCCGGCAGCGTCCCCGCCTCGGGGCTGCTGCGCGGCCATTTCGACCAGCGCCGCGCGCCACTTCGCCGAATCCTCCCCTGGATGGCGGGCGCCGGCATCGCGATCGTCGCGCTGGCGATGGTCTCGGCCGCGCAGCCCTGGCTCACCGCGAGCTTCCTCGGCGCGGTCGCCGGCGTGCTGCTCGCGCTGGCCGGCTTCGGCTGGCTGGTGCGCAGGGGCGCGGCGATGCTGCCCAGATCGCGCCGTCCGCTGCTCCGGCTGGCCATCGCGGCGCTCCACCGCCCCGGCGCGCGCACCGGCACCCTGGTCGTCGCGCTCGGCCTTGGCCTGACCCTGTTCGTGCTGCTCGCGGCGATCCGCACCAGCATCGACGCCAATATCGCCCGCACCGTCCCGGCCCGCGCGCCCGCCTTGTTCGCGCTCGACGTGCCCTCCACCCGCGAGGCTGAATTCCGCCGCGTCATCGCCGGCATCGCGCCGAACGCGAAGGTCGCGACCGTCCCGGCGATGCGCGGCACCATCACCGGCTATGGCAAGGTCCGCGTCGCCGATCTCAAGGCCATCCCCGAGGGCGCCTGGGCGCTGCGCGGCGAGCGTGGCCTCACTTATGCCGAGACCCTCCCCGAGGGCAGCGTACTCACGGCCGGCCATTGGTGGCCGAAAGACTATGCCGGGCCGCCGCTCGTCTCGATCGATTCCAAACTCGCCGAGGCGCTCGGCGTGAAGATCGGCGACACGCTCAGCTACAGCCTGCTCGGCGTCGAGCGCACCGCCACGATCGCCTCCTTCCGGGAGATCGAATGGGATACGCTCGGCTTCAACTATGTGCTGGTCTTCTCGCCCAACGCGATCTCGGACGCGCCGCACAATCTCGCCGCCACCATCGATGTGCCCCGGGGCCGCATCCAGGCAGTGCTCCGCGCGCTGCTCGCGCCATTCCCCTCGGTCTCGGTGATCGAGGTCGGCGGCGTCCTTGCCCAGGTGCGCGATCTCGTCGCGCAGATGGCGGCCGCGATCACCGCCGCCACCTCGGTCGCGGTGCTCGCCGGCATCGCCGTGCTGGTCGGCGCGATCGCCGCGGCGCGCGAGGCGCGCACCTATGACAGCGTCATCCTGCGCACGCTCGGCGCGACCCGCGCCCAGGTGCTGGCGAGCCAGGCGATCGAATATGCCATGCTGAGCGCAGTCCTCGCCTTGCTCGCGCTCGCGCTCGGGCTGGGCGGCGCCTGGTATGTCGTGGTCGAGCTGTTCGAGTTCGCCTGGTTGCCCGATTACGGCGTTGTCGCGGCCACGCTGCTGGGCGGCATCGCGATCGTCATGGGCCTCGGCCTCGCCGGCGCCTGGCCGATCCTCGGCGTACGGCCCGCGCGGGTGCTGCGTGAGCTGTGAGTTACGCCGCTGCGTAGCGGATCGTCACCCGCAGCCCGCCTTCGGCCCGATTGGCGAACCTGACCTCGGCCCCGTCGCGCGCCGCCAGCGCCCGGACGATGGCGAGGCCGAGGCCCGCGCCGCCGGTCTCGCGGTTGCGCGACGAGTCGCCGCGGGTGAAGGGCTCGCCGAGCCGCGCGAGGATGTCGGGCGCCACGCCCGGGCCGTCATCCTCGACGACCAGCTCGATCGCGCCCTCCGCATGGTCGATGCCGATGCGGACCGCGCTGCCGTGGCGCAGGCCATTGTCCACCAGGTTATCGAGGATCCGCCGCACGCCCATCGGGTTCGCCATGACCCGGGCAGCACTGCTCGCCTCAGCCGTCACCGCCTCGCCCAGCTCGCGGCGCAGCGCGGCCATGCCGGTCACCACCTCCGCCAGGTCAATCCGGGTCGCCGACGGCGCCCGCGCCTCGTCCTCGGCGAGGAACAGCGTATCGTTCAGCAAGGCCGCCATCTCGTCCAGGTCCCGCGCCGCCCGCGCGCGCTGCTCCGGATCGTCGATATATTCGGCGCGCAGCCGCAGCCGGGTCAGATAGGTGCGCATGTCGTGCGCGATCGCAGCGAGCACCCGGGTCCGCTCCTGCATCAGCCCCCGGATCCGCGCCTTCATGTCGTTGAACGATCCGGCCAGCTCGCGGATCTCGCGCGGCCCGACCAGTGGCAGGTCAGGTGCATCGAGATCAGCGCCGAAGCGCCGCACGCCCGTCGACAGCTCGGCGATCGGCCGTGTCGTCTGGCGCACCGCGAGCGCGAGGACGAGCAATACCACGAGACCGCCGATCGCGCCGAGCATCGAGCGCGAGCGCAGATAGGCGCGCATCGCCGCGGACGGGGTGCTTGTGAACAGGATCGCGCCCTGGCGCAGGCCGATCGCGACGGTAACGGGCGCAAAGAAGCGCGCCGGACGTGGCTGTGATCCGATCAGCCGGCCGATCAACGGCCGCCGCCCGTCGACGACCACCGGGCGGCCCGGCAGGGCATGGGCATAATAAGCCTGCAGCTCGGCGAGGTCGGTGGTGGCCGGTGCCACCGGCACGGGCATGACGGGCTCGAGCCGCACCGTGTACAGGCCGCCGTTGAAAGTGTCGGCAAGGCCCGCGCGCGCCTCGGGCGGGGCGCGGTCGATTGCTTCGGCGATCACCGCCGCCTGGCCGGGCAGGGGCAGGTTATAGGGTCGCAGCGCGTCGCCGCGCGAGGGCAGGGTGGTCAGCGCCACCACCATCAGGTTGAGCGCGACGAAGCCGAACAGCAGGATCAGCGTGATCCTGAGCGACAGGTTCGATCCGATCGTCATGCCCGTGCCGAGGGCAGGGTGAACTGGTAGCCGCCGCCGCGCACTGTCTTGATCAGCGTGTCGCCGCCGGGCCGGTCAGCGAGCTTGCGCCGCAACCGGCCGAGCTGGACGTCGATCGCGCGGTCGAAGGCAGCGGCGCTGCGACCGCGCGTCCAGTCGAGCAGCTGGTCGCGGTTGAGCACGCGCTGCGGATGGGTGACGAAGCAGAGCAGCAGGTCGAATTCGCCGGCGGTCAGCTCGACCGGCGCTTCGGCCGGGCAGGTGACCGAACGGGTGCCGACATCGATCGTCCAGCCGCCGAAGCGATAGCGTTCCGCGGGCAGGGCGGCGGTGCTGCGATGCCGCTCGCGGGTGCGACGCAGCACGGCGCGGACCCGGGCGACCAGCTCGCGCGGGTTGAACGGCTTGGGCAGATAATCGTCGGCGCCGATCTCGAGCCCGACGATACGGTCGACATCGTCGCCCCGCGCCGTCACCATCAGTACCGGCACGTCGCCCGCCGCGGCCAGCCGCCGGCACAGCGACAGGCCGTCCTCGCCGGGAAGCATCACGTCGAGAATGGCGAGGTCGATCCGCTGGCGCTGGTTGAGCTGGTCGAACTCGACCGCGGTCGGGCAGCCGATCGCGCGGAAGCCCTCGCGGGCAAGCAGATCGACTACCAGCGAGCGGATCTCGCGATCATCCTCGACCACCGCGATGCAGATCGTTTCCATGGGCACGAGAATGCTCCGGCCGGCGGCTCCGGAAAAGGCCCCGGGATGCCGTGTTACACAATGTTACCCTTTGTCACCTGACCGACGCTACGCGCTTACCTTATGCTGCCATCTCCCATCCCATGTCGGCAACACCGCCGGCGGCATGAGGAGTCGATCATGACCAAGGCGTATCTTACCATCACCACCGCCCTGGCGGCATTCGCGGCGCTGTCCGCCGCGCCGGCGATGGCCCGCGGCCCGCACGGCCATGTTCTCAGCATTCAGGGCGCGAACGGGCGCGGGCTGGTCCAGTCCCGCAGCGTCAGCCGCCAGCCGGGTTCGGCGAGCGTGTCGCGCAGCCTGCAGACCAATGGCGGCCGCGGCTACCAGTCGTCGCGCAATGCGAGCTGGGGCAATGGCAGGTACGACAGCAGCCGGACGGTCACCGCCAATGACGGCCGCACCCTGAGCCGCACCACGACCGCGACCAACAATGGCGACGGCACCGCCAGCTTCGGCACGACCGTGACCGGCCCGAACGGCAACAGCCGCGGCGTTTCGGGCACGGTATCCGTGCAGCACTGACGTCCCCCCCCCCCCCGGCGGCCGCGCCTCCCCCCGGGCGCGGCCGCACCCCCGACAAGGAAAAGACATGACCAGGACAATGCTCATTTTATTGCTGGCCGCATCGGCCACCGCCGGCCTCGCCGCGCCGGCTGCCGCGCAACGGTTCGGCGGCCGCGATCCGATGGACGCGTTCGAGAATGCGGATAGCAATGGCGACGGCATCGTCACCAGGGCCGAGTTCCTCGCCGCGCGAGGCGCCCGCTTCGCGAAGATGGACCGTAATGGCGACGGGGTCGTCAGCCGCGACGATTTCGGCATGATCCTGAAGTTCCGACCCCAGGCCGGCCAGAAGCTCGATGCCTTCATTGCCCAGGCCGATGCCAACCATGACGGCAAGGTGAGCCGCGCCGAGCTGGCCGCCGCACCGACCCCGATCTTCGATCTCGCCGATGCCGATCATGACGGCCGGGTCGACAAGGCGGAGATGGCCGCCGCGCGGGATCGGGTCCAGAAGCTGGCGCAGCGGTAACCCCGATGGACATCGGCCGCTCGCCGATCTGGCTCGCCACGATGCTTGCGCTGGTGCTGGCCGAGGCCGGCTGGCGCCTGTCGCAGCGCCGCGGCTATGACGGCCGCGCCGCGCTGACCACGCTCGGCCTGGTTGCCGGCAACATCCCCGCCGCGCTTCTCAACGCTGTCGTGCTGAGCGCGGTCTACGGGTTTGCGGCGCGGCTTGCACCCGTGCACTGGCCGCTCGGCGACTGGCGCACCTGGGCGATCGGCTTCGTTGCGGTCGAATTCGCCTATTACTGGTTCCATCGCGCGAGCCACCGCGTCCGCTGGCTCTGGGCATCGCACTCAGTCCATCATTCAGCCGAGCAGATGACGCTGCTTGCCTCGTTCCGGCTCGGCTGGACCAATCTCTTCTCGGCCGGCTGGGCCTTTTACGTTCCGCTGGTGCTGCTCGGCTTTCCGCCGGTGATGGTCGTCACGCTGCTTGCGTTCGACCTGCGCTACCAGTTCTTCCTGCATACCGAGGCGGTCGGCACGCTTGGCCCGCTCGAATGGGTGTTCAACACCCCCGCGCATCACCGGCTCCACCATGCCTCGAACGACGCGTATCTCGATCGCAACTATGGCGGCGTGGTGATTCTGTTCGACCGGCTGTTCGGCACCTTCGCGCGGGTCCGGCGCGAGGAGCCGATCCGTTACGGCCTCGCCCACCGCACGCCCACCGCCAACCCGGTCCGCCTCGCCGTGCGCGAATGGAGCGCGATGCTCGGTGATGCAGCGAAGGCGCGGACCCTCGGCGACCTTGGGCGGGCGCTGTTCGACCCTCCCGGAAGCCATGACCGAAGCGCACCCGCGAGGCCGGTGGAGAAGGTGATATGAAGCATCTGTTGCTGGCGGTCAGCCTCGCCTTGGTGGCGGCACGGGCGGCCCCCGCGGTCGCGACGCCGGCCACGAACGGCCCGGTCTGCGAGGCGCAGTGGCAGGATCCGGCGCGCGGCAACCGCATCGTGCCGGTGCGAATTCGCATGCCGGCCGGTACGGGCAAGGTGCCGGTCATCCTGTTCAGCCACGGCCTTGGCGGGTCGCTCGATGCGGGGACGATCTGGGCCGAGGCGTGGGTGCGGGACGGCAATGCCGTCATCCATCTCCAGCATGCAGGCAGCGACAGCAGCATCATCGCCAATGGCACGTTCCGCTCGGCGATGTCGGCGCAGCAGCTCGAGGCGCGGACCAGGGACGTCCATTTCGTGCTCGACGCGCTGGCGACGCGACGGCGCGAGGGCGCCTGCGATCTGTCGCGGATCGACCTCGCCCGGATCGGCATGTCGGGCCACAGCTTCGGCGCGCAGACCACGCTCGCCATCGCCGGAACCCATTATCCCCAGGCGCGCCTCCAGCCTTTTGACCGGCGCGTGAAGGCAGCGATCGCGTTCAGCCCGCAGCCGAGCATCGGCGTACCCGACAGCGTTGCGTTCAGCGGCATCACCATGCCCTTCTTCAGCGTGACCGGTACGCGGGACGAATTACCGTGGCTCAACAAGGTCACGGCCGAGGATCGCCAGCGTCCGTTCCGGGCGATGCCCGCGGGCGGCAAATATCTGCTCGTGCTCGCCGGCGCGAACCACGGCATCTTCAGCGGTCAGGGCCGGGCCGGCTTCGGCAACACTGCCTCGGTGACGCATGTGCACGCGGTGGTGATCGAGGCCACGCGGCTCTTCTGGCGCGCGACGCTGCACGGCGATACCGCAGCACAGGCAGTGCTCGACAGGTTCGCGGCGACGCTGCCGGCGGGGGACAGTTTCGCGCGGAAATAATATTCCCTCGCCGCGCTAAAGCTGCGCTGCCCGCGCTTCGCTCGGGGCTGGCGGCGCGAGGCTGAACCGGCGAACGACCACCCGGTTGCGGCCTCCCTGCTTGGCGGCATAGAGCGCCTCGTCGGCGAGCCGGTAGAGCGCCTGGAAGTCGCCCTGCGCCCGCGTCTCGGCGACGCCGATGCTCGCCGTCACCTGCCGCTCGCCGATCGCGTCGCGGTGATCGCAGGCACCGATCTCCCGGCAGACGCTCTCGGCGAAGCGCGCCAGCGCGAAGCCCTCGATCCCGGCGATCATCAGCGCGAACTCCTCGCCGCCGAGCCGCGCGGCCGCGCACATCGGGCCTTCCCATCGCTGCAGCCGCTCGGCGATGGTGATCAGCACCTTGTCGCCTGCCTCATGGCCATGGGCGTCGTTGACTGACTTGAACTGGTCGATGTCGATCAGCAGCAGCGCCACCGGCGCGCCGGCGGATCGCTCATGGTCGACGAGCGGCCCGATCGTCTCGATGAAGCCGCGCCGGTTGCGCAGGCCGGTGAGCGGATCGCGCCGCGCCAGCTCGCTTGCCCGCGCTTCGTCGGCCCGGGCGCGGTCGCGCTCGATGCGGAGCTGCGCGAAGCGCCTGGTCGCGGCGATCGACAGCCACAGCGTCTGCCACGCCGCCGCGACGAGGATCACGAGCTTCGAGCCGGCGCCCCAGAAGGCGCCGTCGATATCGACCAGCTGGATCAGCGCGAGCGTCGCCATCGGCAGCGCCCATGCCGCCGAGAAGTCGCGCGCCTCGGCGCTGCCGCGCCGCCACGCCCAGGCGAGGCAGGCGGCGACGGTGGCGAGATCGGTCAGGATGAGGATGCCCGCCACGCCGGCCAGCGCGTCGATCGCCGCGCTGCGCACCAACGCGAGCGGGATGCCGAACAGCGCGACCGCGCCGCCGAGCGCGAGCGTCGCGATCCGGGCGCGGGCCGGCAGCACGTCGCGGCCGAGCGAGGTGACGACGCTGGCCGTCGCCAGCGTGATCGCGAGACAGGCGAGGAAGGTGCAGGTCTGCGACGACAGCGTCCCGGCCATCGCGGGCACCGCGAGCAGGTCGAGTTGCGACCAGATCAGGCCCCAGAGCAGCATGCACGCGGCCCAGGCGCCGTGCCAGGCAAGGAACTGGCGCCGCACCGCGGCGGCGAGCGACAGATTGTAGAGGATGGCGACCAGCAGCAGCATCAGCGCAGCGCCGATCGCCGCCGCGAGCGCCGCCGACTGCGCACCGGCCTCGCCCCGGGTCACGAGCCGGAGGTGGAGCAGGTTCTCGCTGGCGAGGCCGTCGAACCGCGCCGTCACCGCGACCAGCGGCGCGTCGCGGACCGGCGCTTCGAAAGCGATCTGCCCGCCCGCGCGCCAGTGCGATCCATAGGCGCCGCTGCTCACCTGCTGGCGCTGGACGGTGCCGTCGGCATAGGAGAAGCTCACGACCAGCCGGTCGAAGCGCGACTGGTGGAGCATCAGCACGACATCGCCCCGATCGACCGGCAGCCGCTTCAGGTCGGCGCGCAGCCAGAGGCTTGCCTGCTGATAGCCGGTCGACGATCCCCGGCAACTGAAGCGCAGCGCGGGGAGGGGAGCGTCGGCCTGCTGCAATGGGGTGACGGCGTGGCAGAGCGTATCGTTGAGCCGCAAGGTCTCGGCGGCGGCGGGGAACGGACAGCAGGCGATCACGATGCCGATCATGGCGACCAGCAGGCTGGCCATGACCTCCCGGTATGATTCCCTGATCCTCCTCATGTCTCTCGTTATGACGCTATCGCGTGTGGAAAGTCTTACCCGGCTTGCCGGTTCAGTCGTTATCGGGTTCGCGCAGCATCGGCCAGCCCTTGTGGACCATGAAGACGCCGAGCGCGGCGGCTGCCCCGCGCGCGATCTGCTCGCCCTCCCGCGACGGCAGCACCTGCGTCGCGACCGGCCCCGCCCAGGCGAGGTCGGCGCGGATCGCGTCCCGCACCGCACCGTCATGCTCGCCGATGCCGCCGGTGAAGACGATCAGGTCGGCGCCGCCGAGCGCCGCCATCATCGCGGCGATCTGCTTGGCGACCGAGCGGCAGAAGATCGCGATGGCGAGCGCGGCATCAGCGTCGCCGGCTGCGTGGAGCCTGCGGAGATCGCCCGAGCGGCCCGAGATGCCGAGCATCCCCGACTGCCCGTCGACCAGCGCCTCGATCGCGCCTGCGTCCATGCCCCGCACGCGCATCAGGTAGAGCAGCACGCCCGGGTCGAGGTCGCCCGCGCGCGTGGCCATCACCACCCCGCCCGAGGGGGTGAGGCCCATGCTTGTGTCGACCGAGCGGCCGGCACGCACCGCAGTGACGCTCGCGCCGCTGCCGAGATGCGCGATGATCAGCCGGTCGGGCAGGGCGCTGCCGAGTTGATGCACGATCGACTGGCACGACAGGCCGTGAAAGCCGTAGCGCCTGATGCCCGCGCTACGCAGCGCCTTCGGGATCGGCAGCACCGCGGCGACATCGGGCAGGTGCGCGTGGAAGCCGGTGTCGAAGCAGGCGACCTGCGGGAGCTCGGGATAGCGCTCGGCCGCGGCGCGGATCAGCGCGAGCGCCGCCGGGCCGTGCAGCGGCGCGAAGTCGGTTGCCGCCTCGAGCTTCGCGATCACCGCGGCATCGATCAGCGCCGGCTCGAACAGGTCGGGCCCGCCATGGACGATACGGTGGCCGATCGCCCCGGGCCGCACCCCGCCGAGCGCAGCCTCGATCCGGTCGAAGCTCTCGTCATGCCCCGGGCTGGTGTCCACCGCGCCCTCGGCAAGCAGCGCCGCCGCGCCGGACCCGGCCGCGTAAAGCCCGAATTTGAGCGAGGAAGAGCCCTCGTTGAGCGTCAGGACAGTCAGGCGCTCGCTCACCCCCCGGTTCACCGCTTCCATTGCCAGTCGCGGATCTCGGGCAAATCGTCGCCATGCTCGGCAATGTAGAGCTTGTGGCGCTCCATCATCGCCCAATAGCGGTCAGTCTCGGCCGTCACCCGGTCGCGCAGCCGCGGGATCCGCTCGATCGCGTCGAGGGCAAGGCGGTAGCGATCGAGATCGTTGAGCACGACCATGTCGAACGGCGTGGTGGTCGTGCCTTCCTCCTTGTAGCCGCGGACATGGATATTGGCATGGTTGGTCCGCCGATAGGTCAGCTTGTGGACCAGCGACGGATAGCCGTGGAAGGCGAAGATGACCGGCTTGTCGGTGGTGAACAGCGCATCGAAGGCGCGCTCGTCGAGCCCGTGGGGATGTTCGCTCTGCGGCTGGAGCACCATCAGGTCGACGACATTGACCACCCGGATGCGGATGTCGGGGACGAATTCCCGCAGCAGCATCACCGCCGCCATCGTCTCCAGCGTCGGCACGTCGCCGGCGCAGGCCATCACCACATCGGGCTCGCCCGCGTCGCTCGCCCACTCCCAGATGCCGGCGCCAGCGGTGCAGTGGCGCACGGCTTCGTCGATCCCGAGCCATTGCCATTCGGGATTCTTGCCGGCGACGATCACGTTCACATAATGCCGGCTGCGCAGGCAGTGGCTGGCGACCGAGAGCAGGGTGTTGGCGTCGGGCGGCAGATAGATCCGCACCACGTCCGCCTTCTTGTTGGCGACGTGGTCGATGAACCCAGGGTCCTGGTGCGACAGGCCATTATGGTCCTGCCGCCAGACATGCGAGGTCAGCAGGTAATTGAGCGAGGCGATCGGCTTCCGCCACGGGATGGTCCGCGTCACCTTCAGCCATTTGGCATGCTGGTTGAGCATTGAATCGACGATGTGGACGAAGGCCTCGTAGCAGGAGAACAGGCCGTGCCGGCCGGTCAGCAGATAGCCCTCGAGCCAGCCCTGGCAGAGATGCTCGCTGAGCACCTCCATCACCCGGCCGTCGCGACTGAGATTCTCGTCGACCGCTTCGGTTTCCGCCATCCACGCCTTGCCGGTTACGTCATAGACTGACTGGAGCCGGTTCGACGCGGTCTCGTCGGGACCGAACAGGCGGAAGTTCGCCGCATCCATGTTGTAGGCCATCACGTCGCGCAGCCAGCCGCCGAGCACCGCCGTCGCCGCTGCCTTGACCTGGCCGGGGCCGGGCAGGGCGACGGCGTGGTCGCGGAAATCGGGGAGCGAGAGCGGCACCAGCAGCTCGCCGCCATTGGCATGCGGGTTCGATCCCATCCGGCGGTGCCCGGTCGGGGCGAGCGAGGCGTATTCGTCGCGGAACTTGCCGCACTCGTCGAACAGCTCGGCCGGGCGATAGCTCAGCATCCATTCCTCGAGCTGGCGGAGATGCTCGGGGTCATCGAAATCGGCGATCGGCACCTGGTGCGCGCGCCAGGTTCCCTCCACCGGCTTGCCGTCGACGATCTTCGGCCCGGTCCAGCCCTTGGGCGTCTTCAGCACGATCATCGGCCAGCGCGGCCGTTCGCCGCCATCGCTGCCGTCGCGCGCCGCTGCCTGGATCGCGCGGATTTCCGCCAGCACGGTGTCGAGCGTCGCGGCGAGCAGCTGATGGACCTCTTCGGGATCGTCGCCCTCGACGAGATAGGGGTCATAGCCATAGCCGCGCATCAGCTCGTCGAGTTCGTCGAGCCCGATCCGCGCCAGGATGGTCGGATTGGCGATTTTGAAGCCGTTGAGATGGAGGATCGGCAGCACCGCGCCGTCGCGCGCCGGGTTCAGGAACTTGTTGCTGTGCCAGCTCGTCGCCAGCGCCCCCGTCTCGGCCTCGCCGTCGCCGACCACGCAGGCGACGATCAGATCCGGATTGTCGAACACGGCGCCATAGGCATGGGCAAGCGAATAGCCGAGCTCGCCGCCCTCATGGATCGACCCCGGCGTCTCGGGCGCGACATGGCTCGGGATGCCCCCCGGCCAGGAGAATTGGCGAAACAGCCGCTCCATCCCGTTACGGCTGCGCTCGATCGCCGGATAGCGCTCGGTATAGCTGCCCTCGAGCCAGGTGTTGGCGACCAGGCCGGGGCCGCCATGGCCGGGGCCGATCACCGCGATCATGTTCAGGTCATGCTCGACGATCAGCCGGTTGAGATGGACGTAGAGCAGGTTCAGCCCGGGCGTGGTCCCCCAATGGCCGAGCAGGCGCGGCTTGACGTCGGCGATCGTCAGCGGCCGCTCGAGCAGCGGGTTGGCGCGCAGATAGATCTGTCCGACCGACAGGTAATTGGCCGCGCGCCAATAGCCGTGCATGCGCCGCAGCAGCTCGGGCGAGAGCGGGCCGGGGGCGGGGTCAGCAGGGCGTTCGGCCAGTTCCGCTGGGGCATGGCGCATGTCTCGGTTCCCTGTCTTCGGCGTGGATCGGGGCTTCCTTGGGGGACTGTTCGCCGGCGCGACATACGGACTGTCCCTTAGTCCTGATCGCGGGATACCGGACGCGGCCCGTCAAGCAATTTGCGCTGGTCCGGTCAGTGCGCGCCCTGGGCCGGGGGATGGTCGAAATGTCTGGCATCCGGCCGCGCCTTGGGGCATTTCCCGCCGACGGCAGCGGGCGGATATTTCCATGGGTCTTTTCGGGAAAACGGCACAGCCCTCAGGCGCCGCGCTGGAGCGGTGCCGCGCCTGGGAAATCGCGCTCGACCGCAACGGCCTCCCCGATTTCGTCACTGAGCGGCTCGCCGGCGCGGCGGCGGGGAAGGGCGCCTGGGTCGCGACGATGAGCCCGGCCGAGCTGCTCCTCAGCCGCAGCCACGGCATCCGCCCGGTCGCGACGGTCTCGGGCACCTGCTGGTTCAGCTATGGGTGGAGCTGGACCGAGGGCCATGCCCAGGGCTGGCACGACGCGCTGGACCGCATCCGCCGCGAGGCGATCGCGGCCGGCGCCAATGCAGTGGTCGATGTGAAGATGCGCACGCTCCGCCACAGCATGGCGAGCAGCATGGATTTCACCCTGATCGGCACCGCGGTGAAGATCGACCGGCTCGAGCCGAGCCCGTCACCGGTGATCTCGACTGTGTCCGCGCTCGAATTCGTCCGCCTGCTCGAAGCCGATATCGTCCCCACCGGCATCGCCGTCGGCGCGCGCTATGACTGGCTCGGCGCCTGGGCCGGCGCGGGTTACGGTGCCGGCTGGGGCGACAACCAGGCGCTGTGGAACACCCAGCGGGCGCGCAGCCTCTTTTCGGGCAACGTGCCGCTACGCGACCTCATGCATTTCTGGGAAATGATCCGCCGCGAGGCCCATGCCGATCTCCGCGACAAGGTGCGCGAGATGGGCAATGGCGTGCTCGCCCACACCAATTTCGGCCAGCTGATCGAGCGCGAGCGCGACAAGCAGCCACCGGCGTTCCTCGGCCGGCATATCGTCATCGGCACGGTGGTCGACGCGAAATATGGCGCGCCGGTGCCGCACGAGATCGAGATGGTCGTCGACATGCGCGACGATCTCTCGCCGCTGCGCACGCCCGATGCGCCGCGCCATTCATCCTATGAGAGCGACGTCCAGGACCAGGAAGGTGACATCTGATGGCTGATCAACAGGCGATCCCCGAGCACGCGCTGGCGCGGCTCGCCGGGCTCAGGCGCGAGGGGCATCCGGGCGGCGTCTTCACCTCGGATTTCTCGGTCAACGAGTTCCTGCTCGTCCGCAAGGCCGGGTTCGAGCCGGTGGGCTTGTGCGTCGGTTCGTGCATCTATCATCTCGGCATGCAGTTCGCCGGCTGGAGCACGAGCTGCGAGCTCGATGTGCTGAGCACCGCGATGTACGAGGCGCGCGCGCTGGCGATGGAGCGGATGCGCGCCGAGGCCAAGGCGATGGGCGCTGACGGCATCGTCGGCGTGCGGCTGACGGTGAAGCGGATGGAATGGGACGAGAAGGTCCTCGAATTCGTCGCGATCGGCACCGGCATCGTCCACGCCAAGGGTCATCAGGGCTTCAAGGGCCCCAAGGGCGAGCCCTTCACCTCGGCGCTGTCGGGGCAGGATTTCTGGACGCTGCTTCATGCCGGCTATCGCCCGCTCGAGATGGTGATGGGCAGCTGCGTCTATCATGTCGCCCGCCGCGGCGTCTTCGCCTCGATCGGCAGCGTCGGGCAGAATGTCGAACTGACCAATTTCAGCGTCGCGCTCTACGAAGCGCGCGAAATCGCGATGGAGCGGATGCAGCTCGAGGCAACCCAGGCCGGCGCCGAGGGCGTGGTGGGCGCTGACCTGCACGAGGGCAGCCACGGCTGGGCGACTCATGTCATCGAGTTCTTCGCGATCGGCACGGCGGTGGTGACGATCGACGGGCATGAGCCGGGCGAGATTCCGGATCCGCAACTGGTATTGTCGGTGAACAGCTGAATCTTTTCCTCCCGAAAGGAGGGGAAGCCCCGAAAGCCGACATGGCAAGGAGGTGTTATGGGCGACTGGGTCAAGTGCAAGTCCGCGACGGATGCCGCCGCGGTGGTATATGTCAATCTCGACCAGGCCATTGCCATCGCCGCGACAAGCGCCGGGACCGAGATCACCTATGCCGGAGAGCAGGATTGCGTCGTCGTGGTCGCAAGCACGCCCGACGACATCCTGAACGGTGAGGATGTGCGGGTCGCCTGAGGCGCTCGGCCTTGATGCGGAGCAATGGACGCGGTTTCAGGAAGCGCCGGAGTCGCCGCCGCGGCTGCTGCCGGCTCTGGCCCGATTGCTTTTCCGAACCCTGTCCCTTCGAGATCGGCGCGCATGCGACGCGACGGCGGTGATGATGTTGTCCGGCGTGCAGTAAGCCTGATCCGCTGAACGGGTCCGCCGACACTCCCTTTTTCACTTCCCCGGCGAAGGCCGGGGATGTGATGAGGAACGTAGCGGCATTCCTGATCGCGCGCGGCTCGTCTTCGGTTATGGCGCGGTCGATCTTCCGGCGATCGACACGGCGCTGGATGTGTTGAGGCAGGAGCTGAAGTGACGAGCATCCGTTCGATCGACCCTTCCATCATCGTCGATCCTGGCACCGCATCAGCGCTCCTTTCCGGACGAAAGACGCAGGTACGCGTCGGCGTGCGGAGCGTCCTGTCGCGCTCGCTGCCGGGCGATCGCTTGTGGGTGCGCGAATCCTGCATCGCCGGCCGGCGCGAGGCCGGGCAGGACTATGCCACCATGTTGGGCAAGGCCGAATTCGCCATCTTTGCCGATGGCTGGCGACGCTACCGCGACGGCAGCGGCCAGCCCGGCCGACGTCCGGGTGACGACGATTATGAGTGGATAGCCGCCACCCATATGCCGCGCTGGGCGTCGCGCATGACGCTCGTCGTTGAATGGACTCGCGCCGAACGCCTTCAGCAGATCACCCGCCCCGATATCCGCGCCGAAGGGGCTCTCCCGATCCTTGGCGGCTTGCTGTGGCGATGGCCAAGACCCATTCCCGGGAGGCATTTGACCGCGAGGCGCGCCTTTGCGGCAAACTGGAACGTCAATCACCCGACGCCGGGCGATCGTTGGGAAGACAATCCTCCCGTCATTGTCCTCGGCTTTCGGGTGGAGTCGATCCAGCCGCGATGAAAGGGCGGTGCCGCATCACCCCTCCAGCGCGCCGCCATCATATTTCAGCTCGAGATAGCGGTTCTGCGTCGCCAGCTCGTCGAAGGCGCCGCGCGCGAGCTGCTCGGTCATCCGGCCGACCTCGCCGTCGATCACGCCGAGGCCGTGGAGCAGGTGCGCGGTCGGGCTCTGGCCGTCGCCGCGCGGCTGATCGCGCAGCGTTGGCGGGATCTCCCGATAGCCGGCAAGCAGGGCCGGCAGTTCAGTCGAGAGAAGTTTGCGGACTGCGTCGGCGGCGGGGCCGTTCGGCTCGAGCCGGGCGAGCTGCGGCGTCATCGCCTCGAGCCTGACGCCGATCCCGTCGACCAGGCGAGCGGCGGGCGCGGGCAGGGCGGGGCGCTGGCTCTCGAGCCAGGCGCCGGTCCGCTCGGGCAATTGATGGAGCGCCGCGGCGCCGAGCGTTGCGATGGTCGCCGGGCGTTCGCGCGCCGTCATGCCGATCGCGACACAGGCAGCGACAAAGGCTATAATCGCCGCGATCAGCCCCGCTGAGCCGACCGGCGTCACCAGTGCGTTGACGGCCCACAGGGCAAGCGCGATCGCGATGCCGGCGAGCACGCAGCGCAGGACCAGCCTGTTGCGCGCCTTTTGCCGCCGCTGCTGCTCCTTCATCGCCCGGGCGCGGCCTTCGGGCGAAACACGGCGCATCATCGCTTCGGCCTGAGAGGGGATCGGCAGGGGATCGGTCATGGGCGCCGGCCTTTGATGTCGTTCGATCGGGGCGATTTATTCGCCCGCGCGCCGGGCAAAGGCAAGAGACTGCGGTCCTCCCGGTCAGCGGCGCGGCGGAATATTTCTGCGGGTTCCGCGGCGATCTGATACCGCCCTGTCGATGACCATGCCGGGGAGCGGGATGAGCGACGCAACGATCGGGCGATCAGGCAAACCCAGCCGCAGCAAACTGGGCGACGTGCTCCGCGTCGCCAGCGGCAATTTCCTCGAAATGTATGATTTCATGGTGTTCGGCTATTTCGCCGCGGCCATCGGCAATGCCTATTTCCCGCCGGGCGACGCGTTCGGCACCCTGCTCAAGTCACTCGCCACCTTCGGCGCCGGCTTTCTGATGCGGCCGCTGGGCGCGGTCGTGCTGGGCGCCTTCACTGATCGTCACGGCCGCCGTGCCGGGTTGCTGCTGACCCTCGCGCTGATGAGCCTCGGCATCGTCACCCTCGCGGTGACGCCCTCCTACGCGACGATCGGCGCGCTGGCGCCGATCCTCGTCCTGTTCGGCCGGCTGCTCCAGGGCTTCTCGGCGGGCGCCGAACTCGGCAATGTCTCGGTCTATCTGGCCGAGATCGCGACGCCGGGGCGCAAGGGTTTCTACGTCTCGTGGCAATCAGCCTCGCAACAGGTCGCGGTGGTCGCCGCGGCGCTGGTCGGCGTTCTGCTCTCGTCGCTGCTCGGCCCGGCGCAGCTTGCCGCCTGGGGCTGGCGCGTGCCGCTGCTGCTCGGCTGCGCGGTGGTGCCCTTCGTCTTCCTGCTTCGCCGCCATCTGCGCGAGAGCGACGAGTTCGAACGGCGCGGCGAGAAGCTCGATCCCGGCGCGATCATGCGCGGCCTGTGGCGGGCTCGCGCCAAGGTGCTCGCCGGCATGGCGCTGGTGCTGATGACGACGGTCAGCTTCTACCTGATCACCGCCAATACCCCGACCTTCGGCAAGCTCCTCGACCTGCCCGATCGCGATGTCCTTTGGGTGACGGCTGCGGTCGGCGCGTCGAACCTGGCCTGGCTGCCGGTGATGGGGGCGCTGTCCGACCGGATCGGGCGCAAGCCGATCCTGATCGCCTGCACCATGCTTGCCATTCTCACTGCCTATCCCGCGATGCTGTGGCTCGCCGCGCAGCCGACCATCGGCAAGCTGATCACGGTCGAGCTGTGGCTGTCAGCGCTCTATGCGAGCTATAATTCAGCGATGGTCGTCTATCTGACCGAGATCGTGCCGCGCCATGTCCGCGCCACCGGCTTCAGCCTTGCCTATAGCCTCGCGACGGCGATCGGCGGGTTCACGCCCTTCGCGGTGACCTGGCTGATCGGCAGGACGGGCAACCACGCAGTGCCGGGCCTGTGGCTGAGCGGCGCGGCCGCGATCAGCCTCGCCGCGACGCTGCTCGTCGAACGATCTCCCGACCCGGGCTGACATCGGGCCATCGGTGCCTATATCGGACCGACAGGAGATCCGGCATGACCAAGCAGCTCAAGATCGATTTCGTGTCGGACGTCTCCTGCCCCTGGTGCGTCATCGGCCTGTACGGGCTCGAAAAGGCGCTGGCGAACACGGGTGACCTGATCTCGGCCGACATCGTCTTCCACCCCTTCGAGCTGAATCCGGCGATGCCGCCTGAGGGCCAGAATATCCTCGAGCATGTCATGGAGAAATACGGATCCACGCCCGAGCAATCAGCCGCCAGTCGCGCGGCGATCCGTGCGCGCGCCGCCGAGCTCGGCTTCACCATGAACGGCACTGACCAGAGCCGGATCTACAACACGTTCGATGCCCATCGGCTGCTGCACTGGGCCGACATCGAGGACAAGCAGACAGCGCTGAAGCACGCGCTGTTCGAGGCCTATTTCACCAGTCAGCTTAGCCCGTCCGATCACGACGTGCTTGTCGCGGCTGCCGAACAGGCGGGGCTCGACGCCGCGACGGCGCGGGAAATCCTCGCTTCGGGAGCCTATGCCGCCGAGGTGCGCGAAGCGGAGCGGCTATGGCAGTCGCGTGGGATCAGCGCGGTGCCGGCGGTGGTGATCAACGATCGCTACCTCATCTCGGGCGGGCAGCCGCCCGAAGCGTTCGAAAAGGCACTGCGCAGCATCGCTGCCGAGGTCTGAGCCATCCCCTCTACCCTCCGCCCGACATTGAGAAGGGCGTGGGGCGAAGGGCGGGGGGTGAAAGGCGAACGGTGGACAGGCGCCTAAACCGTGCGGCGCCCCGTCACGAAGTGAAGCACAACCATGATGAGCGCGACGATCAGCAGGATGTGAATAAGGCTCGCGCCGACATGAAAAGCGAAAAAGCCAAGTGCCCATAGCACGATGAGTACAACGGCGATCATTCCAAGCATTGGTTTTTCCCTTGTTTTTGGCGGGCCGCGGGTGCGCGACTGCGTCAGGGAATGAGAACGTGCCCGATTCGATCCGGTTCCGTTTCCAGGAATCAGGACGGCACGGCCCGCCGCTGCCGCACCAGCCCAACGATGCCGAGCATGACGACGACAGCGATCGTGTCGGCGAACCAGTCCCTTATGTCGCAGTCACGGTGCAGGCTGGGGATCGATTGCATTACCTCGATTATCGCACCGAGGAAGGACAGTCGCTCGCCGAGCCTGAACAGGGGCATCGCCGGATAAGCGAGCACGCCGAGCAGGGTCATGACTGAAAAGGCGAGCGAATGCTCGAACTTGTCGCCGAAGCGGTCGATCGGCAAATGCGGCGGATGGGGCAGCAGCGCCATCACCAGCGCGCCGGTGAGCGCGCACCAGAACAGGGCCTTGAACATATCCGATCGCTGCACGCCGAATCCTCCGATTGGCGTGGCGATAGGGATAGTGCGCGCCGCCAGCAACGGGTGCGGCCGGTAAATCTCGCACTGCACCATTTCATGACAGGATATTCACCGCTTCTGCCGCGTTGGGCTGGCGTGCGGGCGATCAGGCCCCGGCATGTGAAGGAATCCGGGCATGGATATCACCCAGTTGATCCTCGATGATCACCACGAGCAACGGCGGCTTTTCGCGATCATCGAGCAGATCGATCCGGGCGACGCGACCAGCCTCGCTTCAGTCTGGAAGCGGCTGGCGACTTTCCTCGAGGTCCATGCCGAGACCGAGGAAAAGATCTTCTACCCGGCGCTGCTCCGCGTCGGCCGACGCGACGGCGACCGGGAGAGCGTGGAGGAGGAGACGTTCGATGCGATCAAGGACCATAACGAGATACGCGATGCGGTTGCGGCGGTCGGCAGGGAAGAGGTCGGCAGCAAGGGATGGCTCGAGGCGGTCGCCGCCGCCAACAAGGCCAATGGCGATCATATGGCCGAGGAAGAGCGCGAGGGACTGACCGATTTCCGCCGCCATGCCTCGCTCGACCTGCGCCACGACCTGGCGGTGAAGTTCGCCACCTATGAAACGGCGCATGTCGACGGGGTCGAGCCGGTCGACAAGGACCCGAAGCAATGGGTGGCCTCGCATTGACGCCACTAGTGGCTGGCGCTGCGGATCGACCTGGCTATCCTTCACGCTATTTCGCCACCTCTAACCACATCGACGCTGCGGATTTCGACCCCCGGCAACGTCTATCCATGGGGAGAGGATGTGGGGGCGCATGTGAATTCCAGGGTGGATTGTGCCACGCAGCCGCGTGGCTCGTTTCCCGGCGGCATCGCCAGGCCGGGGACCTCGCTCTTCCTCGCCCGCATCGGCGCGGTTCTCCTCGGTTTCGGCGCGCCGGCGGTCTCGTTGCTGGTACTGGCGGGCGCGGCGATCGAAATCCGGGCGATCGACATGCATGCCGTGCTCGCGATGGTGCCCCGCACGCCGCTGTTCTGGCTGGTCTTCCTGCTTGCCTATGCAACGCCGATCCTGGCCGACTGGCTCCTCTATCGGCGTATCTGGAGGCTGCCCCTCACTGGCCTTGCACCGCTGACCCGCAAGCTGGTCGGGAACGAACTCGTCCTCAGCTATGCCGGCGATGCCTATCTCTATGCCTGGGCGCGCCGCAGGGGAGTGGCCGAAGCCGCTGCGTTCCGCGCCGTCAGTGATGTCGCGATCCTCTCGGCAGTCGCAAGCAATGCGACGACGTTGATCGTCGCCGCCATCGCCATGCCCTTTTTCGGCATGATCGGCCTCGATTTTCCGCCCTGGGCGGTCGCCGGACTCGTGGTCGCGATGCTCGCGGTGCCGATGGCGGCGCTCATGCTGCGCGACAGGCTCTTCCTCCTGCCGCGCCGCGACCTTGCGCTGACCCTTGCCGTGCAGGTTGGCCGCGCGACGCTGACAATGGTGCTGATCGCCCTTTTGTGGCACCTCGCATTGCCGGACGTCGCGCCGGTCTGGTGGCTGATATTCGCGGCGCTCAAGCTGCTGGTGTCGCGCCTGGCCTTCATCTCGAACCGGGATCTGGTGCTGGCCGGGCTTTCAGTGCTGCTGCTCGGGCCCCATGCCGAGCTTGCCGTGCTGATGACGATGATTGCCGCCCTGACGATCTGCACGCATATCCTGGCAGGCACCGCGCTGCTGGTGAAGGATATGGTCGCCGGTACGATTCACCGCGTTCAGCCGGGCGGGATCGACGCCGCCGGGGTGGCGCCGGCTTGATCAAAGCGCGGCCGGGCAGGCTTGCGACCGGCGCGCCCGCGGATAACAGCTGACGTCACCGACTGGACAGTGCCGACTGCCGGGACCTTTTTCCGATCCCTGCGTTAGTCCCTTGCCATCGCCCGATTGAACGGAGTTTTCATGCCATTGCGCCGGACTTCTTCACCATCGTGAGCGAGCTGGTCGAGCGGTGAAGCCGGGATGATCGACGCGCTCGTCAAGCCGATCGCGCCCATGGAAGCGCGGCTGGTCTCGGCCTTGCCCGAGGAACCGGGCTGGCAGTTCGAGCCCAAATGGGACGGCTTCCGCGCGATCGCGGTGCGCGATGGGGAGCGGGTGGCGATCTGGTCCAAATCGGGCCGCCCGCTCGATCGCTATTTCCCCGAGCTCGTCGCGCTGCTGCTTGGGGCCGCGAGCACGCGGTTCATCGTCGATGGCGAGATCGTCGTGCCACGCGGCAATGCCCTGTCGTTCGGCGCCCTGCAGGCGCGGCTGCACCCCGCGCCGAGCCGGATCGCGAGGCTCTCGCGCGAGACCCCGGCGCAATTCATGCTGTTCGACCTGCTTCGCCTGGGCGACGAGGACGTGACGTCGCGTCCGCTGGCCGAGCGCCGGCCCGCGCTCGAGGCGTTTCATGCCGCCGAGGGCAGTGCGGCGCTTCTGCTCTCGCCGTGCAGCCATGATCTGGCCGACGCCCGCGCCTGGCTCGCCGAGGCCGGCGGCGCGCTCGACGGCGTGGTCGCGAAGCGGCTCGACCAGCCTTACCTCGGTGGCGAGCGGGCGATGGCCAAGGTGAAGCAGCGGCGCAGCGCCGATTGCGTGGTCGGCGGCTTTCGCCGAACGCCTGACGGCAGCGGTGTCGCGTCGCTGCTGCTCGGCCTCTATAATGACGAGGGGCGGCTCGACCATGTCGGCTTCACGTCGGGCCTGGCCGCAGCCGAGCGCAAGCGTCTGCTCGGCATACTCGCGCCGCTGGTCGAAGCCCCGGGCTTCACCGGCAAGGCGCCGGGCGGGCCGAGCCGGTGGAATGACGGCAAGGAATCCGAATGGAGCCCGCTGCGCGCCGAGTGCGTGGTCGAAGTCGGCTATGACCAGGTCACTGACGGCCGCTTCCGCCACGGCACGAAGCTGCTGCGCTGGCGGCCCGACAAGAGGCCCGACCAGTGCACGACCGATCAGCTCGTCCGCGAGATCAGCCCGGCAGAGCTCATCACGCTGATGGGCGCGCGGTAGCTGCTCCGGTCAGGCCTTGTCCGCCAGTTCGGCCCATACCGGCGCATGGTCGCTGCTCTTCTCCCAGCCGCGCACGTCCTTGTCGACCTGCGCATCCACCAGCCGCGCCGTCAGTGCCGGGCTGAGCAGCAGATGGTCGATCCTGAGCCCGGCATTGCGCGGATAGGCGTTCCGGAAATAATCCCAGAAAGTGTAGATCGTCTCGTCCGGGTGGCGGGTGCGCAGCGCGTCGGTCCAGCCCTGGCCGAGCAGCCGGAAAAAGGCGGCGCGGACCTCGGGCGCGAAAAGCGCGTCGTCGAGCCAGCGCTCGGGCTTGTAGACGTCGCGCTCGGTCGGCATCACGTTGAAGTCGCCGGCGATGACGACCGGCATGCCGCTCGCCATCAGTTCGGCGCCGTGCGCGATCAGCCGATCGAACCAGGCGAGCTTATAGTCGAATTTCGGCCCCGGCCGCGGATTGCCGTTGGGCAAATACAGCCCCGCGACCAGCACGCCGTTCACCGCCGCCTCGATATAGCGGCTGTGGAGGTCGTCCGGATCGCCGGGCAGCCCGCGCCGGGTCTCGACCGGCGTGCCGACCCGGCTGAGGATCGCGACGCCGTTCCAGCTTTTCTGGCCGTGCCAGATCGCCTCGTAACCGGCGGCTTCGATCGCCGCGATCGGGAATTTCTCCTGCGGCGCCTTGAGCTCCTGGAGGCAGGCGATATCGGGCGCGGATTCGGCGAGCCAGCGGAGCAGCACCGGGAGGCGGCCGTTGATGCCGTTCACATTATAGGTCGCGATCTTCATCGTCCCACCTGCTGCCCACACTTTCATTGCCTGTGCGACAAACGCGCGGCGGGTCGAGAAGGACTCAGGGAGACAGCGTGCGCTACTTCACCTTGCGCCTGACAAATTCGACTGAGGAATCGAAGCCCGGACCGCTTGCCGACACATAATATGTTCGGCCGGTAACCAATTCTCTGGCGGGGGATGAGAGATCGAAATCCACAGGCGTATCGGGATAGGTCAGCTTCGAGAAGCACGGGCGTGCCGGACCATCAATGGGTTTTATGATAACGCTCCAGTAGACTGAAGCATCGAGCGCGTAGCTGTCTGCAATTTGGAGTGATTCAATACACGGTTTACCGAAGTGCTCTATGCCTTCTATCGATACCTTTCCGTCCGGCGATTGTTGAATCTCGAGTGGCACTGAGAGTTTGCACGAAGACAGGAGGAATCCACCCATAAACAGGGCCGGAAGAAGACGATTGCACTTACAGCCCATAGATACCTGACCCATGCAACCGCCGTTCCAGCTTTTGCCGCTGCGGAAGGCTGGAGGCCGCGTTCAGCGCCAGGAGTTTGGCGTAATCGCCTGCCATCTGGGACTGACCCTCCAACGTTTCGGTCGCATACACAGAGTTGCGCGGACCATATTCATATACGATATTCCTGTCGAATCCGGATTTGGACAGTCCGTAATTTTTGTGCTCATTTGCGTACCTGAGAAAGAAATTCGCGAATCCAAGTTTTTGATATTGAAGAACGTGGTTGAATTCATGGATCAGCGTATCAATACCGAGGGGGGGTTCTGGAAAGGTCGGGTGCGTAATAGGGAACGCCATTGGATGTCGCATTCGGATTTATGTATACAGTATTGCCCTCCGTATAGGCGGGATTGCCGCCGAATTTGAACGCTGCGTAAGCTGTCGGATTAAGGCCCGGTCCTTTGACGATTTTAACATCGCTCAAATCGATCATGCCGGGAAAGGCGTCTGAGATCATCTTATATTCATTTGGCGTGAGATCCCTTGCCCGCGACCCCCGCATCAGGTTCGCGGTCGCGTTGAGGCCGTCGGAAGGCATGTCGCGGAGTTCCTGCGCAAGCCTTTCGCGCCGCTCGACAAGCGCACGGACAAAGGCGTCTCCCATGCCCGTGAAGGGGGTGGAAAGCCCGCCCTCCTGCTGCGATATCAGTGACGAATATGGTCCCCCACGGCCCGGGCCTCCGGCGCCATGAGATCCTGGGTCGTCACCTTGCCCACCTTTGTTGAACACGGCCGGCTGGAACTGCGGGGCCGCTTGCGGACTACCGAAGTCAACGCGCGTAAATGGCTGTCGAGCCGGGTCGCTCGCCGCGCTGGCCGGACCGCCGCCCTGGGGCGTCCTGTCCCGATTGGAAAGGGCGTCCTCATCGGCTGAGGCTGCAGGCGGGACGGTATCGACCCGCTGGAGAGGTCGGTGTGCCGGTTCGGTGACCGCCGTGAATTCGTGGAGCCTTTCAGGCGCAATGGCCCTTATTGCATGGAGGAAAGCCTCGTCGACCTCATCATAGGTCGCCGGGCGCGTGCCACCAGTGAGAATTTCGAGGTCGAGCTGCATGCGGGAAAGGACACGCATCCCGAGATTTCCGCCTCGGGGAGTTGCACGGGGTGGATCGACCGACGGCGCCGGGGGCAGTCCGTCCGCCCGCGGCTCAGGCTGGGGTGGATGCCCCGCGCTATCGGCAGGCGCCGGGCTTGCAGCGTCGGCAGAGAGAGTCGGCTCTGCCGATAGCGGATCGGCATCAGCCTCATCCCGCGGCGCAGGTGCCGGTAATGCAGCGATATCGGCGACATTCGCTGCATCCGGGTCGGGTCCACTCGTCGTACCGGCGGTTTGGGGTTGAATGGACGGCGCCTTGGTTGCCATGTGCATCTCCACTTTCCGGTCGCTATAGGTCCCGGCGTGGCAAGGCTGAATCGCGGCTGATCCAGGCGCGCATTGGCCGAGTCGTTGAGGCGCGCGTCACGTGCAGTGATGATCGTCGGCGCTGCGCGGATACGTCGCGTGGCTCGCGGGTTGTCGCTTCACACATCAAGGAGACAGGCGATGCTCGAACATGTTCCGGAGTGGCTCGGCGAGATGCTGAAGAACGTCCGGGCGGGGCATTCGAAGCTCGTCGCGGTCGAGGTCGCGCCTGACGGTCTCCCGATGATCGAGCTGTCCAGCCCGGCCTTTGCGCCGGGGGCGCGGCTGCCGGAGCGCTTCACCGCCGACGGGGCGGGGGTGTCGCCGCCGCTCGTCTGGGGCGATGTGCCCGAGGGCACGCGGAGCCTCGCGCTGATTGTCGAGGATCCCGACGCGCCGGCGCTCAACCCGCTGGTCCATGCGATCGTCTGGGGCCTGCCCGCCGGCGAGCGCCGCCTCGCCGAGGGTGCGATCACGCGGGACGGCGAGGGCGGCGCCGATGGCCGCGATGTCGGGCGCAACAGCTATTTCAGCGAGGGCTGGCTGCCGCCCGATCCACCGACCGGGCATGGCGAGCACGACTATGTCTTCCAGCTCTTCGCGCTTTCCGAGACGCCGCGGCTTGAGGCGAATCCGGGCCGGTCGTCGATCGTCGGCGCGATCGAGGGCAGGGTGCTCGCGACCGGCCTGCTGGTCGGCACCTATTCGCGCGGCCATCCGGTGCCGGTGGGGTCGGGAGGTTTCGCCGGCGCGGCGCCTGCCTGAGGGCGATCGTGATTCGGCGGATCGTCACCGAAACGGGCGCCGCCGCCCGACGGCGATGAACAGGCCGCCTTCATGGGCGAGCGCGCTGGTCCAGGCGATCTGTGCCAGCCAGTCCTCGAGCCACCAGCCATCCTGCTCGGGCTCGAACAGGCCGGTCTCCTCTCCGCCGAGCTGGGCGCTCGGGAAGGCGCGGACATAGTCGACGTCATTCTCCGCGAACCAGCGACGGACTTCACCCAGCGTATGGCGGTGTTCCTCGGGGTGGCGATACTGGTCGCGCAGCCAGGCCTCGCGGCGGTCGGGCTCGGCCGCGCGGTCGCGCAGGACCGGGTCGCCCGGGATCCAGCGCTCGCGCGTCAGCCGCGCGGCGACCCGGCGCAGGCGCAGCGGCAACCGGGCGATCGCATTGTATAGCCCGATCACGATCATCCCGCCCGGGCGCGCCAGGCCGGCGATGCGGCGGAAGGATTGCCGCGGATCAGGGGTGTGGTGAAGCACGCCCGAGCAATAGACCATGTCGAATGCCGCCGGACGCAGCGCCGGGTGGGCAAGGTCCATTTCGATAAAGGCCGCCTTGCTCACGCCGAAACGTGCCGCCGCCTCCGCGCCCAGCTCGAGCGACGCGCGGGTCAGGTCGGCGCCGATCACGAGGCGGTCGGCGCGCGCGAGATAAAGGCTCATCTGGCCGGTGCCGCAGCCGATCTCGACGATCCGGGCATCACCGGGAATCGCGTCGTCGAGCAGGCGGGCGAAGCGGCTGCGGTCGGCGCGGGCGCGCAGCCAGGTGATGCTGTCGCGCGGCGGATAGCCGGGGAAGGGCGCCGCCGTGTAGAAATCGCGAACGCGCTCGGTGCGGTGGTCGGCGGGCAGGCGCAGCGCCGGCACACCGCCCGGCGCGTCGAACCGCGTGCCGCAGCCGTCGCAGCGCCAGCCGGCGTCCAGCGCGCCGCCACAGGCCGGGCAGGCGAGCAGCGCGCGGAACCGGCCATCCATTCAGAAGATCGAATAGACGAACGGCGCCAGGGCCTCGACGCTGGCGGCAAGCGTCAGCACCAGGCCGGTAAGGCAGAGAAAGATGGTGAGCGGCACCATCCATCGCCCCGATTTCGATCGCCACATGCCCTGGGCGAGCTCGGCCGTGGTGCCGAAGGCGCTGCCGAAGACGATCAACTGCCGCCGCATGCGGCCCCGCTTCCTGATCATGCGACATCCTCCAATCGTGGTTCCTGGGCATGGTGGCGTTTGCCGAGCCGGGCATTGCCGACGACCAATTGGTCGATGCCGCTGCGGCGAAAGGTCGAATATCCCTCGGCGACGGTGTTCACGATCGGCTCGCCGGCGAGGTTGAACGAGGTGTTGAGCAGCACCGGCACCCCGGTCCGCCGGCCATAGGCTTCGAGCAGCGCGCTCAGGCGTGGCGCCATGACGTCATCGACGACCTGCACGCGGGCGGTGCCGTCGACATGAGTCACGGCGGCAAGGCGCTCATGCCATTCGCGCCGCACCGGGAAGACGCCCGACATGAAGCGCGCGAGCCGGGCGCCGCCGGGCGGCAGCAGGAAGAAACGATCGGCATGTTCGGCCGGGACGATCGGCGCGAAGGGGCGGAATTCCTCGCGATATTTGATCTCGCGGTTGAGCCGGTCGCGCATGGCTGCGTCATGCGGCGCGGCGAGGATACTGCGATGGCCGAGCGCCCGCGGCCCGAATTCGAGCGCGCCCTCCATCCAGCCGACCACCCGGCCCCGGGCGAGGTCCTCGGCCAGGATGTCGAAGAGCCGCGCGTCGTCGAACTGCTCGGCCCGATACTCGTCCTCCTCGGCGAGACGGAGCAGCATGGCGGGGTCTGCGGCCGGGCCCCAGAAGGGGTGGTCCGGCATCTCGCGGTGCGGGCGGCCGAACTGGATGCGATCGGCATGGAGCGCGGCACCGAGCGCGCAGCCGGCATCGCCCGGCGCCGACGGCACGAAGATCCGCCTGAACCCCGATTCACCGAGCATGCGGGCATTGGCGACGCCGTTCAGGGCAACCCCGCCGCCGAGGCAGAGATCGTCGAGCCCGGTCTCGCGCTGGAGCGAGCGGGCGATGTCGAGCAATATCTCCTCGAGCACATATTGGGCGCTGGCGGCGATATCGGCGAAGCGCCGCCCTTCGCCGGTGCCGAATTCGATCGGGTCCTCGGGGCGCCGCGCCGGGCCGAACAGCTCGACGAAGCGCTTCGAGAAGCTGGTCTCGACCTGGCTGTGGAAATCGAAAAAGGAGAGATCGAGCGCGAAGGCGCCGTCGCCGGTGCGGCGGATGACCCGGCGGACCTCGTCGAGCCGGTTGGGCACGCCATAAGCGGCGAGGCCCATTACCTTATATTCGCCTTCGTTGACCGCGAAGCCGAGATAGGCAGTGAAGGCCGAATAGAAGAGGCCGAGCGAATGCGGGAAGCGCAGCTCGCGCAGCAGGCGGATCTCGACCCGGCCATCGGCATGCTTCACCCCTTCGCCGACGGTCAGCGTCGCCCATTCGCCGACCCCGTCGGCGGTGAGGATCGCCGCGTGGCGCGTCGGCGCGGTGAGGAAGGCGGCGGCGGCGTGCGACTGGTGGTGCTCGCAGAAATGCACCTTGTTGCCGGGCACGCCGAGCTGCGAGGAGATGATGCCGCGCACCCAGAGCTTCTCGCCGAGCGCATTCTTCATTGCCTTGGGAAAGGCGCGCCAGCTGTCGGGGAAGCTGCGCAAAGTGCTGGTCAGGATCCGATCGAACTTCAGCGTGGGCTTTTCGTAGAAGATCACTGCGTCGAGATCGTCGGGCTCGATCCCGGCATGGCCGAGGCACCATTCGATCGCGGCGAGCGGGAAGGCGGCGTCGTTCTTGCGCCGCGACAGCCGTTCCTCCTGCACCGCGGCGACCGGCAGGCCGTCGATCAGCAGGGCCGCTGCCGCGTCGTGATAATGGGCCGAGATGCCGAGAATCTTCATCGGGCGCTCCAGCCGGGATGTTCGCGCCGCGCCGCGCGCTTCGCGAGCAGGGCGAAGGGCGGGAGCAGGATGAAATATTGAGCGGTCAGGATGATCGCGGCCATGACGTTCGCGATGCCGGTCGCAAGCCGCAAATAGCTTTTCCACAGCCGCCGCGCCCGCGCCATCCAGAGGTGCCGGCGGCGGCGGCCCGCGGAGACCCGGTCGAGCTGGGCAAGCGAATAGCGCATATGGAATTCCTCGTCGCGCAGGATTCGGTCGAACACGGCGCGGGTGCGCGGATCATGGCCGAGCACCTTGCGATAGGCAGAGAAATCACGCGCGGCGGCGGATTCGGAGAGATGGATGAAGGCGAGCAGCGTGCGATCATCCTCGTCCTCGACGCGGAGATCGTCGAGGCCATGCTCGCCCGGCGCAATCCGGTCAGTGGCCGGGCTGGGGCTTTCCGGTCCTTCGATCGTCTTCCACAGCTCGATGCCGCGGATGCGGAACATCTCGGCATGGCGCGCTTCGTCGCGGGCATGGGCGAAGAAGCAGCGGCGCAGATGCGGATCGCCGGTGAGCTCGGCCGCGCGGACCAGGTCCCGGCCGCCATCGGCCTCGACCCGGGCGAATTGCAGCAGCTTGCGGGCGCGGCGCCTTGGATTCGCCCATAGCAGCCAGACCAGCGGGCGCGGCAGGGCGGTCATCGGGCCGTGTCCGGGTGGTCCGCGGCACGACGGGGGGCGTCGTACGCGCGGACCATGAATGCTGAAAAGGCCAGGCCTGCTCCTGCGGTTATCCAGTTCATCGCGCTGGTTCCACCCAAGCCCCTTTCGTCTCGCCGGGTAAGTGCCGGGGCGAAAGGCAAAGGTTCAAAGGGCCGCGGGAGCGCGATCTCTGCCCCCGATCATGCCGGGAGGCTCCCTGTTTCGGGGGCGCTTTTGGGCGATCCGGTCAAATCCGCCCGTTCCCGATGAACCGATCGGCGATGGGCGGGAACCAAGCCCGGACAACCGGACAGGAGAAACAGATGCGCCCCTTCATGATCCCCTTGCTGGCGCCAGCCTTGCTGGTGGCCGCGTCCGGCAGCGCGCAGAGCCCCGACTGGAGCCAGGCGCGCCCGCTGACGATCGAGCTGTCGAGCTTCAAATTCACGCCCGCAGCCACCACCCTCGAGCATGGGACGGTGTACCGGCTCCATCTCGTCAACACCTCGTCGGGCGGGCATGATTTCGTCGCGAAGGAGTTCTTCGCCGGCAGCACGATCGCGCCCGAGGATCGCGCCAGGGTCAAGGGCGGCAGCGTCGATGTCGATGGAGGGGAATCAGTCGATATCCGGCTGATCCCGGGCGCGCCGGGCACCTACAAGCTGCATTGCTCGCATTTCATGCACAGCACCTTCGGGATGACCGGCACGATCACCGTTCAATAGGCCGGGGCCGGTGAAGCGTGCGGCGGCGATCGTCGATGCGTTGCTGTTCTGCGCCGGCGCCGCGCTGATCGCCCCCGCGGCGGCGGCCAACCGCGCCTGGCTCGACCGGCATGTGCTGCCGCACATGTTCCTCAGCCGGGACCAGCAGCTGCTGTGGTGGTGGCTCGAGCGCGGCGCGGCGCTGGTCGCCGGGCTGGCGCTGATCGCGCTGGTCAGGCCGCGCGTGGTGCGCGCGGTCGCGCAGGGGAAGGGCCCTGCGCTGGCGGCCTGGTGCCTCGGCGCGGGCGCCGCGGTCCTGCTCAGCCTCGGCGCCAGCGAGCTGATCCTCCGCGCCACATGGTGGCGCGGGATCGATCATTGGGCAGCGACCGAGGAGCCGCTGCGCCGGGCCGATGCCAGGCTCGGCTGGACCCTCGTGCCCGGCCGCACCGGACGCGAGCTCTATCGGGGCCGGCCCATCCTTTATCACATCGACGCGGGCAGCCACCGGGTCGGCGATCCCGCGCGGCCGGTCGACGCAGCGCGGCCGGCGATCCTGTTCACCGGCGAATCGATCATGCTCGGCTTCAGGCTGAACTGGCGCGAGACGATCGCCGGGCAGGTCGAGGCACTGACCGGCGTCCAGGCGGCGAATCTCGCGGTCAATGGCTATGGCACTGACCAGGCTTTCCTTCGGCTGCACGCCGAGCTGCCCCGCTTCGCACAGCCGGTGGCGGTGGTCGCCCTGTTCGCGCCCTCGCTGCTCGAGCGCAATCTCGATGACGACCGGCCGCATCTCGATGCCGCGCTCCGCTGGCATGACGGCCGGCGTTACTGGCGGCTCCAGCGGCTGATGAAGAATGTCGCGCTTTACCGCAGCAGCGCCGCGATCGACCGGGGGATCGCCGCGACGCGCGCGGTGCTCGCCGAGACAGTGCGCGCGGCGCGGGCGCGGCATGCCGCGGTGCTGATCCTGGTGCCGTGCTTCGCGCCCGAACAGCCGACCGAGCGCGTGATCCGCCGCCGCGTGCTCGACGAAGCGGGCCTCCCCTATGTGCAGGTGATGCTCGATCCGGCCTGGCGGATCGCCGGCGACCGCCACCCTGATGCCCGCGCCGATCTGGCGATGGCGCGGGCGATCGTGGTGGCGTTGAGGCGGCAGCGGCCCGATCCGCTTGCGGGCCGGTAAAGGCCGGTCAGGCCTTTGCTGGCAGCACGACCGAGCCGGTCTCGAGCAGCGATTTCAGGTTCGACAGGATCTGCGGCCAGCCACCCGAGACGGCGACGACGAGCTTCGACTCCTCGCGCTCGATGCTGTGCGTCACGGTCAGCTTGACGGCATCGCCCACCGGCTCGATCTCCATCGTGCAGAGCGACCAGCCCTCGGCGTTGAGTTCGGGGCTCCATTCGTTGCGCCAGCGGATGCCGAGGCGCCGGGGCGGGTCGAACGCAGTGATCTCGCCCGTGTCGGTGACATTGCCGTTCTTCGATATCAGCTTCCAGGCGCCGCCGAGCTTCCACTCGGCCTCGGGCCGGGTGCCGAGCCAATATTGAACGGCGAAATCGGGGCTGATGAGCGCCTCCCAGGCGCGTTCGGGCGTCGTCTTGATATAGGTGACGTAAACGAAGCTGCTCTTGGGGGTGGTCATGGCTTTTCTCCTTCCAGGCTTTTCTTGAGGCTCGACAGCGCGGCGAGGCGCGGTTGCTCGAATTTGCCGATCCAGCGTTCGGCGATTCCGTTGATGGGCACCGGATTGATGTAATGGAGCTTCTCGCGGCCCCGACGCATCGAGACGACGAGATTGGCGCCTTCGAGGATCGCGAGATGCTTCGCGACTGCCTGGCGGGTCATGTCGAGGCCGGCGCACAGATCGCCGAGCGACTGGCCGTCGGCCGCGTGCAGGCGATCGAGCAGGCGCCGCCGGCTCGGATCGGCCAGGGCTCGAAAAACATCATCGTCATCCGCTTTCATAATACGTAACCAATCGGTTCCCTGTGGCCATATAGGCAACCATATAGTTGCATGTCAACAGCCCTTGTTGACTGGAATCGGGAGGCGCAAACTGTGCTGACCCGCGGTGAACCTTTTCGGGCCGCGGGGGCACTCACGACGCGAAAGGGAGCAGCTTTTGAGCGGATACAGCGCGGCGGGCGGCCAGGGCCGGGCGTCAGCCTTCTCGGGCGACGATGACCTGCGGCTGATGGCCCGCGTCCGCGCCCGCGACCAGGCCGCGTTCGAGCAGCTTTACCGCAACTATCATCCCCGGCTTGCCCGCTTCCTCATCAATCTCATCCACAAGCCGCATCTGGTCGAGGAGGTCCTCAACGACACGATGATGGTGGTGTGGGACCGGCCGGAGAGCTTTCGCGGCGCGAGCAAGCTCTCGACCTGGATCTTCGGCATCGCCTGGCGCAAGGCAATGAAGGCAGTGCGGCGGCAGGACGAGCCGGTCGAGGACACGGAGAGCGAAACCCGCGCCAGCCCCGATGCCGGCCCCGACGGCCGATTGGGCCAGCAACGCGCGCAGGCGCTGCTGCTGGCGGCGATCGGCCGGCTTTCGCCCGATCATCGCGCGGTGGTCGACCTGACCTATTTCCACGAGATGGGCTATCGCGAGATCGCCGAGATCATGGAATGTCCGGTCGACACGGTGAAGACCCGCATGTTCCACGCCCGGCGCCACCTCAAGCGCGCGCTGTCGGGCGATCTGGGCGCGGGCGCGCTGGCTGACTGGTGGTAGCGATGGGCAATGTCGTCCATCTGCGCCGCGACCGGCATGACGAGGCGCTGAAGCTGCTGCCCTGGTACATGACCGGGCGGCTCGATCCGGCCGACAAGGCCCGGGTCGGCGCGCATCTCGCCATGTGCCCCGCGTGCCGCGCCGAGCTGGCGGCGGAGCGTCGCCTGCGGGACGGTGTCGCGAGGCTGGCGATCGATATGGAGCTCGACTGGGCAGCGTTCCGCCGCGCCCGTGCCGTCCGGCCGCATTCCCGCCTGGCCGGGGCAGTGGGCGCGGCGTTGCGCCGCCGGATGAGCAGGCCGGCTGCGCTGGGGTGGCTGGTCGCAGCGCAGGCCGCCCTGCTGCTCGTCGCCATGCCGGTCGCTCCCCCCGCCGGCCGCCCGGCACCCTATCGCGCGCTCGGCGCGGCCGCTCAGCCTGTCGCGGGCAATATCGTCGTGATGTTTCGCCCGGAGACGAGCGAGCACGACCTTCGCCGGGTGCTGACGCTCAGCGGCGCGCGGCTGGTCGACGGCCCGACCGCGGCGCATGCCTATGTGGTGCGGGTGCCCGAAGCGGGGCGCGGCACGGCGCTGGCGACGCTTCGCGCGCAGGCGGCGGTGATGCTGGCCGAGCCGATCGATCAGGCGTCGTAACGGGCTGGACAGCCCGCCGATCCTTTCCCGAAACGAAGAAGGTCATCCTTCTTAATTAGCGATTGCGCTCGCCCCCGCGAAAAGGCAGTTTCGTGACAAGGCAGCCGGAACGGGGCGTTCCGGGCATGCCGCGTCAGGAGAGAACCAGACCTACACGGTTGGGGGAACTCGTCTTGGCGCTGCTGCAGATATCGTGGTTCGTTCCTCTCGTCGCGCTGCTCGGCGCGGGGCTTCTCGCCGGTTTCGCCGCCGGGATTTTCGGGATCGGCGGCGGCTTCGTGGTAGTGCCGGCGCTGTTCCTCGTCCTGCCGCTGCTGGGCGGCGACCGCAGCCAATATGCCCATGTCGCGATCGGCACCTCGGCGGCGACGATCATCATCACCTCGATCCGCTCGCTCAGGTCGCACGCGAAGCGCGGCGCGGTCGATTTCCAGATCCTGCGCGACTGGGCGCCCTGGGTGGTGCTCGGGGATATCGCCGGGGTCATTCTCGCCGGGCATGTCGACGGTTCTGTCCTCACCCTGGTCTTCGCCAGCGGCGTGCTGCTGATGTCGGCCAATTTCCTCGTGCCGCGGCTCGGCAACCATGTGCTGTCGGATCAGATGCCGGGCGGCATGGGCAGGGTGGCGATCGCCGGCGGGCTCGGCACCTTCTCCTCGCTGCTCGGCATCGGCGGCGGCACCGTCGCGATCATGGTGATGACCTTGTGCGGCCGCTCGATCCACCGCGCGATCGCGACCGCCTCGGGGATCGGCACGCTGATCGCCATCCCGAGCGCGATCGGCTTCGCCTGGATCGGCCTGAACGAGCCGGGCCTGCCCTGGGGATCGCTCGGCTATGTCAACCTGCCGGCGACCGTCGCGATCGCCTCGATGTCAGTGCTGACCGCGCCGCTCGGCGTCGCCGCGGCGCATAGCCTTGAGCCAGCGCTGCTCAAGCGCGTGTTCGGCATCTATCTCGTCGTCATCGCCATGTTCATGTTCAAGCATAGTATGAAATATTGATTCCAAGTGGCTCTTTCAGGGGACAAAAATCATGACGGAACAGGCCATTATCGAGGAACGTACCGACGATCTTCTGGGGCGCGGCTTCGCCCGGCGCGATCTGGCGCGGATCGCCGCCATATTCGGGGCGGGCGTGGTCGCGGCGAGCGTCGGACGGCCCGCCTGGGCTTCGGGCGGCGTACCCGATCCGGCGCCCAACGCAAAGATACGGATCGGCGCGAACGAATGCTGGGCGGGCCCGCTGGCGCCGGGCCAGGCGGCCGCCGCGCGGATCATCGCGAGCGGCAACCGCTATGCGCCGCATGACGAGCGCGGCGATTTCATCAAGGCAGTGATGGCGGTCGAGGGCGTGCCCTATGATCATGTCGCGCCCTGGCCCGGCTCGAGCGACCCGCTGTCGCGTGCGGTCGTCAGCTTCTGCTCGCCGACCCGCGGGCTGGTCACCGCCGACCCGACCTTCGAGCTTGCCGGCCGCACCGCCGAATGGCTGAAGGTACCGGTCAAGCGCGTGCCGCTGACCGCCGATTATGTCCATGACGTGAAGGGCATGGTCGCCGCCGATCCCAATGCCGGGCTCTATTATATCTGCACCCCCAACAACCCGACCGGCACCATCACCCCGCTTGCCGATATCGAATGGCTGCTCGACAACAAGCCGACCGACGCCGTGCTGCTGATCGACGAGGCCTATACCCATTTCGCCGGCGTCCCGACCGCCTCCTATCTCGCGGCGGCGCGCAAGGATGTGGTGGTGATGCGCACTTTCTCGAAGATCTTCGGGATGGCGGGGATGCGGATGGGCTATATCATGACTGACCCGGCGAATATCGCGCGGATGATGCGCTATGACGGCGGCATGCAATCGGGCGCCTTGCCCTTGCCGTCGCTCGCCTGCGCCACCGCGAGCCTGACCGCGGCGCCGCTGATCGCCGCGCGGCGCGAGCAGATGCAGGCCGCGCGCGGCATTGCGCTCGATCACCTCAAGGCGCGGGGGCTCGATGTAAAGCCGACCAACGCCAACATGTTCATGATCGACTGGAAGACGAAGCCCGCCAAGGACATGCAGGCTGCGTTCCGCACCCAGAGCGTCGAGATCGGCCGCTCCTGGCCGATCTGGCCGACCGTCTCGCGCGTCACCGTCGGCTCGGCGGCCGAGATGAAGGCGTTCTGCATGGCGCTCGACAAGGTGTGGGTGTGATCCCGGGCGCGGTGCCGCCCGCACCACGTTCCGGAGCTGCCTGCGTGAGACCTGATCCGCAATCGGAATGGACCGGGGCGATTCAATTCCGGGGGAGATTGCGGCACGAGCGCGAGCGGGCAGGATGCTGTCCCGGTTCCGCCCCGCTCTTTGACATGACTGTTTTTTCCAGACGGCAGCTCAGCCCTTCGAACCGGCCCGCTGTTCCGCCGCTGTTCCGCCGCTGTTATCGTCGCTGTTCCTCGCTGTTATCCCGCTGTTCTTCAATAACAGCGGGATCGAGGGTAAGTACCTGATAACGAATGCTGAAATTGAGTGAAAAATCCAACATAACAGCGGCAAAAATAAAAACGCGATAACAGCGGAAAAACAGCGGGAAACCGGGGTTGGTGGGGCGCTCGGGCGGGCAGTGCCCTGAACATCCTGCCTTGAATTGACGATCCGGATTTCCCGCGCGACGCTTCTAGAGCACCGAGCGTCAAATCTCATCCGTTCGTCCTGAGGTGCCATCGAGGTGCCGCGTAGCGGCGTATCGAGAGGGCGTATCGACGGACAGGTCCCGAGCGACAACCTGTCCTTCGATATGAGCCCTCGATGCGCCTTCGGCACCTCGGCCCCCACTCAGACGAACGGGGTGGCGATCCTGATTTAGCGCTCGCCTCTAGGCCGCCGCCCCGGCACTTTCGCTGTGGTGATGCGCCACCGGCTCAGCCACGTCGAACGGAATCCCGTCCTCGCGGCACAGCGCATGGATCGCCGCGCGCGCGGTGAGCAGGCCGGTCGGCAGGCCGCCGCCGGGCATCACCCACTGGCCGATCATCCGGAAATTCTTCAGGCCGGGCAGGGTGGTCTCCAGCGCAGTGAGCCCGGTCCGGGGGGTGAGCAGCCAGCCTTCCATGCTGCCCTGCCAGTTGCCGGTATAGCGGATGACGCTCGCCGGGGTGGAGACGTCAGTCACCTCGATCGCCGCGCTGATGCCGGGAAGCCGCTGTTCGAAGACGTCGAGCACGGCGGCGGCGATGCGGTCCTTCTCGCGGCGATAGCAGGCCGGGTCGCTGTCGCGCAGCCCGCACCAATAGGCGTGGTTGCGCGTCGGGATCATGGCGGTGACGGCAGTCTTGCCGATCGGCGCGAAGCTCGGGTCATAGTTGAAGATGCGGAACGAGACCTGCGCCGCCTCGGTGCCGGGGTCGACCGCGATCGGCGTGTCGAGCACCCGCGTCACGAAACCGGGCTCGTCGGCCAGGTCGCAGGCGACGCCGAACGAAACCTGGAGATAGGAGGGAAAGGGCTCGAACTGCTCATAGATCCTGTCGATCGCGTCGCTGCGCCAGGCGCCGCCGAGCATCTCATAGATCGTCGCATGGCCGTCGGCGGCCGAGATCACCTGATCGGCGCGGATCGTCCCGCCGCCCGCCAGCGCGACGCCGACCGCGGCGCCGTTCTCGACCAGGATCCGCTCGACCCGCGTGCCGGTGATCAGCCGCCCGCCAAGGTTCCGGAACGTCTCGACGATCGGCATGATCACTGCCTGCGAGCCGCCGATCGGATAATCGGCATCCCGCTGGTTCATCCAGGCGAGCGAGAGGATCAGGGTCAGCGCTGAAAGCTCGGCGCTGCCGCCGGTGAAGAACTGGCGAAGCAGCGGGTTGGTGAAGCGCGCGCCATAATCCCGCATGCTGATGTGCGACCAATGTTCGAGCGTCGGCACATGGCGCAGCATCGGCACCAGGCTCAGCCAGCCGCGCAGGCCTTCGGCATCGAGATCGGGCATCTCGAAATCGGTAAGCTTGCGGATCGCCCTGGTGAAATTGCCGATCTCCTCGGCATCCTCGGGGGCGACGCACAGCAGCTCGGCCTCGAGCATGTCGACATCGGTGTAGATCGTGAGCGTCTTGCCGCCGCCTTCGACCGTGACGAAGATCTCGGGATGGACGAAGTCGAGCTTGCCGATATCGAACACCTCCTGCCAATGCGCGAACATCGGGCGGCCGCGCTTCGATCCGAGCAGCCAGTGAAGGCAGGTCTCGAAGGTGTAGCCCTGGCGGTGCCAGCTCGTGGCGAGGCCGCCCGGCACGTCATGCATCTCGACCAGATCGACCGCATAGCCGCAGCGGCGCGCATAGACGCCGGCGCACAGCCCGGCGATGCCGCCGCCGATGATGACGATCTTCTTGGGTTCAGCCATGGTGGAAGCTCCGCTCTGCCATTGTCGATCGCGATCGAGGGCGATGGCAGACACATGACTTTCGGCGCGATACGGCGCGATGCGTATTGTTACCTAGGCGGCGGGCGGGCCTGTCGAGCTTGCTTCGGGCTGGCCGAGAGGCCGGCGATCATCGCGTCGATCGGAGTGGTTTCCGGCAGGATATAGACAATGCCGTTGGCCGGCTTGAACAGGGGCAGGACGACTCCCTCATAGAAATGCACCGGCACGTTGATGCAGCCATAGGAGATGCGATTGTCGTCGATCGTCGCGCTCGTCAGCCGCGCGAGACGATGCTCGACCGGGTTGGTGGTGATCACCCGGTGGAGCGAGATCGCCGCCTCATAATCGACCCAGAGAATGTCGCGCGGGCCGAGGTCACGGCCGAGCCTTGCCTCGAAGCGGCCTGCCGGGGTGATCCGCATGGCCGGTGTGATGTCGGCAAGCCTGAGCGATCCGATCCCGGGCGGCGAGATGTCGCCACGGGCTGCGCCGAGCAGCACCGGCGCGCTGCCGCGGGCCAGGCCATGCGCGCTGAACGCGAAGGCCCGGGCCGCGACCTTGTCGACGATGATGAAGGGCAGGCCATGCGTATCGCCCGAAGCCACCACCCAGTCGGCGAGCCGCTGCGTGTCGGCCGACATGCTTCGGCCGGCGGCCTGCGCCATCGTCACCTTTGCCCGGGCGGGGGCGGGTGCGCCGGCGCACGCCTGATGGGCGAGCGCCAGCGCCACGATCGGCATCACCCGGCCGATGCCGACCGCGAACGCTCGCCTCATGCTCAGTTGCGATCCTGCTTGGGCGCATAAGGCGTGCGCGGCAGCGGCTGGATGAACGGCCCCACCGGGGCGGGCGCCAGGACTTCGACGACCGGTTGTGGCACCTCGACCAGCGGCTGGGTCGACTGGAGCTGCCCGCCGGGCAGATGGACGCCGCCATTGACCACGGCGAGCTCATAGCCGCCCGATGCGCCGATCGGTGCCGCGCCGGCGATCGGGTACTGGCCGATCGGGGTCTCGGTCACCGGAACCGGCGTGGAACCGGGCGGCGTCACGACCGGCGGCACCACGACGGGCGGCACCACGACTGGAGGCACCACGACGGGAGGAACGACGACCGGGGGCACGTCGACAGGAGGGACGACGACCGGCGGGACATCCACCGGCGGAATGACCACCACCGCAGCGGTGATCACGCCGGTCGTCCGGAAGGTCGAGACGCAGCACGAGCCGGCCAGCGCATATTGGCCGGCATTGGCGCCCGCCAGGCTGTAGCCGGTATAGGTGATGCCGATCCCGGTTCCCGCGCCGGCACTGTCGAAAGTGGCGACAGCGTTCGGGCCGGCCACCAGAGTCACGCCGGCCGGCACCCCCGAGGCGGCGGTGGTGTTGAAGCCGCTGAGGGTGGTCGCGGTCGATCCGTCGGCGGTCTTTGCGCCCTTGGGGAAGAGCAGCATATGCTGGACGATCGCTGCACCGAGGCTGAGGGTGAAGCGGTTCGAGAAGTCGGTCGGCGCCGCATAGGAGACCGGGTTGTAGTTGATGTTGACCAGCGCGTTCGGCCCGGTGACGGTAATCGGCGGGACGAGTGGCGCGAACGTCACCGTGCCGCCGGCGATGCCCGGGCCGGTGCCGGCGGCGCCGGCGATCATCAGCAGGCCGGCCTGAAGGCCGAGGCTCTGCGACGGGATCGTGCTGCCCCGCGTCAGGGTGACGGCGCCCGCGATCAGGATGTTGAGCCCGGCGCACAGCGCGATATTGCCGTCGGTCGTCGTCATCGCCGCACTGACGTTCACATTGTGGCCGGCGTTGAGCAGGACGCTGCCGTTCGTGGTGGTGATCGCCGCATTGACGTTCACGTCACGGCCGCAACAGGCGACGACATTGCCGTTGGTCGCGGTGATCGAGGCGTTGATGTTGACGTCGCGGACTGCGTTCAGACGCAGCGTCGTGGTGCTCGGCGTTGCCGTCCAGGCAATGCTGTCATTGACGTTGATGTCGCCATTGCCGGGCGACGAGGTGCCCATATTGGTCACCGGCGGGGTGCCGGGCGTCGTCATGTCCGGGCCGGGAAGCGTCGAGATCGTGACGCTGTTGGTCACCAGCAAAGCCGAAAGCGTCGCACCCGAGATGTTGCCGCCCGCGCCGATCGTGAAGTCCTGCGGATCGATCAGCCAGGTGCCGGTCACGCCGCCGGGCGCCGCGGTGCTGATCTTCGAGCTGTCCGCGATGTTCACATGGGCCGCCGACGTCTCGATGAAGCCGCCATCGCCGCCGTTCGGCGCGCCGGCGTCGAGCGTGCCGCTCTGGTTGATCGTGCCGCTGGCCATGTCGCCCATCAGCCTGATCGTGCCCCCTTGGTTCTGGAGCGTATGCGCCTCGATCACGCCGCTATTGTTGACGACGGTATGGAGCAGCTGCCCGGCGGCCTGCGCGGTGAGCAGGACATTGCCGCCATCGGCACGGATCATGCCGCCGTTGCGGACCAGCGCGTTGACCGCGCCGGCATCGACCGCGACGTTGAGCAGGCCATCGCCGGCGACGTCGAGCGTGAACGCATTGCCGGCGGCGAGCGCCACCGTGCCGAACCGCGCCGAGATCAGCCCGTCGTTGCTGACCGTCGCGCCGAGCAGGGCGACATAGCCGCCGTCATGCGCGGTGATCGTCCCCTGGTTGAGCACTGCGCCGCCGCCGCTGCCGGCGAAGCTGTAGCGCCCGGCCATGAAGTCGGCGTTCGAGATGCCGCGCGTCGAGGCGACGAGGCCGCCGACGCTGACCTGAGCGCCCTGGCCGAACATCACGCCGTTCGGGTTGACCAGGAAGACCTTGCCGTTGCTGGTCAGGCTGCCGAGGATCACCGAGCCGTCATTGCCGGTCACCCGGTTGAGCGCGACCGCGCTGGCGTTGGGCTGGATGAACTGGACGATCTTGCCCTGGCCGATGTTGAAGCTGTCCCAGTTGAGCGCGGTTGCCTGGCTCGCCTGGACGATCGTCACCTTGTTGGTCGTGTTGATGATCCGCGCACTGCCGGCGACGACGCTGCCGCCGGTCGGCAGGTCCTGCGCCTGGGCGGCGCTGGCGACGGCAAGCGATCCGGCGAGGCCGAGCAGGGCGAGCCGGCTGAAGCGGGGAAGGGCGGTGCTTGTGGAAAGGCGGCGGGTGATGCTGGTCATGATGTCGGTCCTCGAATTCGGGTCAGCGCGTGCGGGAAGCGGCGTCAGAAGAGCTTTACGATCTGGAACCAGAAGCGGCCGGCCCGGTCGGGTTGCGAGGTGACCCGCTGGCTGCCCAGCCTGGTCGCATAGGTGGCGCTGATCAGGATCCGCTCGGGTCCCGCCCAGCTCAGTCCGCCGCCGATGCCGCTGCGATGCGCGCTGTTCGATCCGGCGAACCAGGGATCATGGGCGTAATCGACCTCGCCGACATCGACGAAGCCGATGAGCTGGAACTGGCCGGGCACGCCCTGCGGCGACAGGCGCAGCCGCGCTTCGGCGGTGGCGATATAGCCCTGGTCGCCATAAGCCTCGCCCTCGGGATAGGCGCGGACGCCGTACGCCCCGCCCAGCTCCATCTTCTCCGAGCTGTCGAGATTGTTGAAGGCTGCCTGCCCGCGCACCGCGCCGTAGAGCGACAAGGGGCCCGCGACATGCTGGAGGCGCGCGAGGCTGAACGCGATCTTGTTGAAGCCGCCATTGCTGTGCGCGGTGATGTCGTCGACCGCGCGTTCGACCGGGCTCTCGATATCGAGATGGCCGATGCTCCAGCCGATCGACGCGGTGGTCGCGCCGCCGAGCCGGTCGCGCCAGTCGGCGTTGAGGCCGAGCGTGACGACCCGGCTCCGCCGGTCGGATTCGCTTGCGGTCAGGTCGACCCGGTCGACGAACTTCTTCGCGTCGAAGGCTGCGACCGCATAGAGATTGGTGCTGCGCGAGCGGACCAGCGGATAGCTGGCGAAGGCGGTGATGATATCGGCCTTGCCATGGGCATCGAGGCTCTCGAATTCGTGGCTCAGATCATAGCGGAAATGCGCATAGGCGACGCCGAGGGTGAGGTTGCCGATCGGCACCTGATAGGCGGCGCGGCCATAGGCGAGGCCCTCGGTCGAGGCGAGGACGCGCAGCGAGAGCATGTCGCCGAGCCCGGTCGGATCATTGAGGTTGACCGATCCGCCGAAGCGATAGGCGCCGGTATAGCGGTTGCCGGCATTGTCGGCCTCGAGGCTGCCGGTGATGCGCGGCGACGGCGCGAGATCGACGATGAGGTCGGTGGTGCCGACCTCGGTGCCGGGCGCGAGTGTCGAGTGCACCGTCACGCCGGGAATGTCGGACAAGAGCAGCAGGCGCCGTTCGAGCGGGGCATTGGTGACGACATCGCCGCTGTCGAGCCCGGCCAGCACGCCGTTTGCGACGCGCGGCGACAGGTTGGTGTGGTTCTGCACGCCGACCTTGCCGTAGCGGCCCTCGATCACCGCGATGGTGACGACGCCGTCCTTGATGTCCTGCTCGGGGAGATAGGCCTGGGCGAGGAAATAGCCGCGGCTGTTGTAATAGGCCGAGATCCGTGCGGCGATGCCGCGCAGGTCGCGCAGGGTGAGCGAGGAGCCCGGCGCGAAACGGCCCGCCGCGATCAGTACGGGTTCGGGAAACAGCGTCGCGCCGGTGATGTGGAGCGCGTTGACCTGGATGGGGGCGCCGACCGGGCCGGTATCCGGCGCGGGCGCGCGCGGGGTGAGCTGGAGGTCGGGCACTGGCTTGGGGGCGACGGGCGCGGGCGGAATCTGCTGAATTTGCCCGCCGCCGGTGACGACCTGCGCCTGCGCGCCCTGGCTTGACGCCAGCAGCGCCGCCGTGATGAAAATCCCCGATTTCACAGAATTACCTCGCAAGAAACGCCGCAGACCTGGGTACGCCGGCCGCCGCTCGCAGCGAGCAGTGGCAGCCAGTCAGTGCCGGTCCAGCGAGGTTGCTCCTCTACCGGTAACGGATGTGGTCAGAACACGATATCTCGGTTGATACGGTTCAATCAGTAAATACTCCGTACTGTTTCGATTGTTCCGCTCTAAATAAAATAAAAATATTAACGGGTAATTAACTATTGAGTGCTTCCGGAAATGATAAAGTATGCGACCATTCCGGTGAATAAATCGAATGCGCCGCTCGCGCAACGTGGGACTTTACCCTCATATGATCGACCATTTAAGTAGAATTACTTACGGATACTGACCATTCAAATACTCAACGGAGAGACGGGCAAATGGGCGCAGTGTCTCATGCTTTGTGACGCTGACAGGTGTTGGGGCCCCGATTGGTCCGAGGCGCCGAGCGGGCTTTATCGGCGGTCGGTGGCCGCGGCTGCCTCTTCCAGAATCGCGGTGCGCAGCCCCATGAGCGACCTGGCCCCGAACCGCAGCATCAGTTTCGCGCGATGAAACTCGACCGTGCGCGGGCTGAGCTTCAGCATGAGCCCGACCGACTTGTTCGATCCGCCGTGCAACAGGCCGAGAACCACCTCGCGCTCGCGCTCGCTGAGTCGCGGGGATCGGCGGATGAGTTCCTCGTCCGACGGCGCAATCGCTTCCGGAACGGTCGCGCTGATCAGGATCCCGGTCTCCGCCACGCCGAAGCACGAGATGGTTGCCTGGACATCGATGCCACCGGCCAGCAGTTTCGGCACGGCGAGCCGCAAGCGGCCCTGCCAGTGTCCGCCCGCGGTCAAGGCGGCGCGGATCGTCTCGGGCCCGGTCGAGCAGGCCGAAACCAGCTCGCCCAGGCCATGATCGGGCAGTGGCTCAGCCGCCGTGAGCCCGATCAGGCGGCGGGCCGCGTCATTGGCGAAGGTTGGCCTGAAACGGTCGTCACAGATCGCAAAGGCAGTCGGCGCCTGCGCCACGGCGGCCATCAGTCGCCGCGACATGTCCATCCCGCGATCGTTCGCCGGCGGCAGATGATCGGGCTCGGTCGGTCTCGAAATGTCGAGCAGCATTACCCCTCCTGAACCGGCCTGATTTACGCGCCGGTCGAAAATTTCGCAGGCGTTACATTCGCTTGCGCTAGTAGTCATACGAGTGGCGTGGTGGTTGAGTTGCATCTAGGGCGACAAAATTCGACCGGGGGGACCTTCTCAGGAGACCGGTTACAATGATCGTTTCGCATCGCTCTGTTCGCGCCTTCACTTCTTCTCATGGCGCCAGGGCACGGCTCCTCATCAGCTCAGGCCTCGGCGCGCTCGCCATGGTGGCGGCAACGCAGCCGGCTTTTGCCCAGGACGAATGCGGCGGCGCTGCCGCCGGCACCGTCACCTGTGTCGCAGCCAACAATCCTTATGCGAACGGCGTCACCTATGTCGCGCCGCCGGCCGATCTCACGATCGTCCTCAACCCCGACACGGTGATCGACACGACCGGCGGCCTCAACCCCGGTGTGCGCGCTGTGGCGACCACCCAGTCGCTGACGCTGCAGGGCTCGCCGACGTCGACGATCACCACCAGCGCTGACGGCGCGTTCGGTGCGCTGCTCACGACCACCAGCGGCGACATCGCCGCCACGACCGGCGACATCACCACCACCGGCGTCGGTGCCGTTGGCGCCTCGGCAGTGTCGGGCACCGGCAACGTGCTGGTCAATGTCGGCTCGATCGGCACCGGCGGTGCCGGCTCGACCGGCGTGCTCGCACAGACCGGCGGCACCGGGTCCGCCACCGTCACCGGCGGAACGATTTCGACGACGGGCGCCGGCGCGACCGGCGCGATCGTGAATGCGGCCGGCGGTGCAGCGACAGCCAACCTGGCGAGCGTCAAGACCCGCGGTCTCGGCGCCGACGGCATCCTCGTCACGTCGACTGACGGCATCGCCAGCACGACGTCGACGCGGGTCCAGACCGCCGGTGACAATGCGCGCGGCATTGTCGCGACCGGAGCCCAGGGTGCCAACGTCACCTATAACACCGTCTCGACGCTGGGTGCCGGCTCGACCGGTATCTCGATCCCGGCAGGCCCGATCGCCTCGGCGACCGCAACCGTCACCGGCACCGGCCCGATCACCACGGCCGGCGCGAACGCCGATGCGATCAACGTCAATGCGACCGACGCCGTCACCGTTGCGACCACGGGCACGATCGCAACCACCGGCGCCGGCAGCCGCGGCGTTGTCGCCAATGGCGGCGGCGCAGTGAATGTGACGACGAACGGCGTGACCACTACCGGTGCGGCATCGACGGGTGTCGTCGCCACCAGCACGGGCGGCTCGGTTCGCGTCCTGCTGGCGGGCGCCAACAATTCGGCGACGTCGGACGGCGTGACTGTGGTCGCGGCGACTGACGCCGTGGTGAATCTGGCGGCGGGCGGCACGCTCACCGGCGGCGCCAATGGCGCGACGATCACCTCGGGCACGAGCACGAAGGTGAACAATGCCGGCACGCTGGGCGGCGCCAGCTACGCCCTCGTCGCCAATGGCGGTGCGGTCACGCTGAACAACAGCGGCACGATCAACGGGCGCATCGCGCTCAGCGACAATGCCGATGTCGTGACCAACAGCGGCATCTTCAACGCAACCGCAGTGAGCCTCTACGGCGCCGGCAACGACCAGTTCACGAACAGCGGCACCTATCTTGCCAATGCCAATGCCGATTTCGGCGCGGGCACTGACAGCTTCACCAATTCGGGGACGTTCACCGTGCTCGGCCACGCTGCGACGGCTGGCACGATCACGATGGCCGGGCTCGAGACCTTCAACAATTCCGGGCTGGTCGACCTGCGCAACGGCCATGTCGGTGACGTGCTCGTCCTGCCGGGCACCTATAGCGGCGGCGGCGCGGCGGCACTCGGCCTCGACGTTATTCCGGGCGGTGCCGGCGTCAACACCGATCAGCTTCGCATCGGCGGCGCCGCCACCGGCTCGACCCAGGTCGGGTTGACCATCCTCGGCACCAACGCAGCGGTGCTGGGTACGGCGGCAACCCTGGTCCAGGCCGGTGCCGGATCCAGCGCCAATGCCTTCACGCTCGCCAACGGCAATGTCGACCAGGGCCTCATCCAGTACGGCATCGTCTACAACCCGACGACCTTCGCCTATAATCTGGTCGGTGCTCCTGGTGTGGGCGTGTACCGTGCCGCCATCTTCGGCGAGGCGGTGCGCAACCTGTGGCTGCAATCGGGCGATGCCTGGACCGGCCATATGCGCGAGCTGCGCGACAATATCGCAGCGAACGGCACCGGTGGCGCCGGCGGCAGGGTCTGGGCCCAGGCCCTCGGCCAGGTCGAGCAGCGGACGAGCAGCCGGACGGTGACCAATTTCGGCATCACCAACCAGGTCAATCTCGGCTACAAGCAGGATTATTTCGGCGGCCAGATGGGCGTTGATTTCGGCAGCGGCGGCTTCGCTTTCGGCATCACCGGCGGCTATCTCAATTCGAACCTGAACTTCGCCAATTCAGCTGACCGGATGAACTTCGACGACGTGAACGGCGGCGTCTACGCCAATTACTCGGCCGGCGGCTTCTTCCTCAACGCGCTCGCCAAATATGACCATTATTGGGGCAGCAACAACAGCCTGACCGGTCGCTACAGCCGCGACCTGCAGGGCTCGGTCTATGGCGGCAAGGCGGAGATCGGCTTCCGCCTCGGCACCACCCTGTTCATCGAGCCGGCGGCGAGCGTCTCCTACACGCACACCGACATGGACGACTTCACCGTCGCTTCAGGCACCTTCGGCTTCGACCAGCAGGATGGCGTCCGCGGCAAGGGCGGCGCCCGGATCGGCTATGTCGCCGATATCGGCCCGGCCAAGGTGTCCTTCTATGCCGGCGGCAATTACGTCCATGAGTTCAAGGGCAGGGACCAGGTCGCCTTCGTCAGCGGTGGCCAGACGGTGCTGTTCTCGAACGACCGGATCCGCGATTATGGCGAGGGCACGCTCGGCATGAACATCGGCTCCGACCAGGGCAAGATCAGCGGCTTCTTCGAAGGCCGCTACGCTGACGGCGGCGATTATGAGGGCTATGGCGGCCGCGCCGGCGTCCGCCTCCGCTTCTGATCCCCCTCCGAAGCCAACGCGCATGGGCCGTCCCGCAAGGGGCGGCCCATGTCGTGTCGGGGCGTTGCCTGCTGCCGTGCCCGCCGGCTTCTGCTATCGCCGGCAATGCCATGACTGAGCTCGCCGCAACCCTCCACGCCCGACTTGCCGCCATCGCGGATCCCTCACGGGCACCGGCGATGCAGGCCTATATGAAGTCGGCCATGCCCTATCTCGGCGTCTCGACGGTGCCGCTGCGGGCCGCCTGCAAGGCGGTCTTTGCCGACCTCGCCTGGCGCGACGCCGCCGGATGGCAGCGCGACGTGCTGGCGATCTGGCGCGGCGCACGGTTCCGCGAGGAGCGCTACGCAGCGATCGAGCTGACCGGCGTCCGCGCCGCGCGGGCCTTCCAGACGATCGAGGCGCTCCCGCTCTACGAGGAGATGATCGTCACCGGCGCCTGGTGGGATTATGTCGATGCCATCGCCACCCAGCGGCTCTGGGATATCCTGCGGCATGATCCGGCGGCGATGAAGCCGCTGATGCGCGCCTGGGCGCAGGACGACGACATGTGGAAACGCCGCAGCGCGATCCTCGTCCAGATCAAGGCGAAGGCGGATACCGATCTCGAGCTGCTCTACGCCTGTATCGAACCGTCGATCGCCTCGGAACAGTTCTTCCTGCGCAAGGCGATCGGCTGGGCGCTGCGCCAATATGCCTGGACCGATCCGGCTGAGGTGTCGCGCTATGTGGCGGCGAATGCGGGGCGGCTGAGCGGGCTCAGCCGGCGCGAGGCGCTGAAGAATATCGGGGCCGCGGGGAAGGGGAAGGGGAAGGCCTGACGCCGGCAAGGGCGGCTGCCTTTTCGTCGCACCCGTCGCATCTTCGGCGCAGGCGAATTGCCCGACTCGCGCCGCATGCGCAGGGATCATCGCACAGCGCGGCGACCCCCGGCCCCCCCTAGATCCGCTCGCCGCGCTGTACCCTTCAGACAAAGCCAAGGCCCAAGGCCCAGGGAGCAAAGTGAGAATGGCAACGAAGCTGTGGCCCGCCGCGCCGATGAAGCGCCGCGAGATGCACAATCATCACATGGATTCGACGATCTGGAACGACTTCGCCTTTCGCGACGACGATGTGATCATCGCGACCTACGGCAAGTCCGGCACCACCTGGATGCAGCAGATCGTCGGCCAGCTGATCTTCGCGGGCGACCCCGACGTGACCGTCGCCGAGCTCTCGCCCTGGCTCGACCTGCGCGTGCCGCCCAAGGAAGTGAAGCTGCCGGCGGTCGAGGCGCAGACGCACCGGCGTTTCCTCAAGACCCATCTGCCGGTCGACGCGCTCGTCGTCGACCATATCGCCCGCTACATCTATGTCGCCCGCGACGGCCGCGACGTGATCTGGAGCATGCACAACCACCACGCCAACGCCAACCAGGCCTGGTATGCCGCGATCAACGACAGCCCGGGCCGGGTCGGCCCGCCGATCCCGCCCGCCGACCCCGATCTGCGCCGCTATTTCCGCACCTGGCTCGACGAGGATGGCGCGCCCTTCTGGCCCTTCTGGGACCATGTCCGCAGCTGGTGGGCGATCAAGGAGCTGCCGAATGTGCTGCTCGTCCATTATGAGGACCTGAAGCGCGACCTGCCGGGCGAGATGCGGCGCATCGCCGATTTCCTCGGCATCCAGGTCGACCCGGCCCGATTTCCGGCGATGGTGGAGCATTGCGGCTTTGCCTGGATGAAGGCCAATGCCGGCAAGGCAGCGCCGCTCGGCGGCGTCTTCTGGGATGGCGGCGCGGAGACCTTCATCAACAAGGGGATCAACGGCCGCTGGCGCGATACGCTCACCCTGCGCGACGTCACCGACTATGAAACGCGCAGCGTGGCCGAGCTGGGCCCGGTCTGCGCGCGATGGCTTGCAGGTGGCTCGCGGGCGGTGTGAAGCAGTACACTGACGGAACGATCAAGATGCAACCATATTAATGGTAAATGCTGAGATTGTTAAAGTAAATTGGATCACGAAAGACTATCATGTCGAAGTGCGGCGGCGAGTCGATCCGGGACAATCCCCCCCCGACTCTCTGGATCACCTGGCGACGCCCAACGCGGGCAGATTGACTGGTCTCGTCGCCGTACAACGATATTCTGCATTACGGCCGTCGCGGCCAAACGGGAAGCGATTCAACTGCACGCCGTCTCCGGCGACCCCGTCGGGCATTCTTCCCGCAGGGCCCGCCCTTGACGTGCTTGCCCCGAGCGCCGATATCAACCGGGTTGGCGCTCCCGCATCGCGAGCGCTGGATCGCGTCCGGCAGCACTGGCTTTTACGCTTGTGAACATAAGCCGCGATGAGACGCAATGGTCGGGGGCTTGTCCCTGTGTCGGAAGACAAGGCCGCCATCCCGATCCTCTCGCCAGCGGGAGAGGGCCAGAAGAATCGAGCTTCCCATGTCCAGAATCCCCGTAAAGCCTTTCCTGATCCAGAAGAACGAGGAAGGCAGCTATCGCCTGACAGTGCGCGACACCCGCTATAATTCGCAGCATTACCCGATCGTGACCTCGACCCTGCAGGACGAGATCTTCCCGACCGCCACCGCCGCCCGCGCCCATGCCAAGGAGCATTTCGGCGCCGAGCCCGGGCAATATGCGGCCAAATAGGCCGCCCGCCTATTCGTCCGGGAACAGCAGCGCCTCATAATCCCGCGCGCCGTGGAGGATATGAAGCACGGTGATGCGATCCTTCTCCACCCGGTAGAAGATCAGATAGCCGCCGTGCACCCGGCGACGAACGCCGAGATGGGCGAAGCGGGGCACCACCGGAAAGCCCTGGGGCATGGTGGCGAGGCCGCGCGCCTTGTCGAGTAGTTCCGCGACGAAGCTGCGCGCGCGCATCGGATTGTCCCGTGCGATATAGTCGCCGATCCGCTCGAGGTCGCCAAGCGCTTCAGCCGTCAGGACGACCTTCACTGCGTTCAGCCGGCCTTGGCCGCGTCCGCATATCTGGCATCGAGCGTGGCAGCGACCGAATCGATGTCGTGGACCCGACCGCGCGCAGCATCGTCGAGGCCGCGGGCGATCGATGCGTCCAGCGCGGCAAGCCGGGTTTCCCGCTCATCGATCAGCCGAACGCCCTCCCGCAGGATTTCGCTGCGGGAATTGTAGCGGCCCGACTTGACGAGCCGGCCGACAATGGCTTCGAGCTTCTCACCGAGATCGACGCTGCTGGCCATGGCTACCTCCGGAGGGAATGTTAGCCCGCCGATAATAGATATCAAGAGCGGCCCCGGCATTTTCGCTGCCATCTCTTTGCTTTGCATTCGCGCTGGCTCACATTAACAATAGAGTGAGTGAGGAAAAAGCCGCCCGCCAGAGGCCGGCTTCAGCATGGCATGGGAGGACGCAGGAATGGCCGAGACGGGTGACGTATCGCGGCGCGAGCTGATCGTGACGGCGGGCGCGCTGGCGGCGGGGGTCGCGGCCCCGGCGGCGGCGATGCCTTCGGCGCAGCGGCGACCCGCGCCGCGCGATTTCCTCTGGGGGACCGCGATCTCGGGCTATCAGAGCGAGGGGAACAACACCAACACCGATGCCTGGCTGATGGAGAATCTCAAGCCGAGCATGTTCAAGGAGCGCTCGGGCGACGCCTGCGACAGCTATCACCGCTATGAGGAGGATATCGCGCTCGCCGCCCGGCTCGGCTTCAACTGCTACCGGATGGGCATCGAATGGGCGCGGATCGAGCCGAGCGAGGGTTTTTTCTCCAACGCCGAGCTCGACCATTATGCCCGCGTGCTCGAGGCCTGCCGCGCGCATGGGCTGAGGCCGGTCGTCACCTTCAACCATTTCACCGTGCCGCTCTGGTTCGCGGCGCGGGGCGGCTTCGAGGCAAGCGACGCGCCCAAGCTGTTCGCCCGCTATTGCGGCAGGGCGGCGGCGCATCTCGGCGGGCTGATGTACCTCGCGACGACCTTCAACGAAGCCAATATCGCGCTGCTGGTAAACCTCTTCCCGCAATTCGCCGCCGGCATCCCCAAGGCGCGCCTGGCGATCGCCGCGGCGGCGAAGGCGATCGATTCACCGCGCTTCTCGCGCCTTGCCTATGCCGATCCGGCGATCGTCACGCCGGTGATGATCGAGGCGCACCGCAAGGGCCATGACGCGATCAAGGCGGCGCGGCCCGACCTCCCCGTCGGCATCACGCTCACCACCCAGGACATCCAGGCGGTCGGCCCGGCCGCGCTCGCCGACCAGTATCGCGACCGGCTCTATGGCGACTGGGTGAAGGTCGCGCGCAGCCATGCCGATTTCTTCGGGGTGCAGACCTATACCCGCTTCCGCGTCGACCCGAACGGGTTCGTGCCGCCGCCCGCCGGCGCCGAGCTGACCCTGTCGGGCTATGAATTCTACCCCCAGGCGCTCGCCGCGACGATCCGCTGGGCGCATGCCGCGATCGGCAAGCCGATCTATGTCACCGAGAACGGCATCGCGACCAATGACGATGCCCGCCGCATCGCCTTTATCGACCAGGCGCTGGACGGGGTGCGGCAATGCATCGACGAGGGCATTCCGGTGCACTCCTATCTCTACTGGTCGCTGCTCGACAATTTCGAATGGACCTCGGGCTATGGCGTGCCGTTCGGTCTGGTCGCGGTCGACCGCGAGAGCTTCAGCCGCACGCCGCGGCCGAGCGCGCTTCACCTCGGGGCGATTGCGAAGGCGAACCGGATCTGAGGCGCGCCCCTCGCGCGGGAAAGCGGCGACGAGCTGGCTGTTATTCGCGAACATTGTTTTTCTGGCTGTTATGTTGGATTTCAGAACGGGATTTCCGGCGTATTTTCAGATGGTTGTGGCCGGGCTGGCTGTTACCCGATAACAGCCAGGTAACAGCCAGGTAACAGCCAGCATATCAGCCAGCTTTCTGGCTGTTCCGGCAGTTATCAGCCAGGTATCAGCCAGGTATCAGCCAGCTAACAGCCAGCGCGCCGGGCGTTAGGCGGACTGACAGCCGGCGCCGGTCATCGAAAGATATTCAAGCTGAGAAAGAGCGGCGACGCGGTGCGCCGGAGAGGTGCTGCGTCGGATCGCGCCGTGGCACGGGCGGCGATGAGGTTGAATCAGGGTATCGCGCCGTCAGCTTGTTCGCCGACCGATGCCTCTTTCCCGATGCGCCGGCAGCGGGGCGGGAGGCTGCGGAGGAAATCGGTCTGACGGCAGCCGACCCAATTGCCGCCGTTCCGCATGGCGCGGGGCGGGATGACTGGCTAAATCAGGTCTGTATGTGCGCATGTCGGGGAGGCCGAACTGGTCAAGACCATCCTTCTTGAGATCGTATATGTCGCTCTGGGCGCATGGGCCTGTTGGCGGATCGCCAAAGCGATGAGACGAGGTCATACCAGGTTTCGTGGACACGAGGTTTGGCGCAATGCAGAGCCCAATGACTTCTGGGGCGTCATGATTGGGGATGCACTGATAGTCGGGTTTGCAGTCTTCTGGATGTGGCGAACCGCGAACTTATGAACGGCATGGGTTAGCTATTCTGGAATGGCGTCGGGTTTTCGGAATGCGGATGGTGGCCCATGGTCTAAACCAATGACAAGGGGACACTATACTTGACTGCTTTCGCGACCAATCTCGATCGAGGAGATAAGGGGACACTATACTTAACTGCTTTCGCGACCAATCTCGACTGTGGCTTCGGCTCAGTTAAGGATAGTGTCCCCTTATCCCGCCTTGTCGTTCCCAGCCTGGTCGGTCGGGCCGTTTCGGCCGAGTCCCACCCGGTACTTGATCGCGAAATCGTGCGAGACTAAGCCGACACAACAAGTTTCCGGGGGGAATTTACATGAAGTCTTTTCTATTCGCGCTGTCCTGCTCGGCGCTGGCTTTTGCCGCACCACCTTGCTCGGCAGAGGAGCCCTCGCCCGGAGCAAAAACGGTTCAACTGAGCAAGGTTATCCTTGACACAGAATCGCGCCCCGTCGCCGGCAAGTTGAAGGGCGGCACGCTCTGTGTCTTTCCCTCGAAGATCGAAGCAATCCTTCCCAAGCAAAAGAAGTCTGAGGATTACGAGCGATACGACCAGCTCTTTGCCGAGAAAATGAGCGCGCTTGGTTTCCACGTTGTGACGGTCTCGGCTAACCTGTTCGCCGACGATAGCGACAAGAACAAGGCCGACCTTCTCATCGGTGCGGTCGTCCATCCCGACACGCTCAACGTCTGCTCGTCAGTGAACGGCGAGAAGGGCGATGTGACACTTTCGATCGATTGGCAGATTTACGACCGTGCGACTCATACGGTAGTCGCAACGTTGACGACGTCTGGCCACGGCATTCAGGAAAAGTTTTCGCGCGTTGGCTTGACCGGCATGTGGAACCGAGCATTCACGGAAGCTCTTAACGGGCTGGTTGAACAAGGCGCGCTACAAAAATATACTGGACCGGTGGCTCCCCCATCTGCGAACGGTAGCTAACCGACACTTTTGGCCGCTCCGGCGCCATCGATCTATACGGCCTGCCTAATAGTCGAACGGCAGGTTATCCGGTTGGAAAGCTGCCTGACTGCAGGCGGCCCAGGAGATAAGGGGGCACTATACTTAACCTGCTTTCGCGACCAATCTCGACTGTGGCTTCGGCTCAGTTAAGTATAGTGTCCCCTTATCTCCGGGTGAAAGTGTCCCCTTATCTCCGGGTAGGATGAAAAATCGTACTTCAACGGCGTGTTTCATCGTTCTGCATCTTGAAGCTGCCCGACAAGTCTCCACCACGCACGCGCCGAAGGCGGCTATTGCGATGCCCCGGCCGGTTCGCCACAATCGACGTGCCAGCGTGACGGAATTGGTAGACGTATCGCTACAGCGATCCCGAAAACGGGTGCGGGTTCGATCCCCTGCCGCTGGCAATGGTTTTCGACCGGGGCAGGGATTGCGCGACATCACTCGGGAATGATACATTGTATCTTTAAGGGTGAGCTAATGAGGATATCTCGCGCACCGGGTTTGTTGGCCCTGGCTACGATCTTGGTTTCCATCACGCCCGCACCATCATGTGCCGATAGCTGGATGTTGCCGACGACTACCACCTATACCTCCTGCGCTGGCCACGCCCGCATCATCGTCACTCCGCGCGATCTCAAGAGCCAGCTCGGTTATTTCCAGGACAAGGTCAAAAACGTCGATCCCGCCGGACAGAGGAAGGGCGGCGTACCGGTTGCGAACGCGCGGCTGGAGCGACTGGTGGGCAAGCGCTGGCAGGTGGCCTGGGAGCATCAAATTGCAAATGACGTCGCCCCGGTATCGGCTCTCGTTCGGGACGATGGCGCGTATGCCGTCACGTTCGATGACTGGCATGGCACGGGTTATGGGCCGAACGTCGTGGTAATTTACGGTGCGGGGGGCAAGCTGGTTCGTGCGCTCGCCCTGTCCGATATCGTCCCGGTCGATTACATCAAGGCGCTGCCCCATTCAGTTAGTTCCATCCATTGGCGGGGCGATCCACGCTTCTCGCCCGCCGGCAAGCAGGTAATAATTCCCGTCGTGATCCCTGCCGAGGACTTTGTGTCCGATCCCGCCACGATCGACATTGCGGTTGATCTCATCGATGGAAAGGTTTCGCCAATCAATCCAATCTCTTGGGATGATGCATTGGCAACGGGCCGCAAGGTTCTCGCTGCGCAGATCGGCGACGAAGCAGCCACGAAGGCAGCGTTTCTTGCTCCGCTGTTCGGGCCAAAAACCAACACCGAACGTGAATGGCACGGCTATCTGCGCGAGGCGGTCGGTCGTTTGATCGGTGACAATGAAACGCCGTCCACCACCGTCCTCCGCCTCCCGAGTGCGGATGACTATGCCGTATCGGAGACATGGGTCCACGACGCGCTGACCGAAAGCTACGCCGACAAGGTGGCGCTGGCATCGCTCTCCGAACCGAACCTTCTGACTGTTTTGAAGAAGATAGCCTCGACGCTGCCTGATCGGTCGTTGTCGAAGGTGACTGTCTTCATCGCGCTGTCCGACCAACATTGGCCAGCCGCCTTGGCCGCGATGAATCGTACGGGCGCGAAGATCGTCCAGCTCGATCCTGCCAAGGGGATAGCTCAGCGTACCGAGCGCATAGCCCGGCGCTATGGTGATCGCTGATTGCCAACCCAAATCGTCCTGGAGAACGGCAGTTATGCGAGGGCCGTGCGCCGGAAAGCCCAGTAACGCGTGACCACCAGAGCCCGCCGATTGGGAATCCCTCGGGAGTGCAGGATAGGGGTGAGAGCGGACCCGCGGCTTTCAGGGCCCCGAAAATGAGCTGGGAACGACAACAAGTGGTCGTGAGCAGCCAATCGGGCGGATCGGCGGCCCCTGGGACTTTCCCGTCGGTCTGTCCCCGTATCTTCTTTTTATTGCGGGCCCGCCCCGGCGCGTAAAGGGCGCGCCGGCGCCGGTCGGATCAGGCGGCGATGCGCTCGATGAAGGTGGCCGTCTCGGATTCGAGCGCGATCAGCCGCTCGTCGACCAGGCGGAAGCCATTCTCGACCTCCTCGATCTCGGACGCGACATGCTGAGTCGCCGAGCGGATGACGGCGACATTCTCGGCCATCGACCGCGCCGCGAGCGCAGTCTCATCGACCGCGCTGGTGATGGCCGTCACCGTCTGGGTCTGGCGGTTCATTGCGTCCTGGATGCGCCCGGCATGCGCCTGGACCTCGTCGATCGTGTGGTGGATCGAGCCATTGGCGTCGACCACTTCGCCGGTCGCCGCCTGGATCGCCGCGATCTTGAGCGCGATGTCGTCGGTCGCGCGGGCGCTCTGGCTGGCCAGGGTCTTCACTTCCTGCGCCACCACGGCAAAGCCGCGGCCTGCGTCGCCGGCGCGCGCTGCCTCGATCGTCGCGTTGAGCGCGAGCAGGTTGGTCTGCCCGGCAATGTCGCGGATCAGCCCGAGGATGGATTCGATCGACTTGGCATGATCGGACAGAAGCTGCGAGGCATCGACCGCGCGGGTCGACTGGTTGGCGGCGCGCGCGGCCACTTCAGTCGCCGCGGCGACTTCCTTTTCGGTCACCGAGATGGTGTCGATCAGGATCGCGGCGGTCCGCGCCGCGTCGTTCATCGCCACGGCCGACTGGTCGGCCGCCGCGGCCACGTCGGCGGTGTGGCCGAGCATGCCGCGCGCCGAGGCGGCAGTCGCCGTCGCGCGCTTATGCAGATCATGCGCGTCGGATACGGTCGCGCTCAGCAGGTCGCGCGACATGGCGTGAAACCTGTCGCCGATCGTCGAGCGCAGCGCAGTGGCGCCGGCGCGCTCGGTCGCGGCGAGCTCGGCGACGGTCACCTCGGTCTCGATGATGCCGAACTTGCCGATCGCGCTGGCGACGCGTTCGCCGCGCGCCGGATCGTCGGCAAACAGGGTGCGCGCAAGGCTGGCCATGTCGCGATACAGGTCAGCGAGCTGAATCATCGACTGCATCAGCGAGAGGCCGAGCACCTTGACGCGATGGGCGCGCTCAGCCGAATATTTCACCCAGGCGCTGTCGATCGGCCCGCCGAGCAGGCGATCGAAGCGGACCAGAGCGCGGTTGGTGACGCCCTCCGGGGTCAGTTGCGGATTGTCCCGCCAGATTTCCGGGCGGATCCTGGCGCAGACCTTGTCGTGCCAATAGGACCGGATGATCTCCTCGGCCGCGGGCTTGCCCAGCGACCAGAAGGTGCGCAGGTCAGCCCCGAAATCGGGATCCGAATTGTACAACACCGCCCGTGAACTGATCTCCTCGTCAGTAAGGCTCAGCTTGCTCTGTTCGACTGACACTTGTTGTACGTGCTGTACGGCCTGCATTGCGGTCTCCCCCGGTCGCTGCTCTGCCATGACGAGCTCATTATCTGGTTAATGTTGATTCGACATTGTGACCATTATGGTGGCAATGACGGATACCGCCGAAGAGGCGGCCGGATTGATCGTCGCAGCGGCATATCGCCATCCGGCGTCGCGCGAGGGCAATCAGGATCGGGCGATGACCGCAAAGCTGCTTCCGCCTCGTGGCCGTCAGCGCCAACGCCCTGTTGGCGTCACTGGGGGCCTCGGGCGCCATGGCCGAGGACGTACGCGGAAATTCTACAATCCAGATGATGCTCGAAAAGCCAGGTCATTCCGCGCCAATGTAGCGAACAACTGCCATCGCAAGGGCAAAGACAAAGGCATAGCCAAATCGGTCCAACCTGACCAGGTTCTGCCCTCGTTTGCCCCGCTGCCGTCCGATCAGCATCATCACCCCGCCGGCCGCCAACGGGGTTACGAGAAGGTTGACTTTACGGAAGACGAGGTTGGGTATCAGCGATTTTGGAAGAATTAACAGGCTGACCCCGCCAGCCATCGCCCCCAACAAGACGAAGCCGATAGTGGACAGCACCGCATTTTTTGGCTTCTTCAAAGTGTCAGCGAGACTGTGAACGCCCAGTTCAGCGAGAAACTCGAAAAACACCTGAAGCAGAATCTCGCCCAAAAATTGGAGCAATATCTCAAATATGAACTCCATGCCCAACCACTCGCCTGGCCTTCGTTGGGACGAACCTATTGCAATGACCGTCAATTAGCCAACCGCCAGGTCGGAAGCTACGTACGATAAGGGGACACTCCATTTAACTGCTTTCGCGACCAGGTTCGACCGTGGCTTCCGCTCAGTTAAGTATAGTGTCCCCTTATCTCCCACCTTATCTCCCAGTTAAGTATAGTGTCCCCTTATCTCCTCCCTTATCTCCTCCCTTATCCCTCGAAGCCCCACCCAAATTAAAGCAAACTCGTGCATCGAGGATTGCCTAGCGAAGGTGCCTTGGCTCGGTCACTCGCCAGAATCGGACCTACGCGGGACCTACCTTAACATGCCCGAACCTCACACTACCGGCGGTCACTGTGGGTTCATGGCCGTGATCAAGTTCAGGACGAGGAAATTGATCCAATTCGGATGTATATCAAAAATTTGAAAATGTTACGAACCCGTATAATTGTGATCTGGAGCTGCGTTTCGTACGGTGCGGTAGCCCCTCTTCGATCGCGCGGCCAGATCGATAGCGAGTTCTGCAACAATATCGAGGCTGCATGATGGATATGGAAGTCGCGAGCTGGGCGAGAGCAATCGAAAGAATCAGCATCATACTGATCGCAGGAATGTCTTTGTATCTCGGTTCAAATCTATTTTTGAAAGGGATTGTAACCGAACAGGCAGGCGACATATCAGTTTTTAATTGGAAGGTCCGGTTGCAGAAGGTTGGCCCCGGTGTTTTCTTTGCGCTCTTTGGATCGATTATCATCTGCCTTGCTCTAGCGATGCCTTTAGAGGTCTCGCAGACGACTGGTTCAAGCCCCGTTCAAAATCAGAAGGAGCTACGCGGCAAAGAACCCCCAACGGCCCAGCCGGTTGCAGTTCCCCAAGCTCAGCCATACTACCCTGCGGTCTTTCCCTCCTCTGCCACTATGTCGGCGCCGGACACGCAGCATGAGGCACCTGTGCCTAAGGCTTATGTGGCTCGCACAGAGCGATACCTCGACACGGGAAATATTCTCCAGACTCGCCGGTTAGTTCGCGCAATCAACACGTTTTTGGCTCTCAAGCTCCAAGGCCTTGATCCAGCAACGGCGGAAGACGCGCAAAGGGCGATCTCGCCACTATCTGCCTACCGCGACAGTCTGATCATTAGCGCAACTGGGAAAGCGACCGCACTTGCAGCCTGGAAGCGAACCGGCGGCGATCCCACCAAAACCGAAATTCCTACAGAACGCCAAGCGATTGAGGAGATTTCTCCGTGGATGGATACAATGAGCGCCGAACCGCAGGTGTCCGGTCAGCGATAACGGCGTTAGTGTTATTCGGAGCAGTGGTGTTGGCGCCGCCTTCCTTCGCGCAAGTTGAAACATTGCGCCCGATGACGAAAGATCAAGAAATTGCGTATCGGCATCAGGTCGCTCTCGCAGCCAGGCGAACCCTGCAAAGGGTAGTGATCCCTAATATTAGCAAGGTCATCCCAGAAAATGAAAGACGTTTGCTCGCAACGATTGATGTTGAAGTAACCGAGCATCGCTCCGAGTTCGCGCTAGCGCATGCCTTTGTCAATAACAGTGATAACAGAGAGATTGAATTCGGGGATGGGTTCATGATGTTGTCTTACGTTATGTGCCAAGACTATCTGGTTGCTTATAAGTTAAATGAATTGGATGCCTTTGGCCAGTTCTTGTCGGACACGGTTCAAGTTTCCGAGGAGAATGGGGAGCGTTATGTAAGGGGCGATAGTATAATTGATACCCCGCCATTTTTGAATTACCTCCATGAACCGACTCAGCAAATTACCCAAGCCGTTGCCGAAACATCCGGCCCCGCCGTGCAAATGATGATCGATAATCTTACTTTCATTTTTGCTCATGAGCTCGCTCATCATGTTCATGGCGATACAACTCGGGAATTTCCCTCCGGATTGACAAAAGCTGAAAGAATTTCTTTAATCCGCAGGGAGGAGGCCGCTGCAGATCAATACGCAATCGACGTGACCACAAAGACTGGCGCTCTAGTGATGGGTGCTATTCCAATAATGACCTTATTCGCTTACAGTGAAACTGACCCGGACCCTGATAACTTTGGCGATCATCCGCCCGCAGCCTGCCGGCTCAGAGACATGGCAGAGGTGGCATTTCCTCAAATTGAAAACCAACCCGATTTCGCTGAAACCCTACGGAAGAATCCAGGCGCACAGGAGGGCTGGGAGGCAAGTAAGCGCTCCCTTGCAACCCTCGGTAGTTTACTGTCAGGTTTGTGCCCCAACTAATACGTTGAGAAATACATGCGCCGCCAAACGCGATGCTGTAACGGGAAATTGCGCCGATCAAGATGGCGTCGAACGCGTGGCAGGCTTAGTGGTCATAGCAAGAAATGGATCGCCGAAATGATCACAATGCAGGCCCGCAAACGTCTGACAACCAAAACACAGAAGGCGGCGTCGGGTGACCGGCGGCAAGAAAGGCCCGCACCTGTGCCGTTTCAGGGTCAATCCGGTGAGCGGATTGCGATGAACGCTGCCGGGGCGCGGCGGATGCTACGTTCAGGGCCTTAAGCATGGATTGTGATCTGGATCGCGGACTCAGGTACGCCGAACGCCACCGCTAACCCTGCTTTTGCCTCCGCGATTGTCAGCCCTTGGACCGCCGTATCAAGCTTCTTGAAAGCAAGCGCCTTAAAATCTCTGGGATTTCCGTCGTCATGGAGAAAAGGGGAGAAAAGGGGACACTATACTTAACTCTTTTCGCGACCAAGCTCGACTGTGGCTTCGGCTCAGTTAAGTATAGTGTCCCCTTTTCTCCGTTCCCGGTCGTCCCCCAACCGGGCCCAGTTCCGGGTTGAACATGCCCCGCATGTTCAAGGATCGTCCGGGGGACGATCCGACCCGGAACTCTTCGCCAGGGAAGGGGAAGTGAAGGAAGAAGAAGGGAGTGGCTCGCCGGGCGACGTTTCAACGCTGATGAGTCACCCGCCCGTGCCGTCATCCCTCCGTATCGCGGGCGCGCCGTCGGCGGTGAAATCCATCATCTCGCCGCCGCCCGGGGTGAAACGCGGCCAGGAGGGCAGGGCTTTGCCGTTCGGGTCACCGGTCTTCACGAAGTTGACGAGATAGCCGCTGATCGAGGTGCCGACGGCGCGATCCCGCGCGGTGGTCGCCGCGCCGTATTTGATGGCGACGGTGTCGAAGAAATAGGGGATGTCGCTGGCATGGCTCGCGCCCCGGGTGTCGGGCCCGCGCAGCGAATCGGCGACATAGGAGAAGCGGTAGTAAAAGACCGGCACGCCCCTGGCGCCCAGCGCGCCGGCAAGGTCTCGCGCGCCCTTGATCATGAAGCCGTCCTTGCCGCCGATATCGTCGCTGGTCGCGCCGATCATCACGGGCACGGGGGCGAAGCGGCCCGAGGCATAGGCTGCCTTCACATCGACCGCGAGCTTGCCGTCGGCAAAGGGCCCGCTCGCGGTGCGCGGGCCGGGGCGCTGCATCGTCGCCAGGTTGAGGCCGTCGACCACCTCCTGCGCTGGGAGCGCCCGCAGCTTCTCGAGCGCTGCCGGATCCTGCCCGGCGATGCCCTTGGAGGCGGCGAAGGCCAGGCCGATCTTCTCGACCGTCGCGAGATCGGTTGCGCCCATGCCGGCGCCGTCGCCGCCCGACTGGATGACCGCGCGGGCAAACAGCCCTTTCGCCATGGGCGAGGTGAGGAGCATGTGCACCGACATGCCGCCGGCGCTTTCGCCGATGATCGTCACCTTCGCCGGATCGCCACCGAAAGCAGCGATGTTCCGCTTCACCCAGTTGAGCGCGGCGAGCTGGTCCATATAGCCGTAATTGCCGATCAATCCGTGGTCCGGATCAGCTTTGGTCAGTTGCGGGTGGGCGAAGGTGCCGAACCGGCCGAGCCGATAGTTGAAGCTGACGACCATGATGCCCTTCTTCGCGAGCTCGGCGCCCGAATAGGTCGGCGGGGAGGAGCCGCCATTCACGAAGCCGCCGCCATAGATCCACACCAGCACCGGCAGCTTGCCCCGGGCGCCGGCCGGCTTCCAGACATTGGCGTAGAGGCAATCCTCGGCCGGCGGCGTGCCGAGCGGGGCCGCGTCGCTGGGGAAGGGGAGCTGCATGCAATCATTGGCATAGGCGCTCGCATCGCGGACGCCTTTCCAGGGCCGGGCGGGCTGCGGCGCCCGCCAGCGCAGGGGGCCGACGGGCGGGGCAGCGAAGGGGATTCCCCTGAAGGAGACGATGTGATCGGCCTCGACCCCCTTGAGCGCGCCGGTCGCGATGGTGACCTGCAGGGCGGCGGCATGCGCTGTGCCTGCGATCGCGAGGCTGGTCGCGATGATCGCGAGGGTCGGTGCGAAACGGATCATGCATTTCTCCTCGATGGCGGTGCCGCGCCTCTGCCGGTCGCCTTTTGACATTCCATACTGACCTGAATCGTGGTCGCTTGGGAGCATTTATTCGGGATGGCCGGGAATGGTGAAACGCGTGCTTCGACGAAAGGACAGGTTGTCGCGCGGAGCCTGTCCTTCGATACGCCCTCTCGATACGCCGCTGCGCGGCACCTCGATGGCACCTCAGGACGAACGGATGAGATTTAGCGTTCGGCGCTCTGGCCGTCTCTTCTCCCCGGGGAAGCAAAAGGGGTTGATCGAATAAGCGCACGCTGATCGCGCTGCGACACAGCTTCCATCCTCCCGCCCGATGGCGCCGGGCGGAAGGATGGGGTGCGTCGGGTTACCTTCAGGGCGCCGGCTTCACCACGCGCCGGCCGATGCAGAAGGTCTTCGACACCGGCCAGTCGGTGTCGTCGTTGAGGCCGTTGGTCAGCCGCCGCCTGGTCGTCAGCGTTATCGTGTAGGAACAGGTCGGCCAGCCCGAAATGTCCTCATGATGCGTGCCGGCCCCGCCGCGCGGCGTCGAGGGCGGCGGCGGCGGGTTGGTCAGCGTGGCGCCCGACGCGGTCGTCATGCTGATGCCCCAGCCGGCGATCAGCTCGTGATCGACGGTATATTCGATGTCGAGATCAGTGCCGAGCGGCGAGCAGGGCGTGCCGCCGCCGCTGTGGAACTGAAGCAGGTCGAGCAACGCGACCTGGCTCCAGTTGTTGATCCGCACCTTGCCGATCTGGTTGGTATAGTCGGGCGCGGCCCCGCCATTGACCGCGGCGATGGTGCTGACGCGCGTCGCCTGGAAGATGATCGCGCAATCAACGCCATTCTTCTGCTCGGCAACCGGCACCGCCGTTCCGGCCAGCACGCTGGTCGGGGCGGGGCCGTTGGGCACGATCCCGGCAGCCGAGTTGAAGCCCATCAGATAGCCGCTGAAGGCATCGTCAAGGGCGTCCTGATCCACTGCGATCCAGCCCTGCGGATCGGGCACGATGAAATGGTCGGGCGGGGTCGGATCGGGCGTCGGCGTTGGCGGCGTCGGGGTGGGGTTTGTGCCGCGGATGCGGATGGTCTGCAGCGTGTTGGGATCGCCGTTCCACAGGCAGTGGCGCGTGCCGACGAGCACCTCGGAGACGAAACCGGGCCCGATCGGGGTCGGTTGCGCCGCGCCCGCCGGCTGGAACAGGAAGCGATACGCCATATTCTCGGCCGGATGGGCAGGGTCTTTCTTCGGGCAGAAGCCGCGCAGGCTCAGCCCGCCGAAAAAGCCGAAACCGGGCCCGCCATGGCCGCCGCGCGCGGCGACGGTAAGGCCGGTCCCCGCATCGATATCGCCGCCGCCGATCACGCCGAAATCGCCGATATGGGTGAACCAGGGATGATAATCGACATTGACGCAGACCAGCTTGCAGAAGCGCACGCAGCGCCAGCCGCAGATCCAGTGGCAGAGCTGGAGCGCGAAGGCGTCGAGCTTGTCCTGCTTGACCAGCGCGGCCCAGGCATCGGCATTGCCGGTGCCGACGGCGGTGCTGAAGCGCATCAGGTCAGTCGGGTTCTGCGCCAGCCTGACCAAGGCGGCGGCGAAGGCATGCGCCTCGCGGATCTGGGCCGGCCCTTCGATCATCCTGAACGGCCAGGGCCGCGCCAGCGTCAGGCAGACGAGCACGCAGCGCCACGAACAGAAGAATTCGCAGACGAAGTGGCACCGCAGCCCGAGCCGCGCCGCGCTGATCGCCGCGCCCAGCTTCGCCGTATCCCCCGCCGTCGAGGCGGCGACCGCGGCGCGGAAGGACTTTTCGTCCCTGAACAGCACGGCGATCGCCCGCGCCGCATTCTGCAGCTCGGCGGCGAGCACCGGCCGCTCGATCGCGCCGACATGGCAGATCCAGCGGCACACCAGCCGGTAGCGGATGATGCACAGCCAATGGCAGAAGAGATGGGCATAGGGCTGGATGTCGAGCTGCTTCAGCACCTCGGCGAAGCCGGCGCGGTCGCGCTTGACCAGGATGTCGGCGAGATGCTGCGCCAGCTTCGGATCGTCGCCGATCCGGGCGATCGCCTTCGCCAGCACGCGCGGATCGAGCCCGGTCGCGGCCGTCGGCGGGCCGGCCAGCTCGAGGCACAGGAAGACGCATTCCTTGGTGCGGATCCAGTGGCAGATCCGCTCGCAGTGGATTTGCAGGTTCGCGCGCCCGATCACTGCCTGGAACTGTTTCGCGTCCTCGGCGCGAAACGCGGCATAGGCAGCCTCGAATGCGCCTTTGGCCTGGAGCAGATCGGCAATCGCGTCGGACTGGCCGAGCAGATCGCCCAGCACTTCGATATCTTGCATATGGTCAGTCATGTCTGGTTCCTCAGGATAAATGACCCCGGCCCTGGGATGCGACCCTGTGGAAGGAGGCGGTATCAAGTATCGACTCGATCAATCCGCCTCGGATCGCGGCACTATCGCGCCTTCATGATCCTGTATTGTTCGGAAACGACATGGGCGTCTCTTTTCTCGCAAGTATTGCCGCGAGGATGAAGCTCATTGTCTTTCAGTAACCTGACGGCAATAGTGTCGCTTATGTACGACACGATCCGGGTTGCCGGGAGGCGGGCGACCGGCGCCGGGCAAATAAAGGCCCGGCGAGAAAAGGGAGCTCGCCGGGCCCTCAAAGGGGATGTTTCCGGGGGGGAACATCCGCGGGCAAAATGCGAGCGCTGCCCCTAAAGATCAAATGACGAATTTTTAATGCGCGGCGCCGGGCGGCGGTCGTTTCTCTGGCGTTCAGCTTGCCCGGTTCATCGGCGACCCACCCGGGAGCACATCATTCCTGATGGGTGGGTGTCGATGAGAAGAAAAGCGCTTGATGTCGCGGCTCGCTACGGCGTGTCGTTGATCGTGACCGGGTTGATCGTGTGGGGCATGGTCGCCCAGGTGCCCGACGCGCCGTCGCAATATTATCCCTGGCTGCTCGCCGCGTGGCTGTGCGTGACGATGATCGCCGGGCGTGGCCCGGGCTATGCGGCGCTTGGCTTCGGCGCGCTTGCGGTCGCGTTGTTCGCGCTGCGCGGCGCCGGCTTCGCGGTGGCCGATCCCGACGATGCGACCGGCCTGGTCGGGCTGATCGCGGCCGGCCTGCTGATCGTGATCGGCCTCGGCCGCGCGCGCGAACGCGCCGCCTTTTTTCGCGACCATGCCGCTTTCCTCGGCGAGGAGAATGCCGGCCTTCGCGCGATCACCAGCGAATTCTCCCACCGGCTCCGCAACGACCTGAGCGGGTTGATCGCGACCGCCCAGCTGCGCTCGGCCACTGCGGAGCTGCCCGAAACGCGCGCCGCGCTCGGCGCGATGGGGGATCGCATCACTGCGCTCGCCTCGGTCTATGCCCGGCTCGATACCAAGCGCAGCCCAAGCGCCACGATCGGCCTCAGGGCCTTTATCGAGGGGCTGTGCGAGGATCTCCGCTTCGCGCATCTGAGCGTCAGGCCGATCGGGCTCACGGTCGACGTGATGGAGGTGAGCGTCAGGGCTGGGCGGGCGGTGCTGATCGGGCTGGTCGTCAACGAGCTGCTGACCAACGCCTCCAAATATGCCTTTCCCGACGATCGCCCGGGCACGATCACGGTATCGCTCCACGCTCATCCGGCGCGGACCGGCATCTGGCAGCTGAGGGTGGTCGACGACGGCGTCGGCTTGAGCGACGCGGGCGTCGGCACCGGGCTTGGCCAGAAGCTGATCAAGGCGCGAGCCTCGCAGCTCGGCGGCATGTTCAGCCTTGCGCGCCACGACGGGTTCACGGTCGGCCAGCTGGACTTTCCGGCGAGCGACGGGCCGGCGGGGTGAGCCGGGCTCGCTTGAGCGGAGAATCCGCGGCCGCGACAAATGCCGCCGCCGCTGCGATCGGCCCGGTGCTGCTGGCGAAGGCATGTTCATCGCCGCCGGCACGGGGGAGGGCGGCTGAAATATCGCCTATGCTCCGGCAATCCGCCGCCAAGGTCGCCCGGGCAGGGGTGCGCAAATAACGGCGACATTGCCGCCTGCCATATCCGCGGTCCCGTTGAGGGCAAACGCGACGAATGGGGAAAATTACGTATATCGGCGTGAGTATGCGGAACTAGTTTGCGACGGGCGGGCACCGCGACCCGGACCCGTGATTAGAAACTGAGGCCCGGCCAGCGCCGGGCCTCGTTTTTGCGCGGAATGGCGTGCAAGGACTTTTGCGCCGGATCTTTCTGCTGATCTTCCAATTATTGCCGCACGCCTCACCCGCCCGATCCGTCCCCGTCGCGATGAAAGCGGATCGTCCGGCCAAAACGCTGCAGCAGCAGATCGCCCTTGTCGATCGCCAGCGCCTCGCCGCGGAAATCGGCCTTGCCGAGATCGTTGGGCTCGAAGCGGAAGCTCAGCCAATAGCCTTTGGCCGGATCGATCGCGATCACATCGCTCTTCTGTTCGAACATCGGCAGGAACAGCTGGACCTTCACCGGCGGATCGCCCGCCGCGAACGGCACTGTCAGCCCGTCGTCAGTCAGTTGTCGCCCCGCATCCCCGCCCTTCGCGAGCCGGATCGCCGCGTCGAAATATTGCAGCGACATGCCGCGCGGCGCCTCGACCGAGAGCGTCAGCACGCCGGCCGGGGCCGGCTTCTGGCCGAGAAAGACGAAGCGCGGCGGGGTGACCTTGTCGCTGGTCAGCAGCACCTGGCCGCCCTCGGCCAGCCAGGTCCCCTCGGCCTCCTCGTCGAGCGCGCCGTAAGCGACGCCATATTGGAAACGACCATCGGCCCTGAGCAGCAGCTCGGCGCCCATCTCCATCTGGTGGCCGTCATAATGGCCGACCAGGGCAGCCGGGTGCTGGTCGGCAGGCTGGGGCGCCGGCCGGGCAGGAGCCGCCGCGCCCAGTGCCGCCATCAGGAACGCGAGCAGTCCGCCCAGTCTCATCACAACCCCCTGTCGAGGATCATCGTGCAGCCCGGTTTGCGCCACGTCAACGCGGCTCGCCGCGCCGCAGCCACACCGGGATGTTGACCTTGCCGGGCAGGGCGCTCAGGTCTGGTCGAGAGCGATGAGTGAATGGGGCACCAGGTGCGCGAGATCAATGCCGGCGATTTCAACGCCGCGCTTTTCCATGACGAGATCGTCCCGGCCTATCGCCCGGTCGTGATCCGCGGGCTCGTGCGGGACTGGCCGGTGACGCGCGCGGCGGCCGAGGGGGGCGAGGCGCTCGCTGCCTATCTCAAGCGCTTCGACGGCGGCCTGCCGGTCGCGACCAAGACGGCGCCAGCGGCGGTCAACGGGCGCTTCGCCTATGACGCGGCGATGACCGGGTTCAACTATCACAAGGAGCGGATGACGGTCAGCGATGCGCTCGACCGGCTGGTCGCGCTGTCGACGGAGGAATCGCCGCCCGCCTTCGCGATCCAGTCAGCCCGGGCGCGCCGTTATTTCCCGGGCTTCCAGCGCGAGAACCGGCTGCCCGTCCTGCCCGACAGCGTCGCGGCGCGCCTGTGGATCGGCAACGCGGTCACCGTCGCCGCGCATTACGACACGACCGAGAACATCGCCTGCTGCGTGGCCGGGCGGCGGCGGTTCACGCTCTTTCCGCCATCGCAGGCGCGCGGGCTCTATCCCGGGCCGTTCGAGCTGACGCCGGCCGGCCCGATCGTCTCGATGGTCGATTTCGAGAAGCCCGATCTCGATCGCTTTCCGCTGTTCGCCGAGGCGATGGCGGCATCGCTGGTGGCCGAGCTCGAGCCCGGCGACGCGCTCTACATCCCCTATCTCTGGTGGCACCATGTCCGTTCGCTCGAGCGGATCAACCTGCTCGTCAATTTCTGGTGGAAGGTCTCGGGCAGCACCCATGAGTTCGGGTCGGAGGCATTGCTGCTCGCCATGATGGCGATCAAGAACCTGCCGGAAAGCCGGCGCGACGCCTGGCGCGCGCTGTTCGGCCATTATGTGTTCGGCGACGACGGCGCGCCCGGCGCGCACCTCCCGCCCGCCCGGCGCGGCGTGCAGGGCGAGATCAGCGCCGAGGAGGCGGCCAGGCTGCGCGCCGAGATCGCGCGGAAACTGGCGCCGCGTCCGGAGCCCGCTCACCCGGTCGCCTCGCGGCTGCGGAGGCTCGCGCACAGGCTGGCCTGGCGGCGCTGATCCGGCGGAGGTTCCCGTCCGCTGCGCTCCATGGCAACCCGTAACGTCGCCGAAACCTTTTGCCGATTGCCGCATTGACCTCCCTCAAGGGCAAGGCCGGGCAACGATGCTACCGGTCGCGAAACGGGTTTCGGAGGGTGAATGACCGATAGTGCGACCGGCGTATCCGGGCTCGACGAGATCCTGGCCGGGGGCCTTTCCCCGGGCAGGCTCTTCCTGCTCGAAGGCAGCCCCGGCACCGGCAAGACGACCATCGCCAGCCAGTTCCTGATGGCCGGCGCCGAGGCGGGCGAAAAGGTTCTCTACATCACGCTTTCGGAGACCGAGGAGGAATTGCGGGACGGCGCCGCCTCGCATGGCTGGAGCTTCCCCGACAATTTCGAGGTGTTCGAGCTTGTCCCGCCCGAAAGCCTGCTCAACGACGACCAGCAGCAGAGCCTGCTCTATTCCTCCGATCTCGAGCTCGGCGAGACGACGCGGCGGATCTTCGAGGCGTTCGAGCGGGTCAGGCCGGCGCGCGTGGTGCTCGACAGCCTGTCCGAAATCCGCCTGCTCGCGCAAAGCTCGCTGCGCTATCGCCGCCAGATCCTCGCGCTGAAGCATTATTTCTCGCGCCACGACGCGACCGTGCTGATGCTCGACGATCTCACCGCCGACATGATGGACAAGACAGTCCACAGCGTCGCGCATGCGGTGCTGCGGCTCGAGGAGCTCTCGCCCAATTACGGCGCGGAGCGGCGGCGCATCCGCGTGCTCAAATATCGCGGCCGGCGCTATCGTGGCGGCTATCATGATTTCGTGATCGATACCGGCGGCGTGCGCGTCTTCCCGCGCCTCGTCTCGGCCGAATATCGCACCAGCTTCACCCGCGAGTCGATCCCGATCGACAATCCGGCGCTCAACGACCTGATCGGCGGCGGCTTCGAGCGCGGCGCGAGCACGCTGATCCTGGGCCCGGCGGGCACCGGCAAGTCGCTGCTGACGCTGAGCTTCGTGCAATCGGCGATCCGCCGCGGCGAGAATGCAGCGATGTTCATCTTCGACGAGGAGCTCGGGCTGCTGTTCGAGCGCGCGAAGGGGCTCGGCATCGATCTCGAGGAAATGGTCGACAGCAACAAGCTGGCGATCGAGCAGATCGACGCAGCCGAGCTGACCCCCGGCGAATTCTCCGAGCGCGTGCGCAAATGCGTCGAGTCTCACCATGCCCGGACGGTCGTGATCGACAGCCTCAACGGATTCCAGTCGGCGATGCCCGAGGAACAGGCGCTGATCCTCCACATGCACGAGCTGCTGCAATATCTGAACCGCCGGGGCACGATGACCTTCCTCACCGTCGCGCAGCACGGGCTGGTCGGCGACATGAAATCGCCGGTCGACGTGACCTATCTCGCCGACACCGTCATCCTGCTGCGCTATTTCGAGGCGCTTGGCCGCGTCCGCCGCGCCATCTCGGTGGTCAAGAAGCGGACCGGCGCGCATGAGGATACGATCCGCGAGTTCATGATCGGCGGGAACGGCATCACGCTCGGCGAGCCGCTGACCGCTTTCCAGGGCGTGTTGCGCGGCGTGCCGACGCTGGTGAGCGAAACGGCGAGCCTGCTCGACGTGCAGCGAGCGTGACGGGGCCTTGAACCGCACCATCGCAGAAGGCGCGATCATCCTCGCGCCCCGTGGCCGCGACGCCGCCGTGGCGCAGTCGATGCTGCGCGAGGCCGGGCTCGAGGCTGCGACCACGTCCGATCTTCCCGGGCTGGTGCGCCTGTTGCGCGGCGGCGCCGGCTTCGCGGTCGTCACCGAGGAGGCAGTGCGCGGCGCCGACCTGCGCGAGCTCGCCGCCTTTCTCACCGACCAGGCCGAATGGTCCGATTTCCCCTTCATCCTGCTGACCGAGCGCGGTGGCGGCATCGAGCGCAACCCGGCTGCGGTGCGTCTGCTCGAGACGCTCGGCAACGTCACCTTCCTCGAACGGCCTTTCCACCCGACCACCCTGATCAGCCTCGCCCGCTCGGCGCTCAGGGCGCGGCGTCGCCAATATGAGGCGCGCACGCGTCTCGAGGCGATCCGCGAAGGCGAGGAGCGGCTTCGCCTCGCGCTCGATGCCGGCGGGCTCGGCTCCTGGGTGTTCGACATCGCCACGCGGGCGATCTCCGGCTCCGAGACGTTCAGGGCGCAGTTCGGCCGCCGCCCCGACGACCCGGTCGATTATGACGTGCTGGTCGCGAGCATCCACCCCGACGATCTCGACCATCGCCAGCACGCGCTCCGGCACTCGCTGGAGACGGGCGAGGATTATCTCGGCGAATATCGCTGCATCTGGCCCGACGGCAGCGAACACTGGATCCAGACCCGCGGCCGCGTCGAGCGCGGGCCGGGCGGCGAGCCGCTGCGCATGGTCGGCGTGTCGCAGGACATCACCGAGCGGCGCGATGCCGAGGATGCGCTGGTCATGTTCGCAGCGGAACTGGAAGAACGCGTCGAGCAGCGCACCGCCGAGCGCGAGGCAGTCTCGGCCCAGCTCCACGAGGCGCAGAAGCTCGAGACGCTCGGCCAGCTCACCGGTGGCGTCGCGCATGATTTCAACAACCTGCTGACCCCGGTCATCGGCAATCTCGACATGCTGCGCCGCCTGCACGAGGACGAGCGCAGCCAGCGCCTGCTCGGCAGCGCGCTCGAGGCGGCCGAGCGCGCCAAGACCCTTGTCTCCCGCCTGCTTTCCTTCGCGCGGCGCCAGACGCTCGAGGCCCGGCCGATCGATACGGCAGCCGTGATCGGCGGCATGCTCGATTTCATCCGCCGCACGATCGGCCCGCATATCGATGTCGCGCTCGACGTGCCCGACGGCCTGCCGGCGGCGATGGTCGATCCCAACCAGCTCGAGCTCGCGCTGCTCAACCTCTCGGTCAATGCGCGCGACGCAATGCCCGAGGGCGGGAGGCTGGCGATCTCGGTCGCGCTCGAGCAGCTGTGCGCGCCAAACCCCTGGGCGCTCGCGCCCGGCGGCTATATCGCGCTGCGCATCGCCGACACCGGCACCGGCATGGACGAAGAGACGCTGCGCCGCGCGATCGAGCCCTTTTATTCGACCAAGGGCATCGGCAAGGGCACCGGCCTGGGCCTGTCGATGGTCCATGGCCTTGCCGCGCAATCGGGCGGCGCGCTGCGCCTGCAATCAGCGCCGGGCGAGGGGACGACCGCCGAGCTGCTGCTGCCGCTCGCGCATCAGCCGGCCGAGCAGATCGCACTGCACCGCGACGAGCCGATCCCGCGCATGTCCCGGCTCCATGTCCTGCTGGTCGATGACGAGGAGCTGGTGCGCCGCGGCACCGCCGAGATGCTCACTGACCTCGGCCACGGCGTCGTCCAGGCAGCCTCGGGCGCGCAGGCGCTGCGGCTGCTCCGCACGGCGCGCTACGACGTGATGGTCAGCGACTATCTGATGCCCGGCATGACCGGCCTCGATCTCGCCGCCGACGCACGCCGCATCGTGCCCGGCCTGCCGGTGCTGCTGATCTCGGGTTTCGCCGATGTCGCTGACGGCTTTTCAGGCGATATCCCGAAGCTCGCCAAGCCTTTCCGCCAGAACGAGCTGGCGGGCGCGCTCGCGCAAGTGGTCGAGGGGGCCGGGCAGGAGAAAGAGGCAGCGGAGTGAGGAGAGGCGGGGCGCCCGCCTCACGAATAGTCGTGGCTGACGTCGCGCTTGAAGCCGCGCAGCCGCACCGGCTTGCGGTCGACGCATAGCGGGGCGGCGGCGAGCCGTAACCAGCGATGGCCGCCATTGGCCGGCAGGATCTCCACATCGAGGGTGAAGCCCCGGCGATGCTTGATGGCATAAGCGCGCAGCCTTTCCATCGCAGCGCGCGAGGGCTCGGCGTACAGCGAAACCGGGATCACCCTGGGGACGCGTCGCCCTTGCGGCAGGCCGAACAGATCATAGACCGCCGCCGACCAGGTGAGCGAACCATCGCTCAGATCGCAGTCCCAGACCCCGATTCCCTGGGCTGCGAGCGCAGCGGCGTCGATAGCGAGGTCGCTCGCGGGCGCATCGTCCCAATCGAAGACGCGTCCGAGATCGAAGCGCTGGTCGCGCTCGAACAATGGCCAGCTATGGGCCAGCGGATAGGGGTTCATCGACACCGGGGGAAACAGGTCATTACCGGTCGAGGGCTATGCCGAACATCCTAATAATCCGTCAATTTCAGGCGATCGCGGCATCGCGCCGGGGCGATTGACCGGCCCGCAAACCCTGTCACCATGGCCGAAACGGGATCGACAGGGGACAGCTGATGGTGCGGACGCGGTATCTGACACTGGTGTCGCTGGCCGCGCTGGCGGTGGCGACGGTGGCCGAGGCGCGGCTCACCAGGGTGAGGATCGCGTCAGTGACGCCGGCACCGGCAAGGCCGGGCATCCAGCCCTATGAGATCGTCCGCGGGACCTTTTCGGGCGAGGTCGATCCCCGCGACCGGCACAATGCGATCATCACCGACATTGGCTTCGCGGCCCTCAACCGCCGCCACCGGGTCGGCTATTCGGCCACGTTCGAGATCGCGCGGCCGATCGACCTGTCCAAGGCAAGCGGTGTCCTGTTCTATGATGTGCCCAATCGCGGGCACGGTGCGGCCTTGCCAGATCCGGATGGCCATATCCGCGTGATCAGCGGGTGGCAGGGCAATATCGCGCCAGGCCCCGCCCTGCAGACCGTGACCGTGCCGGTCGCGCATGGCCAGGGCGGGCTCGCGATTAGGGGGGCACTGCTCACCCGCATGACCAATATCCCGGCGACGGCGAAGAGCGTGGTGATCGGCGGCGCGTACAGCCGCACCGCGCAGCACCCGCTGCCCATCGCGCTCGACACGACCAGGGCGCGGCTGGTGAAGGCAGTGCGCGGCGCCGCGCCGGTCCGCGTCGCGCCGGGCGCCTGGGCCTTCGCCGATTGCTCGGTCACGCCCTTCCCCGGCAAGCCCGATCCGGCCAGGCTCTGCCTGCGCGACGGCTTCGACCCCGAGGCCGCCTATACGATCGTCTATGAGGTGAAGGATCCGCTCGTCCTCGGCCTCGGCTTTGCCGCGACGCGGGATCTTGTCTCCTTCCTGCGCAGCGGCAAGCCCGACGATGCCGGCACCCCGAACCCGGCGGGAAGGGCGGTGCGCTGGACGGTCGCGAGCGGCACGTCGCAATCGGGCAATTTCCTGCGCAGCTTCACCACCCTCGGCTTCAACGCCGACGAAGGCGGCAGGCGGGTGTTCGACGGCATCAACCCGAACATCGCGGCGCGGCAGATCGTCCTCAATCTCCGCTTCGGCCAGCCCGAGGGCGCCGCCGACCCGGACGAACCGGGCAGCGAAGGCACGCTCTGGTGGGGCCGCTATGACGATGCGGCGCGGGGCCTCGGCGTGACCAGCCTGCTCGATCGCTGCACCGCAAGCAACACCTGCCCCAAGGTGGTCGAGACCTTCGGCGCCGCCGAATTCTGGGGCCTGCGCGCCTCGCCGGGCCTGGTCGGCACCGATGCGAAGGCCGATATCCCGCTGCCGGCCAATGTGCGCCGCTACTATTTCCCGGGCGTGACGCATGGTGGTTCGAACGGCACCGGCTTCCCGGTCGCCGGCGACAGCGTGCCCGGTCCGTGCGTGCTGCGCGGCAACCCCAATCCGTCGAGCGACAGCTTGCGGGTCGCGCAGAAGATGCTGGTCGCCTGGGTGAAGCGGGGCACGCCGCCACCGCCGAGCCGCTACCCGACAATCGCCAGGGGCGAGCTCGTCGCGCCCAACGCAGCGGCGATGGGGTGGCCGCGCATTCCCGGTGCGCCGGTGCCCGACGGCAAGCTCAACCCGTTCGACGATTATGATTTCGGCCCGCAACTGCGGCGCCGGGATCTCAGCGGCGTCGTCACGCTGCTGCCGCCGGCCGTGCGCAGGATCCTGCCGTCGCGGGTGCCGCGGGTGAACGGCGACGGCAACGAGACCGCCGGGGTGCCCTCGGTGCAGCTTCAGGTGCCGCTCGGCACCTATACCGGCTGGAACGTGATGGCGACGGGCCATGACAAGGGCGGCAATTGCGGCTTCAACGGCGGCTTCATCCCCTTCGCGCGGACGCGGGCCGAGCGCTTCGCGACGCACGATCCGCGCCCGTCGCTCGAGGAGCGGTACGGGAACCATGCTGGCTTCGTCATGAAGATCCGGGCGGCGGTGGCAAGGCAGCGGGCGGCCGGGTGGCTGCTGGCCGACGACGCGGCACGGATCGTCGCTGCGGCCGAGCGGAGCAATGTGCTGAGATAGGGCGTGGGTGCCGCGGGCGTTGCCAATCTGCACGCGAAGCCGCGAAGGCGCGAAGAGATTTGGGAGGAGGTGCCGGACACCAATTTCTCTTCGCGTCTTCGCGTCTTCGCGTGAAATCATCGTGATCTGTTTCCAAAGCCGTCATGCCGGACTTGTTCCGGCATCCACGGAGCCGGCGTCTCGTACGGTCGAAGCGTGGAGAATGTGGCCCGGTAGATCCCGGAACAAGTCCGGGATGACGGTAAGATGGTGGGATACCACGATCATTCCCTAACGAGGCGCCGATGGGAACAAGCCCCGGGGCGGCGCGCCCGGTTTCTGGAGGGGTGCGCGGCCCGCCCTTCCAATGCCGGCAACAATGCGTAAAACGCCGTCCCCGGGGGAGCCTGAACCAGAAATGCCCAAAGCCGATAACCGGTTATTGCTGATTGCCTTCATCGTGTTCATCGACATGGCCGGGATCGGGCTGATCATCCCGATCCTGCCGTCGCTCGTCGAAAGCCTTGGCCATACCAGCGTCGATCGCGCCGCGGTGATCGGCGGCGAGCTGCTGTTCGCCTATGCGGCGATGCAGTTCCTGTTCTCGCCGGTGATCGGCGGCCTCAGCGACCATTTCGGGCGACGGCCGGTGCTGCTCGGCACGCTGGCCGCGCTCGGCGTCGATTACGGCGTGATGGCCTGGGCGCCGACGCTCGGCTGGCTGTTCGCCGGGCGGCTGCTCTCGGGGATGATGGGCGCGACCTGGGCGGCGGCGAACAGCTGCATCGCCGACATCTTCCCGCCCGAGCAGCGCGGCCGGCAGTTCGGGCTGCTCGGCGGCGCGGGCGCCTCGGGCTTCGTGCTCGGCCCGGCGATCGGCGGGGTGCTCGGCACGATCGACCTGCGCCTGCCCTTCATGGCGGCGAGCGGGCTTGCGCTGGCGGGCGCCGCGATCGGCTTCGTGACCTTTCGCGAGACCCTGCCGCTCGACCGCCGCCGTCCCTTCACCATGGCCCATGCCAATCCGTTCGGCACCCTGGCGCGCATGGCGAAGCTGCCCTTCGTGTTCGGCATCCTCGTGACGATCTTCCTGATGCAGCTCGCGGCGCAATCCCAGCTCGCGACCTGGCCCTATTTCCTGATCGCGAAATTCGGCTGGTCGCCGCTCCAGATCGGTCTTTCGGTCGCGACCTTCGGCATCCTGATGGCGATCGCGCAGGGGATATTGACCGGCCCGGTCATCGCCCGGCTCGGCGAGAAGCGCAGCGTCGCGGCGAGCCTCGCCTTCGGCCTCCCGGCCTATGCGGTGCTCGCCTTCGCCACCTCGGGGTGGATGGTGTATCTCGGCATCATGCTCGGCGCGATGACCGGCATTGCCTTTCCCGCCATGCAGAGCCTGATGACGATGCGGATCGACGAGAAATGCCAGGGCGAGCTGCAGGGCGCGATCGCCAGCACGATCGGCCTCACCGCGATCATCGGGCCGGTCGCGATGACGCGGATCTTCGAACATTATGCCAATGCCAGCGGCGTCTATTTTCCCGGCGCGCCGTTCGTGGCGGCGGCGGGGCTGATGGTGATGGCGATCCTGCTGTTCCTGGCGACCGTGCGCCGCTCCGGGGCGGTGCGGCGGTGATTGCCCTCCGTCCGAGCCGCCCCGGAATGGCTGACGGGCGGCATCCGACATAACCCACTTTATGGCGTGAACGGCCGGCATCTGCTCAACTGCCGGCATGTGCCGCTATTTCTTCCACCTCGTGAACGACAGCTCGTCCATCCCTGACAAGGAGGGGCAGGAGCTGGCGAATCGCGAGGCGGCCTGCGCGGTGGCGCGGCGGACGGCCGGCGAGCTGATCGCCCATGAAGTGGGGGCGGGCCGCGACATCGTGCATCTCACGATCATGATCGACGACGAGGCCGGCGCCAGGGTGGCGAACCTCAAGGCAGTCGCGAATGTCGTGGTCTCGGAAAACCCGCTGGTTCCGTAGCGTCCGAACCGTTCCCGGAGAGCCGGGCCACCGGCAGGCCGATGATCTCGACTGCGTCGGCAAAGGCAATCGTGTCCAGGATAATGCCCTCCGCATCCTCGACATCGATCCGCTGGCGAAGGTCGATGCGGCCAGCCAGCACGTCATGGGCGATCAGGGCGCGCACCTCGCGCAGCGCCCGCGCCCTGGCTTCAGCCACGTCGAGGTCGGCGCCTTCATGGTCGAGAATGCGTTCAACGCCATCGTGATAGTGAAAAAAGACTCTTGTCATGCGGCGCCCCATCAGGCGGGAGCGCATCGACTCTCAGCCGCCGAAGCCTGAAATCATTATTCGGCGATCGAACTGAAATATCAGGTACCGAGGCGATCGACAATTAAATTAACATATATCAGTATATATCCAACAACATTTACTTATTTATTCGGCCAAGCCTGTGATAAGGTAAAAAGATCGCCGACATATTATTCGGGTCGAGGCGACTGAGAGATGCGTGAGCTCCCGCCCAGCGGAGTTCTCTCGTGTCCGACCAAGCTGTTCTCGACCAGATCGTTCGAAAGCTCAGTGCCAGGGGCGATCTGGACGACGGCGATCGTGCGGCGATCCATGCGCTGCCTTATGTCCGGCGTGCCTATGAGGCGCCGGCTTATGTGCTGCGCGAGGGCGAGCCCGCGAAGAAGGTCTGCAACTTCGTCGTTTCCGGCCTCGCCTATCGGCAGAAGCTGACCTCCGAAGGGGCGCGGCAGATCGTCTCGATCCATATGGCCGGCGATTTCCTTGACCTGCAGCATCTGTTCCTCACCTATGCCGACCACAGCGTCCAGGCGCTGACCCGGCTGGATGTCGCCGAGATCGATCGCGACGCCCTTCATGAGCTGGTGTTGCAGCGCCCGGCGGTGGGCCGCGCGATGTGGACCGATGCGCTGGTCGATGCCTCGATCTTTCGCGAATGGGTGCTGAATATCGGGCGCCGCGATGCCCGGGCGCGGGTCGCGCATCTGCTGTGCGAATTCGCGCTGCGGATGGAAGCCGCCGGCATCGCCGAGCACCACCGCTATGAGCTGCCGATGACCCAGGAGCAGATCGGCGATGCCGTCGGGCTCACGCCGGTCCATGTCAACCGCACCCTGCGCGCGCTCGCCGCCGACGGCCTGATCCGCCGCGAACGCCGCCATATTTCGCTCGAGAACTGGGAGGAGATCAGGCAGGTGGCCGATTTCAGCGCGCTCTATCTCCACCTCGACCCGGCCTCGCCTGCGGGCGGCTGATATCGCCGCGATACGGCCCCGCGCGACATTGCGGGCGGGTTCACGCGTGAACGATCGAGATCCTGGTGCCGGGATGGGAAGACGCGGTGTGAACCGTTGCGTCGAGCTGGCTGGCAAGCGCCTCGATGATGCCGGTCCCCAGGCCCGGCTTCACGACGCCGCCGCCGTGCATCCCGACGCCGTCATCGGCAACCGACAGGATCCATGCCGGTCCCGTCGCCTGATAGGCGACGACGATCCTGCCGTTGCGATGCATCGGAAAGGCATGTTTGAGCGCGTTGATGACGAGCTCAGTGACGATCAGCCCGAGACTGACCGATTCCTCGGCGCTGGTGATGCTGAAGTCAGCCTGCACCACGATCGACAGCTGGTCATGATCATGGATCATCGACGCGGCCAGGCTGTCGCACAATTCAGTGAGATAGCCGCGCAGCCGCACATCCTTCAGATCGGACACGGCGAGGTGGCGCTGCACCGCGGCGATCGACATCACCCGCTGGTGCGCATCGCGCAGGTGAATCCGCGTCTCCTCCGACTGGACGCGCCGCGCGCTGAGCATCAGCACGCTGGCGACGATCTGCAGGCTGTTGGCGACGCGGTGCTGCAGTTCCTTGAGCAGCACCGCCTTTTCGCGCAGCAGGGCTTCCTTCAGCTTCTCGGCGTGGCGGGCTTCGGTGATATCGAGCACCGAGAGGATGATGCGGACATTGCCGCTATCGGCATAATCGAGCTTGTGGGCCTCGAGCACCACGCATCGCGGCGGCCGGCCCTCGCGCTTGAGATCCATTTCATAGCCGCCGATTTCGGTATTGCCGGCGACGGTCGCTTTCAGCATCGCGTTCAACTGGCGGCCATTCCATTCGCCGGCGCCGAGCTCGGCGAGCTTGCACCCCCGCGCATCGGCGGGATCGATCTCGAAGTCGCGGCAAAAGGAATCGCTCGCTGAGATCACGGTCAGGTCGCCGTCGAGCAGCAACAGGGGCGTCCTGGATGACGCGATCACCGCCAGCGCAAGGCTGCCTGCTGCTTCCGGGTGAATGTGCGTCTGCTCAGTCATCGATATGGCCCCCTTCAGGGGGCCGGAGGCTCGCAACGCGAAAGCCATCCCCGGCATGAAGGTTTGATCGGTCGCCTTTCCTCCAGGCACCTCTCCGATCAGCCAGACCCTCTTATCATGGAAATCAACATATGATGCAGGTTAAATTGCAACAATAACGGATGGATCAACTGTGTTTGTCGCCAGCCTTTAGCGCCTGATCAGTTTGCCGCCCGGCGGTCTCGCGCGAAGGAAGGCGCTGCCTCGACCCAGGATTGCGCCGCCCGGCCTTCGAGGATGAGGATGGCGACGATCTGCGCCACGCCCACCGGCAGCAGCGAGAAATCGCGCAGGATCATCGCGGCGAGCAGCGCGCATCCGGCGATCGCCAGCATCAGCAGGGTCATCAGGGTCAGCGCGAAGCGCGAGCGGGTGAACCAGAAGAGCAGCAGGGCAGCGCCACCGCCGAGCGCGCAGGCGATCGCGACGAGATTGGGCGCCACCGCCGCGAGCCCGGCGAGCGAAGCGGCAAACAGGCCGGCGCCGGCATAGGGCTGCCAGGGCCGCGGCATCAGATCGCGCATCGTCATCGTTCTTCCCCTTTTCGTTGGGCCTGAAACGAGGGGAGACGAGCTCTGGTTCCGATGAAGCGAGGAACTATCTGTGGATAAGCGACGCTACGGGGTTTTACCGATTCCCCGCTGGCCGTGCCTCGCGGAAATCAAGGCCTTTGGCAGCAAGGCGGGCAATCATGATCGATCATATCGGCATCGGCGCCGGCGATTTCGAGGCGTCGCGGCGCTTCTACGAGGCAGCGTTGGCGCCGCTCGGCCTGGGCGTAATGATGGAAGTCACCCCCGAGCAGACCGGCGGCTATCACGGGCTCGGCATGGGCAGGGACGGCAAGCCGTTCTTCTGGATCGGCAATGACGGGCAGCGCGGCGCCGGGATGCATGTCGCGTTCGGTGCCGCGACCCGGGCCGAGGTCGACGCCTTTTACGCAGCGGCCATGGCGGCGGGCGGTCGGGACCATGGGGCGCCCGGCCTGCGCGTTCATTATCACCCGAATTATTATGCCGCCTTCGTGCTCGATCCCGACGGGATCAACGTCGAGGCTGTCTGCCACGCGCCCGAATAGGGCGGCCGGAAGAACCGGCCGCCCCGTCGCGTTCAGATCGTCGGCCCCTTGGGCGCCGGCGGCGCCGCGTCCTGCTTCACCGGAATCGTCTTTCCGGCGGCCGCGGGGGTGCCGCTGGCCGGTGTCGGCTGCACGCCCATGGCCGAGCAGTCGCCCGAGCTTTGCGACACCATTTTGGGCTGCTGGTTCGGCCCGAACGAGGTGACCTGGACGCTGCGGCTGCACATGCCCTTGCCCGAGCTGGTCGAGACGAAGGAATACTGCACCGTGCCGGCAGGCATCTTGCCGAACGCAGCGGTGTCGATCCTGCCGTCGGGCGAGACCGGCAGCGCGGCCATCGTCGATGCCTGACGCATCATCGCGTCCATCTGGCGGTCCATGGCGGCGGCGATCCGGTCGAAATCAGCGAACGGCGCCATCTCGAACGGCGCGAAGGCGACCGGCAGCGCGATCTCGCGCGGCGGCGCGATCGCCACCCTGGGGGCGACGTCGCCGCTGTAATGGATCTGCTCGATCGATCCGTCGGGCAGGGCGATGTTCAGGACATGGTTCTTGGCGGTCGCGGCCATCGCGCTCCCCGCCAGGGCGAGCGATGCGATACCGGCGAGAAGGCCGATATGGGTTTTCCTCATCGATTCATCCTCCGCTTGGGTGTTGAAGAGGGAGGATAAAATTAGGAAAGCGAAGCTGAACCGCGGATTAAAATTTGGCGCTATCCGCCAACCGTGGGACACCCCGTTCCAGAAACGAGCATCTGATCACCCGGATCATCAACCTCGATTTCGACTGAGTTCGCTCCGCCGAATACGTAGATTAACGCAATGCAATCGCGCCCCATCCCGGCTTGATGGCGCGACCCCCGACGAGCCGACGAGGAGAGCATTCATGATCCGCGACATTCTTTCGTTCATCGACGACGCCGCAGCCGGCACCGCCCATGTCAAGGCGCTGCTCGGCCTTGCCGAGCGCTTCGATGCCCAGCTCGAGCTCGGCGTGCTGACCGCCGGCCCGATGATGTTTCCCGCGCTCGCCCCCTATACCAGCCTCTACCTTCCCGAGATCGCGCTTCGCGACGATGGCGAGGCCGAGCTCAGCCGGGTGCGCGCGCAGGTCGCCGCCGCGGCCGATCGCGTGAATGTCTGGGGGTTTCACGACAGTATCGGCTGGCTCGCCGCCGATGTCCGCGACAGCCGCCAGATCGCCGACCTGATCGTGATCGGCGCCTCCGATGCCTGGCTCCATGGCTGGCTGCGGCGGCGGATGATCGAGACGCTGGTCCTCTCCGCCGGCACGCCGCTGCTGCTGCTGCCGCCTTCGGGATGGTCGGGCAAGGTCGGGCACGCAATGCTCGGCTGGAAGCCCTCGGCGCACGCCAACCGGGTCGTCCATGATCTCGTCGCGCTCGCCGAACCGGGCGCGCGGATCGATATCGTCACGATCGGCCGCGCGGTCGAACCCGAGCCCGACAGCGTGGTGCCGGGCAGCGGGATCGTGCGGCACCTGACCCGCCACGGCTTCGCGGTCGAGCTGCACCGGCTCGACGAGGACGGGGTCGAGGCGGACCAGCTCTCGGCCTTCGCGATCGATCGCGGCGCCGATCTGCTGGCGGTCGGCGGCTTCGCGCACAGCCGCGTCCGCGATATCGTGCTCGGCGGGGTCACCCAGGGGCTGATCGAGAAGACCGAGCTTCCCGTGCTGATGGCGCACTGAGCCTCGCGGTCGGGCGCCTGTCGCGGCGCCGGGCCTCAGAGCCCGTTTGAGAATGGGTTGAGCAACAACGGCAAGCGTGTTCAACTTCGAGCGCACCTTTGGCTGGACGACGCGCTGGCGCAGGCTGGTCCGCGACTATGAGAAGCGCCTCGACGTGTCGGAAGCGATGATCCATCTTGCGATGGCAAGTAACCTGCTCCGGCGGCTCACTCCCTGAATGGACAACCGATGCGCAAGCCAGAGATCATCGCTAGCCCAGACGGCTTCGCGATCGTCACCGCCAAAGGGACCGATGACGTATCCCTCGACGAGGTGAGGGCGATCATCGCCTACAAGCTCGATGAACTCACGACCGATCTCGTCTGCTGCGACATCGTGACAGGTGCAGGCGACGGTGAGCAGATACGCACTATCCACGAGGAACTATCCGGCTTTGACGCCGCCATGGCCAAATTCGAAAACTTGCCCGGCTTCAATCGGGAATGGCGCGACGCCGTCATCGACCCGACCTTCGCCACCAATCGCACCCTCATCTACAGCCGCACCTTCGATACCTGAGCCATTATCAAACGGACTCTCAGACCCGCCTTCTCCTGCGCACGCGCCGTGGTTTCGCCGGCCGGCGGAACCACCAGGCCTTGGCCAGCTCGGTGACGAGCACATAGCCGAGCACCACCAGCACCCCGGCGCCGAGCTCGGCCGCGTCGACCGGCACGAAGCTGAAGGCGCGGCTCAGTTCGCCGAGAAAGGGCAGGGTGATCACCGCCGCGACGACCGCGGCGGTGCTGCACAGCAACAGGGTCGACGGCCGGCTCCGCCAGGCGAGGCGATGGGTGCGGAGCACGAGCACCACGGTGAGCTCGGTCAGCACCGACACGACGAACCAGAGCGTCTGGAAGGTCGCCGCATCGGCATGGAAGACGACAAGCAGCAGCGCGAAGGTCAGCCCGTCGAAGCAGGAGCTGATCAGCCCGAAGGCGATCATGAAACGCTGCACCTCGCGCACGTCCCAGCGCTGCGGCGTGGCCAGCCTTTCCTCGTCGACCCGGTCGCTCGAGATGGCCATCGACGGCAGGTCGGAGAGGAAATTGTTGAGCAGGATCTGCTTGGGCAGCAGCGGCAGGAAGGGGAGGAAGGGCGTGACCAGCGCCATGCTCACCATGTTGCCGAAATTGGCGCTGGTGGTGATCGAGATATATTTGAGCGTGTTGGCGAAGGTCCTGCGCCCGTCGATCACGCCCTGGCGCAGGATGTCGAGATCGCGGCGCAGCAGCACGATATCGGCGCTCTCGCGCGCGACATCGACTGCCTGGTCGACCGAGATGCCGACATCGGCGGCATGGAGCGCCGGCGCGTCGTTGATCCCGTCGCCCATATAGCCGACGGCATGGCCGGCTTTCTGGAGCGCGCGGATCAGCCTTTCCTTCTGCTGCGGCTCGATCTCGGCGAACAGGATCGTCCGGCTCGCCGCGCGCGGCAGCGCATCGTCGCTGATCGCGGCGATCTGCTCGCCGGTCAGCATCTTCGCCGGATCGAGCCCGACCGCGCGGGCGACATGCGCCGTCACATGGCGATTGTCGCCGCTGATCACCTTGATCGAAATCTGCAGCGCGGCGAGATCGCGGATCGTCGCCGCGGCTTCGGGCTTGGGCGGATCGGCGAACAGCAACAGGCCGATAAAGGTCATGTCCCGCTCGTCCTCGCGGCTGTAGCGCGGCGCCGCATCGACCACGCGTTCAGCGATGGCGAGGGTCCTGAACCCGGCCTCGCCCTGCGCCCGGAACAGCGCATCGACGGTCGCCCGGTGCGCCGCGTCGAAAGGCAGGTCCTTCCCGCCGATCCTGACCCGGGTGCAGTTCGCCAGCATCTCGGCGCAGGCGCCCTTGGTGACCATCCGCCGCGCGCCCGCCTCCTCGACCACGATCGAGAGGCAGCGGCGCGAGAAGTCGTAGGGGATTTCGGCGACCTTCGTGAGGGCGCCGGTCGACAGCTTCCCGGCCGTGCCCATCGCGACGATCGCCTCGTCGAGCGGGTTGGCGATGCCTGTCTCGAAGCTGGCGTTGATGAAGGCGGCCAGCTTCACCGCCGGGTCGGGACGGCCCTCCGGGTCGACCGCGTCGTGGAGCAGGATGGTGCCCTCGGTCAGCGTGCCGGTCTTGTCGGTGCACAGCACGTCCATGCTGCCGAGATTCTCGATCGCATCGAGCCGGCGGACGATCACGCCGCCTTTCGCCAGGTGCCGCGCGCCCGCCGCCAGCGTGACGCTGACGATCGCCGGCAGCAGCTCGGGCGACAGCCCGACGGCAAGCGCGACCGCGAACAGCAGCGATTCCGCGAAGGAGCGGCCGAGCAGCTGGTTCACCGCGAGCACTGCGATGACGATCACGATCATCACCCTGAGCAGCATCAGGCCGAAGCGGCGGATGCCGCTGGCGAACTCGGTCTCGGGCTCGGCCACGCCGAGCGTCGCGGCGATCGCGCCATAGGCGGTATGGTCGCCGGTCACGGCGATCAGCACGCGCGCGGTGCCGCTGCGCACCGAGGAGCCGGTGAACACCGCATTGGTCCGCCCTGCGATCGGCGTGGCGGCGGCGACGATCCCCGGGCTCTTCTCGACCGGCAGCGATTCGCCGGTCAGCGCTGCCTCGGTGACGAGGAAGTCGCTTGCCTCGAGCACGAGCCCGTCGGCGGGCACGAGATTGCCCGCGGCGAGCAGCACCACGTCGCCGGGCACCAGCTCGGTCGCCGGCACGCGCGTCTCGGCGCCGTCGCGCAGCGTGCGGGTCATCAGCGCGAGCCGGCCGCGCAGCGCCTCGACCGCGCGGCTGGCGCGATATTCCTGGAAGAAGCTCAGCAGCGCGCTGCCGAGCACGATGGCGAGGATGATCGAGGCGTCGAGCCATTCGCGCAGCGCGAGCGAGATCGCCGCGCCGAACAGCAGGATCAGCACCAGCGGGCTGGCGAATTGCTTGAGCAGCAGCCGGATCGCCGATGTCTCGCCGGCGCCGCCGACGATGTTGGGGCCATGCAGCTCCAGCTTTTCCGCGGCGGCCGCGCTGGTGAGGCCGGTCTCGCTGCCGGCGAGCGCGGCGTACAGCGCCGCCGGGGGCTGGGCCCAGAAGGTCGCGCAGGGATCGTCCATCGTCACTCCTCCGAACGGGGCGCGCCGTCTCGCCTGTCTATCTCGCATCGCCCGGCCTGTCGCCATGGTGCCTTGCATGTTCTTTGTGACCGTGCGCCGGGTGTGCGACCGCGCGGCGCATCAGGAACAGGCCGGGAATCAGCGGCAGCCACAGGGTCATGCTGCGCAGCAGCAGCGTGCCGGCGAGCGCCGCCACCACAGGCACGCCGAGCAGGCGGAGCATCGCGGTCGAGGTCGCCTCGAAAGTGCCGAGGCCGAGCGGGATCGGCCCGAGCGTGACGACGATCGACGCCGCCATCACCGCGACGAAGGACGTGCCGGGCGATGGCGATGCGCCGAGCGCGAGGAGGCACGCCTCCAGGGTCGCGGCATCGGCGATGAAGACGAGCGCGTTCCAGCCCGCCACCTGGGCGATCAGCCGGCGGTCGGCGACCAGCGCCGCGGGCGCCTCGCCGACCGCCCGGACGAGATTGCGCACCACCGCGATCCGCTCGATCCGCCGCGGCAGCGGCCGGCTGCCGCGCCGGCGCAGCCACAGGGCAAGCGCCGGGATGGCGATCGCGACCATCAGCAGGGCGGTGACCAGCCCGGCCAGCAAGGGGGTCGCCTGGTGGTGCAGCCACAGGACGAGCAGCATCGCGATGGCGAGCAGGGCATAGGCAGCGTAAAAGCCGACCATCGACACCAGCAGCGCGGCGACCGCGGTGCCGCGCGGCGTGCCGATCGCCACCAGCCGGTCGACCAGTACCAGATTGCCGCCGATCCCGGCGCTCGGCACGACCTGGTCGGCGAATAATTTGGTGACCGCGATCGGGATGAGCTTGCCGAGCGGCTGGCGCGCGCCGGCGCGGCGCAATACCGCGCCCCAGCCGAGCGCCACGAAGACATAGGTGCCGCCCTGAAGCGCGAGCGCGACGAGCAGCCACAGGGGCTGGGCGCGGCTGACCAGCAGCTGGAAGCGGTGCAGGTCGCCCGACCGCAACACGACGAAGATGAGCGCGCCGATCCCGACCAGGCCGAACAGCCAGGCGGCGAGCGGCGAGCGTCCTTCGGGGCGCTCGCGCTGCGGGTGAGTGGGGTGGCTGCGCCGCACGGCGACACGGTGGCGCATCGATCGAGCGGGGCGGGGCGGGGTCATCTGGTTGCCTTGAGTGCGGCGGCGATCGGCATTGCGTGATTCCCCGTCATCATCTGGCGCCGGTCGACACCCCAATCGTCATGCCGGACTTGTTCCGGCATTCCACCGCCCCTCGCCCTCATCGGCCTCTAATACGCGGGACCGTGGACCCCGGAACAAGTCCGGGGTGACGATGGAATTGAACCGGCCGCGTGGACCGTAGCGAGATGGCGGGCACGCCGGACTTGGGAAAATCCCCTATTCAACACCCGCCCGGGCCGTTCCAGGAAGGCGCCATGACTCAAGGCTATGCGATGCAGTTCGACCAGCCCCACGGGGCGCTCCGCCGCGTCGGGCGTCCGGTGCCGCTCCCGGGCCCGGAGGAGTTGGTCCTGCAGGTCCTTGCCTGCGGGGTGTGCCGGACCGACCTGCATGTCGCCGACGGCGAGATCGCAGCGCACTATCCGATCGTGCCCGGCCATGAGGTGGTCGGCCGCGTCATCGCGATCGGCGAAAGCGTGGCCGATTTCCGGATCGGCGACCGGGTCGGCGTGCCCTGGCTCGGCGGCGCCTGCGGCACCTGCCCCTATTGCCGCGCCGACCGCGAGAATCTCTGCGATCGCCCGGTCTTCACCGGCGCAACCCGCGACGGCGGCTATGCAACGCATATGGCGGCGGACGCGCGCTTCTGCCTGCGCATCCCCGACAGTTTCGGCGATGTCGAGGCGGCGCCGCTGCTCTGCGCCGGGCTGATCGGATACCGCTCGCTGGTAATGGCCGGGGAAGGGAAGCGGATCGGCCTGTACGGCTTCGGCGCCGCGGCGCACATCGTCGCTCAGGTCGCTTTGTGGCAGGGCAGGGAGGTTTTTGCCTTCACCCGCCCCGGCGACGACAAGGCGCAGGCCTTTGCGCGTTCGCTGGGCTGCACCTGGGCGGGCGGGTCGGACGCGCCGGCGCCGGTGCCGCTGGACGCGGCGATCATCTTCGCCGCGGTCGGCGCGCTGGTGCCGCTCGCGCTGGCGGCGGTGCACAAGGGCGGCCGTGTCGTCTGCGCCGGCATCCATATGAGCGATATCCCGAGCTTTCCCTATGACCTGCTCTGGGGCGAGCGCTCGCTGCTCTCGGTCGCGAACCTCACCCGTGCCGACGGCCGCGATTTCCTGGAGATCGCGCCGCAGGTGCCGGTGCGCACCAGCACCACCATCTTCCCGCTCGAGCGCGCCAATGACGCGCTCGCCGCGCTGCGCGAAGGCGCGCTGGAAGGGGCGGCCGTTCTGGTGCCCTGAGGCGCGCGCCGACGCCCCTAGAGCATTAAGTCGGGAACACCACCCCGTTCGTCCTGAGGTGCCATCGAGTAGCCGCGCAGCGGCGTATCGAGAGGGCGTATCGAAGGACAGGCCCCGAGCGACAACCTGTCCTTCGATACGGGCCCTCGATACGCCTTCGGCACCTCGGTCCCTACTCAGGACGAACGGATCAGATTTTACGCTGGCGGCTCTAGGCGAGCAGCGCGCGCTCGCCCTCCTCCTCGATCGGGTCTGGCACGACGAGCTGGTGATGCGGCTCGTGATGCACGAGATGATGCGCGGCGCGGCGTTCCATCGGCGATGGCGGCCAGTAGTAGGCGGTTATCGCATTCCACCACGCCGTGCCGAACGCCATCGGCATCTCCCATAGCGGAAACATGGGAAACAGCATCGCGCCCGGCACGGCCGGGTCGCAACCCGGCGCGGCATCAGTATCCTTCGTCATCGCGGCCTCCCTGGATAAGGCCGGATTCTACCGCGACGGCGAGGGCGGCTCCATGCGGATGTTTACTGAGCCCGGCGTCTCCGGCGCCCCTGCGGCTACAGGACGGGCGGCAGGCACGGCCGCAATGCCGCCAGCGACCGTTCGACCCAATCGGCCAGCGGCGTCCCGATATTCGAGCTGAGCGTCATCTCGCCCTCGCCCTTTCCCGGATAGGCGGCCGGCGCGTGGAGCTCATAACCGGTGCCGTCGGCCGTCACGACGATATCGGCATTGTCCAGCAGCGGCGGCGCCGGCCGCGGCGCTGGCAGGTCGCGCATCGAGCGGAGCATCGTCAGGACCGCGGGGCAGCGGACGCTGTCGGTGCGCGAGACTTCAGCCCATTGGCCGGGGCGCTTCGTCGTGCGGCGAACCCAGTAGACCGGTTTGCCGCTGGCCGAGCGCGTCGTGCCGATCGCCACGTCGACGGCAATGCGGGAGCGCGCCTGATGCGCCGAGAAACGCGCCCAGCCATTATCGGCGGGCGGGGGCTGCACTGCCTCGAGGGCGAGGGCGACGATCAGCATCGATTGTTCCTGGTTCGAACGGGTGGCGGTTCAGGGGATCGGCAGGGCGGAGGGGCCGGCGGGGCGACAAAACGCGTCATCACCCGCCGAGTGCCGCGAACTCGGCGAGCAACGGGCCGAATGCTTCCATCGAGTCAGGCTGGGATTCGAAGCTGTGCCTTGCACTCGTCGTCGCCCAGGGAAGCTTTTCCCGGGTCCAGAATTCGACAAAGGGCACGAACCCGGCATGGTCGTCCAGCATGGTCGCGCGGACATTGACGAAGCCCATATCGGGCTCGACCCGGGTGAAGACCCAGCTCTTGCACCAGTCGCAATGATGGTGGCGCACCTCGGCGCCGTGGAGGCCGCCGATCACCGGCGTTCCCGCGATCACCTCGAAACCGTCGGTCGGCACGCTCATCGTCAGCGAAAAGGCGCTCGCGCTCATCTTCTGGCAGCCGGTGCAATGGCAGGCAGCGGTGAGGAGCGCGGGCCTGGTCACGCGGAAGCGTACCCGGCCGCAGCGGCAGCCTCCTTCCACCGGCAGGGTCGAGTCGGTCATCGCTTCCTCTCCGGCGTGGCTCGGCATGATGGCAGGAAAGGGGGATGGCTTTCATGCCCTTGTCAAGCCGGCGGCCGGCACGCCCCGGCCGGTCCGATCGCTGTCCGCTGCAGCCCGCCCGAGCTACAGCTCCGTCGGCACCCATGGCCCGGACCTTGACACGCGCGCCTCTCCGCCCCGAGGGCCGCGGCGATGTTCTCCCTGCTCTGGATCCCCGCCACCGTCGCCGCGTCCTTCTTCCAGGTCGGGCGCAATGCGCTCCAGCGCGGCATCATGGGGACGGCCGGGCCATGGGGCGCGACGCTGGTGCGCTTCCTGTTCGGCCTGCCCTTCGCGCTTGCCTTCGTCGCGCTCGCCTGGTGGTGGACGCCGCAGCTTGCGCCGCATTTCGGCCCGGCCTTCTGGACGGCGGCGAGCGGCGGCGCGTTGAGCCAGGTGGCGGCGACCGCCTGCCTGCTGATCGCGATGGAACGCGCCGGCTTCGCGGTCGGCACCGCGCTCCAGCAAAGCTCGCTGCCGCTCGCGGCGCTGCTCGGGCTGGTCGTCTATCATGACCGGATGAGCGGCATCGCCTGGGCCGGGGTCGCGATCACCACGGCCGGCCTCGCCGTCCTGACCTGGCCCTCGGCCCAGGCAGCGACCGGGCCGCGGCCGGTGTCGGGCGCTGCGTTCGGGCTCGCCTCGGGGCTGTGCTTCGGCTTCTCGCTCAACGCCTTTCGCCATGCGGCGCTGGCGCTGAACCCGGCGCATCCGGTCTTCTCGGCGCTGGCGAGCGTCGCGATCGTCCAGGCCATGCAGGCGGCCGGGCTCACCCTCGCGCTGCTGGTGTGGAACCGGGCTGCGCTCAGGGCGGTGATGGCCGGCTGGCGCGGATCGCTCGGCGCCGGTCTGTGCGGCGCCTGCGCCTCGGCGGGATGGTTCTTCGCGCTTGCCCTGTCGCCCGCGGCGCCGGTGCGCGCGCTCGGCGTGGTCGAGGCGCCGATCGCCGCCTGGGCGGGCCGGCGGCTGTTCAGCGAACGCCTCCACCTGCGCCAGATCCTCTCCGGCGGGGCGGTGATGATCGGGGTGGTGCTGACGACGCTGTATTGAAGCGGGCATGCCCGGCGCGTTCGCGGGTCGGAAATGCTTTCACGACCTGTCCCGAAAACGGCTCGCGTTGCGGTGAAATGGTGCGGCAATGCGCCGAACTGCGGACCTTCCGGCGAAAGCCTTAATCGCACATCGTCCGTAGCATGATATCGTTGCTCCAAAGGAAACCAAGCAATTGGGGTCGATGGCACATCATGATCGGGCGCTTTCGCGCCGCACCCTGATCAAGTCCGGGCTTGCCGTTGCCGGCGCGGCGGCGGTCGCCGGCACCTTTTCCGGCGCCGCGGCGGCCCAGCTCGCGAGCCCCTATGGCCCGCTCACCTCGTCGCGCGTGATTCGCCCCGAACTGCTCCGCGCGGCGCTCGTCGCGCTTGCCCGGCATGTCGACAGGGTTCCCCGCCAGGATCGCATCGCCATCGCCGATTTCTCGGCGCCCTCCTCGGCCGGGCGGTTCCATCTGGTCGACGTCGCGACGCTCGAGACGACGACCTTCCTGGTCTCGCACGGCAAGGGGTCGGATCCCGCGCGGACCGGCTGGTTGCAGCTCTTCTCGAACGACCCCGGCTCCTACGCCTCGTCCGACGGCGCGTTTCTCGCCGCCGATTATTATGAGGGCAAGCACGGCACCTCGCAGCGGCTGATCGGGCTCGACGCGACGAACAGCAACGCGCTCGATCGCGCGATCGTGATCCACTCGGCCTGGTACGCCAATCCGGACATGCTCACCACCTGGGGCCAGCTCGGCCGCAGCGAGGGCTGTTTCGCCGTCGGCGAGGGCGATCTCGCCCAGGTGTTCGACCGGCTCGGCCAGGACCGGATGCTCTTTTCCGCCAAGGTCTGACGACGCCAGTCAGGCGACCGGCCAACCGGTTCCGCGACCCCGCCGCTGATCTCGCAGCGCTTCGCCTCGGTGTCGCCCGGGCTGATCCCGATCCTTGCGACCGGCATCGACTGAGCGGGGCCGGGCGGCGCTTTCATCCTATCTGCCTCTTCGGAAAGCGCCCATTCTCCCGCTTTCGCCACGGGGAGACCGATCGATGCGTACCGTGATCCTGGCCTGCCTGCTCGCGCTCGGCCCGGCGCCGCTGATGGCGCAAAGCGGGGCCGGGGCGACCGCGTCCGGCACCTATTCGGAGGACGGCGTGACGATCCCGCTCAGCCACGGCGTCGCGCTGCGCAAGGACGACAGCGAGGGCATCCTGTTCGACGAGGCCGGCATCTGGGTGCTGCTGAGCGACACCGAGGCCGGGCCGTCGGCGCTGGCGGGCGGGCTCTTTCCGCCGGCCTATGACATGGCGAAGCAGGGCAAGCTCCAAGGCGTGCTGTTCGTCGTCAAGCCGGGCAACCGCACTGACCTTTCAGTGAGCGTGCTGGCGACGCGCGACCGCAACCAGGGCTCGTTCCGCACGCTCAGCCTGTCGAAGACGCCCGAACTGTGGGACAAGCTCGTGGTCGGGCCGACGCGGATCAGCGGCACGCTGTTTTCGGGCGAGACGCATTTCAGCTTCGACCTGCCGATCGCCGAGAACCCGATCACCGCCGATCTCCACGGCGCGGCGGCGCAGGCGAGCCCGCAGCTCGCGGTGCTGACGGCCAATGCCCACGCCTGGATCGCGGGGGACCTGGCCGCGGTGAAGGCGACCGTGACCCACCGCAAACAAGCCGAGATCGACGGCTACAGCGCCGCCGAGCGCGCCCAGCTTGCCGCCCAGGCCGGGCCCGACATGAAGGCGCTGCTCGCCGCGATGCCGAAGCTCGACCGGGTGGTGGTGCGCGGTGACACCGCCTCGATCAGGACGCCCGACGGCAGCGCCTATGACTTCACCCGCGAAGACGGGGTGTGGAAGGTCGATTGAGGCGCCGGTTGCGGGCACGCGCGCGACCGCCTAGCCTGTGCTTCGGGGAGAAGAAATCATGGTATATGAGGTCCGGGCCGAGCCGGTCGACAGTTTTTCGGTGGGCCGGGTCTTCAACCGCGCCTTTGCCGCCATCGTCGCTGACCCGGGCGCTGCGATCGGCATCGCCCTGCTGTTCGGCGCCGTGCCGATGATCGGCTATCATTATCTCGAGCACAGCTTTCCCACGACGGTAGCGGTCGGCCAGCCCGGGTTGCCGCCGGGGTTCTGGCTGGCATTCTTCATGATCCCGGCCATCGCTGTGTTGAGTACCGTCGTGAACGTCATCGCGGAGGGCGCGTTCGTTCCGCTCGTCGTCGCGCAGCAGGCCGGACGGCCGACCGGGTTTGCCGATGCCGCCCGGGCGGGGCTCGGCGCGCTGCTGCCGCTCATCCTGCTCGGCCTGGTGACGGGGATCGGCACGATGATCGCGTCGCTCTTCCTGATCATCCCCGGGATCATCCTCATGCTGGCCTGGTCGGTCGCCGGGCCGGCGCTGGTCGCCGAACGATGCGGTATCCGTGCCGCGCTCGCGCGAAGCCGGGCGCTGACTTCGGGCGCGCGCGGCGGGATCTTCGGGTTGATGCTTGTGATCGGTGCCGTATCGATCGCCGTCAGCGCGCTCGTCGATCAGCTGGCGACGACATATTATGGCGACGTCGCTTTCGTGCACCTGTTCGAGCGCGGCTTTCCGGCGGCATATGTGCTGGCCAAGCTGGTCACCGATACGGCAACCCTTGTCTTCTCGGCGGCACTGTACGGCGCGCTCTATGTCGAGCTGCGCGCCTGGAAGGAGGGCGCGCCGGTCGATGCGCTGGCTGAGGTTTTCGCCTGAGCCGGGAGGATAATCGCCCCACCGTTATCGGTCGTGACATCCGACGGCAGCGCCTATGATTTCACCCGCGAAGACGGGGTGTGGAAGGTCGATTGAGGCCGTTGCCGCCGAGCGGCTGATTCTCTAGCTTCCCGTTCCGGGGGGAAGTCATGACGTACAGCGAAACCAATGGCGCGCAGGGCGGTTTCCCGATCGGCGGCGTGTTCTCGCGTGCCGTCGGGATGGTCGGCGCGAATCCGGGCGCGGCTCTGGCATTGGGGCTCGTGTTCGGGGCAATCCCGCTCGCCGCCTATGACTATCTGTTCCGCGGGCCGCTTCTCCGGACAGTGGACCAGCCGACGGCGATCGCGATTGCCGCACCGCTGGTCGGCCTGGTGGTCGGCGCGGTGCATGGCACCCTGGCGCAGGGCGCTTTCCTGCCCCTTGCCGTCGCGCAGGATAGCGGGACGCGCATGGGCATGGGCGGGCTGCTCGGCGCCGGCCTGCGCGCCACACCGATGCTGTTCATGCTCGGCCTGATCAAGGGTATCCTCATCACGCTCGGCCTGGTCGCGCTGGTCGTGCCGGGGGTCATGCTTTTGCTCTTTTGGGTGGTGGCGTCGGCAGCGCTGGTCGACCAGCGAACCGGCATTTTCGAGGCATTGGGCCGCAGCCGCATGCTGACCAAAGGCGCGCGCTTCCAGATCCTCGGCATCGTCCTCGCCACCACCGTCGGTTTCAGCGCACTGAACTATGCTGCGGCCCGGCTGACAGGCCGGGCTCTCGGCGCCGGGAACGAGATTCTCGTCATGCGCGGCTTGGTCGGCACCATCACGACAATCATCTCGGGCTCCGTCTTTGCCTCGCTTTATGTCGAGCTGCGCACCTGGAAGGAGGGGGCGCCGACCGACGCGCTGGCGGAGATTTTCGCCTGAATACAGCGTCGCCCCGCTGCCCATATCGCACCAGCGCTGGCTGACCGGCGGCCGCAAGAGGATGATTGCCGGGGCGCCTCATTGCGGCGATGGTGGCGCCTGGCCCAAGGACCTCCTCAATGTCGCAGCCGCCCCTTTCCGCCTTCAGTCTCGCCGGCAAGGTGGCGTTCGTCACCGGCGGTGCGGGCGGGATCGGGGTCGGGATCGTGACGATGCTGGCCGAGGCGGGCGCGGCGGTGATCATCGCCGATCGGGAGGAAGCGGCGGCACGGGCGCTTGCCGCGAGTCTCAACGCAGCGGGGCATATCGCAACCGCGATCGCGGTCGACCTTGCCGACGAGGCCTCGATCGTCGCCGCGTGCGCGGAGGCGATCGCGCGGTTCGGCACGCCCTGGATCCTGGTCAACAATGCGGGCATCCAGGACCGCGCGCTGCTGCTCGAGGCGAGCGCCGCCGAGTGGGACCGGATGAACGCCGTCAACGCGCGCGGCCCCTTTCTCCTGACGCGCGAGCTCGGCAAGGCAATGGTCGAGAAGGGCGAGGGCGGGCGGATCGTCAATATCGCGACCGCCGGCCTGCGCGGCTCGGTGGTGAAGGGGCTCGCCGCCTATGTCGGATCGAAGGGGTCGCTGCTCGCGCTGAGCGGGATCAGCGCCTATGAACTGGCCGAGCACGGCATCACGGTGAACACCGTGATGCCGGGCGCCGTCGCGACGCCGGGCGCGCGCAATGCGAAGGGCCCGGCGCCCGACGGCCCGGCGCGCCGCGCGCTGCCGCTCGGCCCGATCTGCGAACCGGCCGACATCGCCGCGGCCGTCACCTTCTTCGCGAGCCCGGCCGCGCGCTACGTCACCAACCAGGTGATCGCGGTGGATGCGGGGTTCTCGGTTACGTGAGCGGGATCATCGCTTCAGCCAGTCGGCGAGCGCCAGCGCGCCGGTCGGCCGGGTCTCGGCGTTCATCGTCTCGCGCATGACCGACAGCGCCCAGCGGCCGCGCGCCGGGTCTTCGGCCGCAACGCAATCCTCGGGGATCCACAGGCTATAGTCGCGCATATGCGCGTCGGCCGCGGTGAACAGGATGCAGATGTCAGTGGCGACGCCGGTGAGGATCAGCCGGCTCACCCCGAGCTTCGGCAGCAATACGGGCAGGCTGGTCGCATAAAAGCCCGAAAATTGCGGCTTGAGCACGAAATAATCGGCGTCGCCCGGCTTCAGCCTCGGGGTGATCTCGCGATCGGTTTCCATCGCGCGGGCGACGATCCGATCCTTGTCCGAATGCCATTCGCCGAAATTGTCGTTCACATGGATGACCGGACAGCCGGCCGCTTCGGCATCGGCGCGCAAGGCGAGGATCGCCCCGGCGGCTTTCGTCGCGGCGGGCTTCAGCTGCTCGGCCCCCTCGAAATCGAAGCCGTTGATCATGTCGATGATCAGCAGCGCGACCCCGCCCGAGGCGCGATCATGGCGCGGGGCGGTCGGGGTTTCTGCTCGGCTTGCAGTCATGGCCTGCGGCAACGTTCGTGTCGGGCTTTGGATGCGTCGGCTCCCTGTTCCGGGCGGATAACAGGGAAGGAACAGGGAGGCATATTTTTTTGCCCTTCACCTGACCGCTTCAGCGCCGAATATGCGGATATTATCACTTTTGAATCAATGCATTATCGGCACCCTCCCTGTTCCGCATAACAGGGAGGGATCTGGCCGGAACAGGGAGGAACAGGGAGCCGCCTGTCCGGCTATCGTTCGACGCTGAGAAAGAGCGGGATCTGGCGCAGATGCGCTTCGTCCACGATGACGATGGACCGATTTTCCGAACGGTTGAATCGCTCCGGCGGCTGCAATCAGCTATTTGCGTCTCGAGCGAAGAGAGATGAAATGAGCAATTATCCTTTGCGGCTGCCCGACCATGTGATGGCTGAGGCCAAGCACCTGGCCGAGTTGAGCGGAACCTCCCTCAACCAGTTTCTGTCGTCGCTGATCGCGGAGCGGGTGGGAGAATTGAGGGCTATCGCTGACATCCGGGTCCGGGCTGAGCGTGCCAATCCGGCTGCGGCGCTGGCGATCCTGGCGCGAGCGCCCGAACGGCCGCCCCTTGCTGGCGATGAGCTGCCCGGAACCCATTGAGGGAGCCGCAGCGAACGGCGCCGAAACAGAGCCTTCTCACGGCCGCGCGAAGGCAGGCGGCGGGAAGGCGAGGACCTCGCCGGTATAGGTCTCGACGACTTCGCTGAACGGCACGCCGTCGGGCGTGGCGAGGATGGCGCGGTGTTCGATCAGCCTGTCGGGAATGGCGAGCCTGTCGCCGGGCATGGCCGGGACCGGGGCGCCGCCGTCCCAGCCTTCGGGCAAAGGCGACCAGAGCAGCCTTGCCGAGAGGGTCCGGCGGCGGAAATGGAGCGGCTGGACGGCGCGGCCGAAAGCGATGTCAGTCGTGTCGAGCGCGGCGTTCATCGCCGGGGTGAGGCGCGCGGGGACGTACCAATTGTCCGCTTCCGACAGGACATGCCCGCCACAGGCCAGCCTGACGTGGCGATAGCGGATCGGCTCGGCCGGATCGACGTTGAGCGCGGCGCGGATCTCGGGGGTGGCGGGCTTGTCCTGGTCGCGCAGCCGGTCAGCGACGATGGTGGTGCCGGGCGGCGCCAGATGGTGGCCGGCGCACCAGCGATCGAGCGTCAGCGTGGCGCTGTCGTTGCTGAGCAGTGCCGCATTGAGGCTCTGCAGCAGCGCAAGCGCTTCGACCCGGGCGAGCGGGGTGTTGGGCCAGATCGGGGCGGCGGTGGCGGGTCGGGCGGCGGGCAGGGCGATGCCGGCAAGGGCGAGAGCGAGGGGGATCAGGCGGGCCATGCCGCGAGCATAGGGCCTGAGCCGGGGTGAGCGAAAGGACGATCCGACCCGGAACTCTTCGCCGGGGAAGGAGAAGGGAAGGAGAAGGGTGGCGGACGTGTCCGGTGCCCCGGCCGGCCTATTTCTTGCCGGCGCCTTCGAGCAGGGCGTCCAGTGTGGCCTGGTCGAGGACCGCCAGGGTGCGCCGGTCGATAAGCCCGCCTGTATCCCATTGGAAGGGCATGACGCCGTTGGCGCGCGCCTGCTGGGTGATATATTTCACCCAGTGCGTCACGGACGCGTTGTGCAGGGCCAGGTCCCTGGGGTCGCTGCGGCGTATGCAGCCGAACTCGCCCATGATCACCGGAATGCCGATGCTGGTATAATGTTGCTTCATCGCCAGCATCTGCTGGTCGACATAATCCTCCTCGCCCCATGTCGCGTTGCGATCGGGCTCGATCGTCGAGTGATAGTCCTTGCCCCAGTAATAGAACATCTTCCCCCAGGACTGATCCGATGTGATCAGCGTGAACTGGGAGGGCGTGTACCAGTGCACTTCGAGCATGAGACGGTTTGCCGCTGAATCGACGGGCATTTTCTTCCAGAGGGAAACCGCCTCCTCCGTGCTCGTGCTCGGCGCCTGGACGACGAGCACGCGATAGGCGTTCCTGCCGCCGGTCGAGCGCACCGCGTCGATGAAGGCCTGGTGATAGGCAAGCAGGATGTCGACCTGGTCCGCCTTGTCGGCCGGGGGCTCGTTCGCGCTGGCGAACATGAGGCGCTCATCGAAGTCGCGCAACTGCGTGGCGATCTGCTCCCAGAACGCCCTTTGCTTGGCGATGACAGCGTTCTCGTCGGCCGTATCGATATGACCATCGAGCCAGCCGCCGTCCCAGTGGATGTTGAGCAGCACGTAGAGATCGGCGTTGATGCAATATTGCACCACGTCCTTCACGCGCTTGAGCCAGGTGTCGGAAATCCTGGCCGTCGCCTGGTTGGCATATTGATCCCAGGAGCAGGGCAGGCGCACCGCATCGAAGCCCAGGGCCTTGACCTTGTTCATCAGATCCTGGGTGATGAGGGGGTTTCCCCAGGCGGTTTCGCCGCCGATGGCTTCAAGCGTGTTGCCGGCGTTCCAGCCGAGCCCGATATGGCCGGCGATATCGACCGCGGTGCCCGCCATGCCCGAGGAATCCGCCGGGATCGGGCTGACATTATAGCTTGGATAGAGGCCCGACGGGGTGGGGGTGGGCGAGGGGGACGGCGACGGGGATGGGGAGGGGGACGGCGCCGGGGACGGAGCAGGCGACGAGGAGGACGAACCCGCGCCCCCGCTGCAACCGGCGGCGACCAGCACCACCGTCGACGCCATGAATTGACGCCTTCCCATTTTCATCCGCGTTCCTCCCTCGTCCTGGGCATGTGCTTATGGGTGCCCGGGACCCTGGAACCGCGGAAAACGGCCGGGGAGGCACTGCGTGCCGCCACGGATAACTGCCTCGCCAAGATTCACAAGTGAAATTCTATTCGCTAATGAAAAGAGCGTAAGGCTGATTTCGGGCGAAGACCGGCTCGGCACTTTTGCGTACCGGTTCAATGCCTTCATGGACCGGTTCGGCTGGCCGGAATTTTATTTCGCGTCTCTTCGGGTTCGGGTGAAAGAGCCCTTGCCGAACCCGGAACGACGGTCCCGTCAGGCCGGCAGCGGTTCCTTCCCGGGTTCTCCCGGCTTCACCGGCGGCGCGCGGCCATTGTCCTTCGAGCCTTCTTCGGGGCTCTTTTCGTGCGGTTTCACGGTCGAGCGCACCACGACGAGCCGATTGAGCAGATCGAACCAGAAGGGCGCCCCGAGCGTCGTCGCGAAGGCGACGATCAGATAGCCGGGCAGGGCAGCGAGAAAGGCCATCAGCCACCCGCAGATCGTGATCGGAACCAGGCCGAACAGCGTGAAGGACCATGGCTTTGCCGGCGCCAGCGGCGCGCCGATCATGAAGCCGTTCCGGTTCAGCGTCTCTTCGAGAGACTTGAGATCGGGGACGGCGACGGGCGCCCTGGGGCCGCCGGCCTTCGCGTCGGCGGCAGCCGGTACGGCCTGGGTCGAGCCCGCCGGAACCTGGTTCGCAGCGCTGGCGACTAGCGACGAGCGCCATGTATCATCGACCAGCAGTCTCTGCCCGATCGAGATTGCGTTGATGTTGAGCAGGGCGGCGATGGCGAGCCCGATGGCGAACAGGATCATCTGGGTCTCGCGGCGATACCAGCCCGAGACCCGGTCCATGCTGTTGTTGAACCATTGCTCGACGCTCTGCCTGACCCGCTCGATATCGTCGGCGCCCTCGTCGAGCGCGGTCAGCAGGATGCGCTGCAGCGTCGGGTTGGGCACGCCGCCGATCGCCGCGCGAACCGCCGCGACGTCGATCACGGTGGTGTTGGGCGCGGCGGGCGCCACGGCGCCGCGCACGACATGATCGAGCACGGCGAGCGCGAAGTTTCGCGACGGGATATAGGATGGCAGGTTGCCGAACAGCGGCGCCCGTTTCGCTGACCAGCTCGTCCAGTAGCGGGCAAGCTTGTCGGGATATCCGCCGGCGAAGAGCCCGGCGATCTGCGGGTTGTCGAACAGCGCCCTGGTGACTGAGTCGGCGCTGTCGGTCTTGCCTTCGTTGAGCAGCTCGCGAATGCCGCGCTCGAGCATGATCGCGCGCGTCTTCAACAGCCCTTCGATCATTTCGCGCACCGAGGTCGCAGCGAGGCTGACCATGCAGAACAGGAACGCGAGCCCGATGACGACATCGAGAAATACCGAATTGAACATCTTCCTTCTCCCCCTCGCGACATCGCTGTCGCCCCCTCAGACGATGATCGTGCGGTTGTCCTGCCCGTCGGCGCCATTGGACAGCTCGATATGGATGAGCCCGCCGGCGCCCGTGACCGGCCTGACCTCGCCGAGCGTCGCCACCAGCAGCAGGAAGGCGGTCATTTCCCGGCTGAGCGTGTCGTTGAGCTTGAACACGCCCTTGAGCAGATCGCTCTGGGTCAGCCATGCGCCGACGCCGTCGGCCACGCGCTGCTCGGCCTTGCGATAGTCGCGCTCGGTCCATGTGCCGATCGGGACCGGGCGATGCTCGTAGAGATCGCCCAGCGCGGCGAGCGCGTCGATCAGCTTGAACGCCTTGCCGACGGTCGGCTTGTAGGTCGTGAAATCGGTGCCGACGCCGAAACCCCCGATCAGGGCGATCAGGAACTGGAAGGCGGTCTGGGCCGTGCCGGTCGGGATGAGCTCGGAGCTGCGCGGCAGGATGGCGTAGCGATAGGCGATCTCGGCCTGGCTCATCGACTGCGATCCGGGGACAACCGGCCTGACGACCGCGATCCCCATCGCGAGCTCCTGGCGCCAGAACGGGCTGACCCGGGCGAATGCCTGGAGGCAGAGATGGACGATCTCGATCCTGGTCGCTTCGGGCAGGTCGCCATTGTTGCGGGCGCTGAGCCGCATCAGCCGTTTGACCGCGGCGAAATCGAGCACCATGCCGAGCTTGACCCGCGCCGGCACCTTGCGGTTCGAGCCCGCCGCCAGGCCCCATTCGCCGAGCTTCGCCGTCGCCAGGTCGATCGCCTGCTGGTCGATGAACTTCGGCCAGGGCAGCGGCGGTTCGGCGGCCGGATCGGCCGGCTTCGGATCGGTCGGCGGGAGAAGCGTGCCGAGAAAGCCGGTCAGTTCGCTGATCTGCAGGTCCTTTTCGAACCGGTCGACCCCGATATTGACCGTCATGACCGGCTCGCTCGGGCCCGAGGCCGAGGACCAGGCATAGGGGCTCGAGAAACTGAGGATCTGCGAACCGTCGGCCCGCTTCGCCTCGGACTCGGCATCGGCCTCGGCGACGACGCTGATCTCGTTCCTGGCGTTGATGGTGACCGCTGCCCTGGCGCTGAGCAGAAGCGACCCGCTGATCCCGAAGCCGAAGACGATCAGGCTATAGGCAGTCCGGTCCTGCCAGGCCGAGGAGCGGGTGAGGAAGGAGCGATCCTTGTCGAGCGTGAAGCCCTGGAGCGGCGTGTCGCCCATCAGCAGATCGACGATCCTGGGCCCCTTGCCGGCCAGGATCGCGGCGAACAGCGCGCGCGTCTCGTCACTGTTGCGGGTGAAGGTGCCGGCGATGAGATAGTCGCTCTTGTCGGTCAGGCTGGTCTCGGCGGTGACCGAAAGCTGGAGCTTGGCGGCGGCGACCTTTGCGGTCGCCGCGCGGATCAGCGCGACCTTCTCGTCGAACAGGTCGAACAGCTTGCGGACGGCGGCGGTCGCGTCGTCGAGCTTCGTCACCGCGCCCGAGACCTGGACGCCGATCCGGTTGAGCAGATCGCCGAGCTTCACGCCGGGCGTGTTGAACAGTTCCTTGATCGCCGTGTTGGTTTTCGTCTCGACCGCGCTGACCAGGGTGCCGATCCCGGCCCTGATCGCCGCCGTGTCATGGGCGAGCGCGCCGGCCAGTGTCGGGCCGAGATCGGCGACGATCGCGTCGATCGCGGTGTCGCCGCCCTTGCGCACGGCGGCCGCGTTGCGGCTGACCGCGTCAGTGATCTGCTTGCTCACCCAGTCGACCAGGCCGGCCGCATCGGCGGACAGGCCGAGCGCGCGTTGCGCATCGCCGAGCAGGGCGGCCTGCAGCCCGGCATTGGCGGTCAGCGTGGCGATGCTCGCCTCGAGCCGGTCGGCCAGCAGGGTGCGCAGCAGCGTGCCCGGCGAGAGATAGGGGCGCAGCGGGTCGAGCGCCTTGTCCCAGCTGTCGAGCGCCTGGTTGACGATTCCGGCGACCTTCTCGGCGAGCTCGGTGGCATCGAGCGTGACCGAGAGATCCATGCCGAAGGTCGAGCTGCGCGTTGCGCCGCGGGTGAGGGTGATGGCGAAGCCGCCCTTGCCGATGGCGCGCATCGAGAGCTGGAGGCGCGACGCCCGGCTGACGCTCGCGCTGACCCCGAGGCCGGCCGACACGGCGCCGACGCCCTGGATCTTGCTGCCGAGCGCAAGCGCGACCTCGGCGGCGAACTCGACCGAGCCATCGAGGTGAAGATCGATTCCCTTGAGATCGCTCAGCCGGGCGCCGGTCGCGTCCGTCGCGGCCAGCGCATTCCAGACCTGGTCGAAATCGACCGGGCTCGGGATTTTGGGGAGGCTCTCGGCGACCGCCAGGCCGAACAGTTCGCCGCCATTGGCGGGGCGGAAATACCAGGCGAGGGTGGTGCTGCCGCTCGCGCTCGCGCCGAGCTTCAGCGAGCCGATCGGCAAGGGCATCGATGCGTCGGCCGTGCCCTTGAGCGAGCCCCTCGCGCCGATCCGCAACAGGTTGGTGAGGCTCGGATCGTCCTTCGAATCCTGCGCATAGGGCCATTGGTCGCCGGCCTCGAACTCGATCGCTGCGCTTGCCTCGAGACCGAGGGCGAAACCGGTCGCGACCGGCGCGTTCTCCGACAGGGCGAGCGGCTGCCAGCTGACCAGGCCGGGATCCGAGGGCGTGTTGGTGACGCTGTCGTCCTGGAAGCGGTCGAGGCGGTCGAACAGCCGGGCGATGGGCTTGGCGCCGGCCGCATCGACCTTGCCGAGCAAGGTGCCGAGACCGTCCGACACGGTCTTGTACGCGGCGCCGAGGCCGGCTGCGTCGAACGCCGCCTTGATCGCCGGCGCCCGGAATTTCGCGCCGCCATCGTCGAGAAAGGCGATCAGGCTGCGGCCGTCATTGACATCGGGCATTGCCGGCCATTTGGCGATCAGCTTGCCGGCGGCGACGATCAGTTCGGCATCCTCGAGCAGATCGAGCGATTTCGTGCCGATGGAGAGAATGGAGGCCAAGGCGGTTTCCTTTCGGGGCGGATCAGGCGGGCGTCGCGCGCGCGGCGGCGCGCGGCATGGGCGCGTTGCGCGCGGCGGGACGGTCTGATGAAAGGGGGGAGGCGGCCCACCGCGACCAAGGATCGCGGCGGCCTGCACGCTGGCGAGCCATCATCTTCATCCCCCGGGATGCCGCCGATTGTCGCCCGGCGTGCATCTTCGATAAACGATTGCCCGACGACCCCCGGACGGTCATCAGCGTAGCCGCGCGGGGCGATGCCGCAAGGGGCTGCGGGCGGGTATGCAGCCAGTCCGGTTCTATTCGTCCGGGGGGCAGTGCTGAAGCGGCGAATGGGGCACGCGTGCCCAGGCGCTCAGGCCGAGCGACAGCTCGTTTCGCAGAAGGGGATTCACGCGAAGGCGCGAAGGCGCGAAGAGGCCCACGCCGGGCGGGCATTTCCCTCCTCCAGTCGCGGTTTTTTTAAGAAGAATCCGGGCAATTCTTTATTGGCACGCTCTTCGCGCCTTCGGGTGAATATCCCGCCAGTGCGGACGGCCGGCAGGCGTCACCAATCGGCTCTGGTCGCTTGAGCATGTCGTTGCTAGGATCGATATGATAGCCCCATCAGCCAAGCCGCGCGGGCCTCACAAGAAGCGGGCCTCATAACGAGAAAAGGGGAAGTTATGACTGCGCGAGATGTGTTTGGAGCCGGCTGTCGACTACTCGGTTTGTATCTACTTCAATTGGGGATTTTTGATCTCTGCCAAGGGGTATCCAAAATTGCCGGACTGCCGATGCTGGTTCGATATACTCCAGCAGAAGATATGATCGATGCCATCGTGCTCTCGGCCATCGGGCTATTTTTCATGCTCCGGGCGGATATGATCTCGCGATTCCTTTATGAGCGCAAAAATTCAAACTGAGACACCACCCTCGCCCGTATTGACCGGATGCCGCTTTGCTATGGGGCAATCAACGGCGCCACCGCCGGCGGGGGCGCTGCGCGCGGGTCCGGTCCGAACCGGTTGTCGCCCCTGGTGCCGGGCCAGAGAAACAATATCCAGAAGGCGACGACCAGCACAATTTCGACGGCGTTCAGCGGAGGACCGAGCGTCGGAACGGGAAGCTGGCCCGCGTCGTAGAGGCTTTGCGCGTACAGCTTCATGATAATCACCGACGGCAATATCAGCGCGAGCAGCCCCGAGCGGTTTTGGTCGTGCAGCCGCCTCGCGAAGAGGGGGATGGCGAAAACCCAGAGGGACATTTGGATAGTCCCCCCGTGAAGACCCGATTCCCGTCGGGGCCGTGGCTTGCAGAATCTCCACGGCAAGATCCACGACAAGCTTGGCGAGAAGGAAGACCCAAAATTCGCTTCGCCCTGATCGGCCGCTGAAGCTCATGAATTGCCTGACGCGCCGCATTCCTCGCTATCCCGCAAATAGATCAGGTCAGCCGGGTCTCGGCTCGATCATTTCAGGCCTGATGTAGCGATCCTGCCGACAAATTCGAAGGTCCGCAATCGGGTCGCCCGGGCATTCTCCCATCTTCTGCCCGCCGAGACCCGTGCCGTGCACGACGTCGCTCGGCACAAATGCCCGGAAGCTGCCGCCGAGCCGGCACGCGGACTACGGTGTTGTACGCATATCGGCGCCCGCGCTATCCGCCTTATCCGGATGCCATCGACACAGGCGGACACTCTCTTCATGATCCACTCAATCGCTCATCCGACCGACTTTTCGCCCGAGGGCCAGGCGGCCTTCGAACATGCGCTGTACCTGGCGCTGGCCAATCGCTGCCGGCTCGACCTGCTCCATGTCCATGACCCGAGCGCCAAGCAGGAATGGGATCGCTTCCCGCATGTCCGCAAGACGCTGCAGCGCTGGGGGCGCCTGTCGCCGGACGCCATGCCCGAGGATATCCTCAAGGAGACCGGCGTCGATGTCCGCAAGGTGGAGATCAGCGATATCGAGCCGGGCGATGGCCTGTCGCGCTTCATCCATTCCCACCGCCCCGACCTGATCGTCATCGCGAGCCATGGCCGCTCGGGCCCGAGCCGGTGGCTTCACCCGTCTGTCTCGACCGGCGTGGCGCGCGAGGCGATTACGCCGACGCTGATCCTCGGCCCGCTTTCCAGGCCCTTCGTCGATTCGTTGACCGGCCGGGTCCATATCGAATCGGTCCTCGTGCCGGTCGATCATGCCCCGGCCCCGCAGGAAGCGGTGCTGCACCTGAAGGGGCTGGTCGAAAGCCTCGATGTCGCGATCGATTTCCTCCATGTCGGGCCCGATGCGCCGATCCTGCTCGACGGTCAGAAGGAGCCGCTTTCGGTGCGCCGGATCGACGGGCCGGTGGTCGAGACGCTGCTCGACCAGGCGCGGCAGGCAAGCATGGTGGTGATGCCGATGGCCGTGCGCCGCGGCCCGCTCGACTTCGTGCGCGGCAGCACGACCGATCGCGTGGTCCGCGAAGTGACCTGCCCGGTGCTGGCGCTGCCGGCGACGTCGTAGCGGTTCGCGCTCCGAGCTGGCGGGCAGGTACGCCACGTTGCAGGCCATTCGGCGACCGCTGAATATGATCCGTTCGTCCTGAGTATGGACCGAGGTGCCGAAGGCGGATCGAAGGACAGGTCCCGCGCGACAACTGTCCTTCGATACGCCCTCTCGATACGCCGCTACGCGTCACCTCGATGGCACCTCAGGACGAACGGGTAATATTAAGGCTCGGTGCTCTAAACTGAGCTAGACCGGCATTTTCCGCTTGCTGAACTCCCGCCCGATGATTGCCGTATCCTCGCGGCTTTCGATCACCATCGCGCCGTCCTGGAGCTGCTTGATAATATAGTCGGACATGCTCGCATCGGGCGTGCCCGAGTTGAGGAACTTCAAATTGTTCTTCCTGCACAGGTCGAGCACGCGCTGGCGGACCGCCTGCATGTCCGGCCGGGCGCCGATGTCGCGCGGCATCGGTTCGTCCTCGGGGATCGCGTCGAGGCCCTTCAGCCAGTAATTATGGTCGCCCGGGCCCCATTCGGCCATGGTGATGCCGGGCACGGCGAGCGTCTGCGCGACGTTCATGTCGGCGATCGTGTCCTCGATCTTCACGCCGAAGAAGAGCTCGCCGCGCGGGTTGAGCGGCCAGGTGTCGGCGATGTGGCAATATTTGTTGCCGGTCACGCCCCAGATCTCGGCGGCATAGCCGGCGCTCGACCCGCGCAGGCCGCGCATCGGCACCTTCGGCGTGTCGGGATAATCGAACGGATAGCGCACCGCCATCTGCGCCGCGACCTGGATCGCCTTGGGGTCCCGCGCGTGGCAGATATGGATGCCCATCACGCCGCAATCGAGCAGCTGGCCGAGCACCCAGCTATTGGCGCGCATATAGGCTTCGTCGAGGCCGATGATCGGGGTTGAGACGAACACGGCGGGGAAGCGATGGCCGCTGCGGGTCGGGCCGCCGTCGCGCAGGCCCCGCATGAACTCGCGGATCGCGGTGAAATCGAGCGCGCCATGCTCGCATTCATAGCAGAGCGCATCAGCCCAGGTCCGCGCCATCCTGACGCCCTGGGCATAGGGATCGACGCCGGGGCCGGTTCCGGTGCCGGTATAATAGACCGCCTGGCCATCCTCCCACAGCTCGATCGCCTTGTTGATGCGGCGCGGCTTGTAATGGGGATCGACCGAGGAGGGCTGAACGCCGCTGTTGACCGGCGGGGCGGAGCGGGGGCCGGGCCCGGCCTGGGCGAGCGCGCCGGTGGCCATGAAGGCGGCGCCCAGGCCCGCGCTCGCTGTCAGGAAATCACGCTTGTTCATGCTCATGGCACCCTCCTCTTGATCCTCGTCCCAACGGGATCGTGTCACATATAGGATATTATCGCCAGCGGCTTTTCGGATGGCCCGCGCACCATCCCGGGGCCGCGGACGGGCCGCGCCCCGGGGGCACGCCGACAGCGCTATTTTCCGAGGGGAAAGAGAGGGTTGCGCATAGTAATTATACCTAGGCGGGGAGCGCGGCAATTATTCACCTTTCCGGCGCAAGCTCCTCCCGACCCCGTCCGGACGATGGGGAGAGGGAAGATATGTGCTGAAATCGCGCCTCTGGCTTGGGCATGCCACCGCCCTCGCAATGTGCCTGATGGCAGGCGAGGCAACATCGGCGCAGATGGCGAGCAGCGCCGTCCTCGTCGCGGGAAGAGTCGCGTCCTTTCTGCAGCCGGCGCTCAGCGGGACGGTCACCGCCGCCATCGTCTACAGACCCGGTGACGGCGCCTCCGAACGGGAAGCGCGCGGGATAGAACGTGCGCTCGGCAGCGGGCTCGTGGTCGGATCGCTGACGCTCAGGCCGCGCCGGGTGGCCTCGACCGCGCTGGGCGAACTCGCCGGCGCCAGGGTCGCCTTCGTCACGGTCGGCACCGACTACCGGGAGGTCGCCGCGGCGGCGGCATCGCGCTCGATCCTGACGATCAGCGGCGATCCCGCCTGCACCCGCGCCGCGCAGTGCGTGGTGACGATCAGCGCGGCCAACCGGGTCCAGATCACCGTCAGCCGAGCCGCCACCCGGGCAGCGAAGCTCAAATTCAGTTCGGCCTTTCTCATGCTCATCAAGGAAATCTGACATGGCGCGCGCCAGCCAGCATCGCCGATCGCGCACCGCAGCCCGCAGCCGCCTGATGGGGGCGTGCCTGATCCTGTCCGGCTTGCCCGGGGTGGCGGCGGCGCAGAGCGTCGATCACGAAAAGCTCGAGGCGCTGTTCGGCGAGCCGGTCACCACCAGCGTCACCGGCAAGCCGCAGCGCGCCTCCGAAGCGCCGGCCGCGCTGACCATCATCACCCGCGACGATATCAGGCGCTCGCCGGCGCGCGACATTGTCGGGCTGATCCGCGCCTATGCCGGGATCGACGTCGCCCGCTGGACCGCCGGCCAGTCCGACGTCAGCATCCGCGGCGGGGTCCAGCCCTATAATGCCCGGCTGCTCGTGCTGGTGAACGGCCACCAGGTCTATCTCGACCATTATGGCATGACCAACTGGGCCGGGCTCGGCGTCGAGCTCGACGATATCCAGCAGATCGAGGTCGTGCGCGGGCCCAACAGCGCGCTGTTCGGGTTCAACGCCGTCTCGGGCGTGATCAACATCATCACGATCAACCCGCTCCAGACCCAGCAGCTCACCGCGACCGTCGAGGCCGGCGACCATGGCTATAGCCAGCTTTCGGCCGGCGCCGCCTTCAAGCTCGGCACGCATCTCGGGCTCCGGCTTTCGGGCGGCTATGGCCGGTCGCGCGAGCTCGAGGGGCTGGCGGGCGCGCCGGTCAGCCCGGTGCCGGGGGGATATGCCCTTGACCCGGTGCATGTCGCGGTCGCCGGCGAACTCTATGCCAGGATCGACGACCGCACCGAGGCAGTGCTCAGCGCCAGCCACAGCTACAGCCGCCAGCAGGAATTCATCCATGTGCTGCTGATGGGCAAGAGCCTCAACTATTTCACCTCGGTCGGCGCGCGCATCTCGCATGACACCGGCTGGGGCGCGCTGTCGGCCCGGGCCTATCGCAACCAGTCCGACATCACGGCACCGGTCGACGTGCTGGCTGACCCGCTCCGGTTCCACAACAATGTCTTCGTCGCCTCGGCCGACGCGCTCGTCCGGATCGGCACGTCGAACACGGTGCGCGGCGGGATCGAATATCGCGACAACGCGCTGGTGCAGACGCCGGGCTATCCCGACGCGACCTTCTACAAGGTCTATGCGCTGAGCGGCATGTGGGAGAGCGCGCTGAGCGACGCGGTCACGCTGACGGTCGCCGGCCGGTTCGACCATCTCGTGCTCGGCCGCGAGGGCCCGGTCGACCAGCCAAGCCTTTTCACCAATGCCGATTTCGCGCGCATCAGCAACGAGCTGAGCTTCAACGGGGCGCTTGTCGGCAAGATCGGCGCGTCGGGCTCGGTTCGGGCGAGCCTCGCCAGGGGCGTCCAGGCGCCGTCGCTGTTCGATCTGTCCTCGCGCCTCGTCTTCCCGATTCCGGGCCTGTCGATCCCGCTCGTCTTCCTCGGCGATCCCGGCATCCATCCGTCGCCGGTGTGGAGCGGCGAGATCGGCTATACCCGCACGCTCGGCGATTCCGGCAGCCGGTTCGAGCTGACCGGCTTCTACAATCGCAGCAGCGACCTGATCAGCTCGCCCGGCACGCCGTCGCCACCGCTCGCCGGGCCGCCTGCCTATCCCTTCATCGCCCTGGCATCGCAGAATGTCGGCTCCTTCACTGCCTTCGGCCTCGAGGCGTCGCTGTCCGGCCATGTCGGCACGCATGTCGCCTGGATGGCCAATTATGGCTGGACTCATGCCCGGCAGGATATTTCGGGAAATGGCGGCGCCGGCCCCGGCAGCTTCGCCTGGCCGATCTCGCTCGCGCGCTCGACGCCGGAGCACAGGATCAAGGCGCAGATCAGCTATGAGCACGGCCCCTGGCTCGCCAGCGTCGCGGCGCGCTACAGGAGCGGCATCCGGCAGCTCGTGGGCAGCAACGGGCCCTTTGCGCTGGTCGATATTCCCGCAACCCTCACGTTCGACGCGAAGCTGGCGGTCGAGCTTCGCCACGGCGTGACGCTCGAGCTGGCCGGCGAGAACCTCAATGATGCGGCCGGCGCCGGCCTCTCGCCGATCCCCGCCGAGCGGCGGCTGCGCGCCGGCCTGAGGCTGCACTTCTGATGCGCTCGGTGCTTCGCTTCGCGACCGCGCCGGCGGGCCGGTGGCGCCGGCTTGCCGACTGGCCGCTGCTCGCCAAATTCGGCGTCATCCCGGCGCTCACCGTCGCCATGTTCATGCTGACGGCGGCAATGGAGGTCTGGCTGCTGCAGGACGTGCGCAACAACACGGCCTATGTCGTCGAGGTCGCCATGCCCGATGCAGCGAAGCTGGCCGATACCGATGCGCGGTTCGAACGCGCCGATGCGAATTTCGGGCGGTTGGTGAGCGACGAGGCGCTTCATCCGGGGCGGAACGACATCGCGGCGCGCGCCCGCGACATCCGCGCCGCGCTGGCGGTCGTCGATCGCAACCTGAAAGAGTTCGAGGGTACCGAGATCGGCCGCCAGAATCTGGACCATGTCCGCGCCGCCCGCAGCGACGTCGAGCAATATTCGGAGGCCGTCGGTGTCGTCACGACGATGCTCGGCGTCAATTTCGCCGCCACCGAGGCGATGCTCAAGCCGTTCCACGCCAATGCCGAGCGCGTCGTCGCCAATATCAATCATGTCGCCCGCCGGGGAATCGCCGAGACGAACGAGCGGGTGCGGGTGGTCGGTATGCATGTCGCCGCGAGCCGGGTGACGTTTGCGCTGGTCATCCTGATCGCGCTGATCGGCGTTCCGCTCGCGACCTGGCGCATCGGCCTCGCAACCGTCAGGCCGATCAGGGCGATCGCCGACGCCACCGCCCGCTTCGCCGCGGCCGATTATGACGTCGATATTGCCCGCCTTGCCCGCGCCGACGAGCTCGGCGCAGTGGTGAGCGCGCTCGAGACCTTTCGCATCCAGGCGCTCGAAGCGCGGCGGCTCGGGCAGATCGAGGCGAAGAACCGCGCCCTCTCGCTCGCCAAGGCGGCGGCCGAGACGGCCAATGAAGCCAAATCCGAATTCCTCGCCAATATGAGCCACGAGCTGCGTACGCCGCTGAATGCGATCCTCGGCTATGCCCAGCTGCTGGGCCGCGACCACAGCCTGAACGAGCGCCAGGAAAATGCCGCCCGCACGATCCACCAGAGCGGGATGCATCTGCTGACCCTGATCACCGACATCCTCGATCTCTCCAAGATCGAGGCCGGCAAGTTCGAGCTCACCCCGGCGGCGTTCAACCTGCGCGACTTTCTGCGCGGGGCCAGCGACATCATCCGCGTGCGCACCGAGGAGAAGGCGCTCGGTTTCGCCTGCGAGATCGACGACGACCTGCCGGCCTTCGTGCTCGGCGACGAGAAGAGGCTGCGCCAGGTGCTGCTCAACCTGCTCGGCAATGCAGTGAAGTTCACTGATCGCGGGAAAATCGTGCTGCATGTCGGCCTGGCATCGAAGACCGCGACCGCGGCGCGGATCCTGTTCGCGGTGAGCGATACCGGCGTCGGCATCGCGGCCGATGACCTGCCGGCCATCTTCCAGCCGTTCGAGCAGGTCGGCGCGCGCGCGCGCCGTACCGGCGGCACCGGCCTCGGCCTCAGCATCAGCCGCCAGCTGGTGGGGCTGATGAAGAGCAGGATCGAGGTCGAGAGCCGGCAGGGCGAGGGCAGCCGGTTCAGCTTCACGCTCGACATGCCGGTGCTGGCGGCCGAGCCGGGCGCGGTGCCGCGCGCGATCGCCGCGACCGGATATGAAGGCGCGCGGCGCAGCGTGCTGATCGTCGACGATATCGCCGAGAACCGCGACGTGATGGCCGATACGCTTGGCGCGCTCGGCTTTGTCACCCATCAGGCTGCGGACGGCCTGGAGGGCATCGCCCAGGCCGAGGCGGTGCGGCCCGACCTGATCCTGATGGACATCAGGATGCCGGTGATGGACGGGATCGAGGCGATGCGGCTGATCCGCGCGCACGACACGCTCGGCGCGGTCGCGCTCATCGCCTTTTCGGCGGGCGCCACGCCCGAGGACCGCGAGCGCAGCCTTGCCGCCGGCGCCGACGGCTTCCTGACCAAGCCGGTCGACCATGAGGAGCTGATCGCCGCGATCGGCCGGCTTCTCGGCGTGACCTGGACCGGCGGCGAGGCGGCGCGCGACGATCCCGCGCGCGCGGCGGAGGCGCTGCTGCCGCCGCCCGCGGCCGAGATCGCGGTGCTCCACGCGCTCGCCAAGGCGGGCAACATCCGCGCGATCAGGACGCATGCCGATTATCTGGTGACGCTCGACCCGCGTTACCGCCCCTTCGCCGACGCGCTGCAGCGCTTCGCGCGGATCTACAACGCCCAGGCGATCCAGGACCTGGTCGAACAATATCTAGACCCCGAAAAAGCGATGGCATCATGAGCACCATGAGCAAGATTTCAGTCGTCGACCTCCTGTCCAGGACGGTCCTGATCGTCGACGACAATCCGGTGAACCTTGCCGTGGTGGTCGATCATCTCGAGGATCACGGCTTCGAGGTGACGGTCGCCCAGGGCGGCGAGGAAGCGCTGAAGCGCGCTGCGTTCGGCCAGCCCGACCTGATCCTGCTCGACGTGATGATGCCCGGCATCGACGGCTTCGAGACCTGCCGCCGGTTGAAGGCCGATCCGGCGACGCGCGATATCCCGGTGATCTTCATGACGGCCCTGTCGGATATCGACGACAAGGTGGCCGGCTTCGAGGCGGGCGGCATCGACTATGTGAGCAAGCCCTTCCAGATCGAGGAGCTGCTCGCGCGCGTCCGCACCCATCTCGCGCTTCGCGCGGCGCAGCTGCGGGTGGTCGCGCAGAACCAGGAGCTGCGCGAGGAGATCGTCGCGCGGCGCGGCGCGGAAACCGCCCTGCGCTTCTCCGAGCTGCGCTACCGGCGGCTGTTCGAGACGGCGACCGACGGCATCCTGCTGCTCGACAGCGAGACCGGGCAGGTCACCGACGCCAACCCGGCGATCACCGCGATGCTGGGGCATGGCCATGCCGCGCTGATCGGCCACCGGCTGCCGGAGCTCGCGCCCTTTCGCAAGGTCTCCACCTGCAAGGCGCTGGTGGCCGAGATCAAGCTGCTCGAGCATATCCGCTATGACGACTGGGTGATCGAACGAGGCGACGGGTCGTCGATCGAGGTCGAGATGATCGGCACGCTCTACCAGGCGGGCGGCAAGGGCATCATCCAGTGCAATATCCGCGACATCACCGATCGTCGCGAGGCCGAGGCGCGGATCCGCTACATGGCGCTGCACGATGCGCTGACCGGCCTGCCGAACCGCATCATGCTCGCCGACCGGCTCGCCATGGCGATCGCGCAGGCGCGCCGCTGCGGCAAGCAGGTCGCGGTGCTGATGCTCGATCTCGACCATTTCAAGCACATCAACGATTCGCTCGGCCACCATGTCGGCGACCAGCTGCTTGAAGCGGTGGCGGTGCGGCTGCGCCAGTGCCTGCGCGAAACCGACACGGCGGCACGGGTCGGCGGCGACGAGTTCGTCATCACGCTGTCGGACGTCACCGGCGGCGAGGATGCGTCGGTGGTCGCGCGCAAGATCCAGGCGGCGCTGGTCGAACCCTTTCCGATCGACCAGCATCGCCTGCATATCGGCGGCAGCATCGGCGTCAGCCTGTTCCCGGCCGATGGCGAGGATGCCGGCGCCCTGCTGCGCGCCGCCGACACGGCGATGTACGACGCCAAGGAGAATGGCCGGGGCGGCCACCGTTTCTTCACGCCCGCGCTGAACGAGGCGGCGCAGCGCCGGCACATCTTGGTCAATGACGTCCATCAGGCCTGCGCCCGCGGCGAATTCACGCTCCATTATCAGCCGCAGCTCGCGCTCGCCTCGGGCCAGATCACCGCGGTCGAGGCGCTGATCCGCTGGAACCACCCGGTCCATGGGCAGATCTCGCCGACGCTGTTCGTCCCGCTGCTCGAGGAACTCGGGCTGATGGTCGATGTCGGCGAATGGGTGCTGATGTCCGCCTGCCGCCAGAATGCCGCATGGCAGGCGAAAGGCCTGCCGCCGGTGCGGATGGCGGTGAACCTGTCAGCGCAGCAATTCTATCGCGGCGATATCGTCGAGACCATCCGGCGCGCGCTCGACGAGGCCGGGCTCGAGGCGAAATGGCTCGAGCTCGAGCTCACCGAGAGCCTGACGCTCGACGACACCGAGACCACCATCCAGACGATGCGGCGACTGAAGGCGCTCGGCGTCAGCCTGTCGCTCGACGATTTCGGCACCGGCTGGTCGTCGCTTGCCTATGTCAGGCGCTTTCCGCTCGACCGGATCAAGATCGACCGGTCGTTCATGCGCGACGTGATCACGCATCCCAACGCCGCCGCGGTCGTCCAGAGCATCCTTCACCTCGCGCAGAGCCTCGACCTTGGCTGCATCGCCGAGGGGGTCGAGACCACGGCGCAGCTCGACTATCTCGAGCGCCAGCATTGCGAGGAGATTCAGGGCTTCCTGCTGAGCGAGCCGCTGCCGGCCGATGCGGTGGCCGACATGCTGGGCACCCGGCATTCCCTGGGCGCGCTGCGCGACATCATGGCGACGGCGCCGCGGTCGGTGCGGGCGGTGAAATAGGCGGCAAAACGCCCCGCGACCGCTGACCGGGCACGGGGCGTATCGTTACCGCTGACCGCCGATCAGAGGGCGCGCAGTTCCTCGGCCGAGGATTTGCCGCTGCGGCTGTCCGCGACGACTTCGTAGGAGACCTTCTGGTTCTCATCGAGGCCGTTGAGGCCGGCGCGCTCGACGGCGCTGATGTGAACGAACACGTCAGTGCTGTTGTCGTCAGGCTGGATGAAGCCGAAGCCCTTTTGCGAATTGAACCATTTTACCGTTCCCGTAGCCATGGGGTATTCCTTGATAGTGATAGTGCCGCCGCACAGGGTGCACGGCGGTCGGGTCGAGATCTGGATTCGGGAAGAGGCGCGCATTTTGCGGCGGGGCCAGGTCGTTCGGCCGAAACTCGATGCGACCGCTATGGGCGCAATCGCGCCAATGGGCAAGCGGCGATCCGAAACGGCCGGAACGACCGTGCGGCGCGGCGCGTTCAGGGCGCAGTTTTTTCTCACGCTGCCGTAAGGGCTTCAAGGGAGACACACCGTGCGCAACACCGTTTCGATCATCGCGATCTCGGCCGCGCTCGCGCTCGGGGCGTGCGGCCCCAAGGCGGAGCAGCGCGCCGACAAGACCGGCGACCTGCTGTCGAACGCGGCCGACGATGTGAAGGTGGCGGTGCTGCCGACCCCGACCGCGCAGGAATTCGTCGACAAGGCAGCCAGAAGCGACGCCTTCGAGATCGCCTCGGCCAGGCTCGCGAAGGAGAAAGCGGGCTCGGCCGACCTGAAGAGCTTCGCCGCGATGATGATCGCCGACCACAATGGCTCGACCGCGAAGATCAAGGCGGCCGCCGCGGCGGCCAGGCCGGCGCTCAAGCCCGACCCGATGCTGACCGACGACCAGAAGGGCAAGCTCGACGATCTCGGCACGCTGACGGGCAGGGATTTCGACAAGGCCTATGCCGATCAGCAGATCGCCGCGCACCACGCAACGCTGTCGCTGATGCGGGTCTATGCCGACAAGGGCGAAACCCCCTCGCTCAAGAAGGCGGCGGGCGATATCGTGCCCAGGGTGCAGGCGCATCTCGACAAGATCAAGGCGATCAAGGCGGCGATGTAGGCTCGGGGGCCGCCGGCGCCTCGGTGAGGTGGAGCCATACGCCGATCGTCATCAGCAGCCCGGCGACGGCAAGGGTGACGGTCAGCGGCTCGCGCAGCGCGACCAGGCCGATCAGCGCGCCGATAAAGGGCGCGGTCGAGAAATAGGCGCCGGTGCGCGCCGCCCCGATCTCGCGCAGCGCCAGCACGAACAGGACGAGGCTGAGGCCATAGCCGAGAAAGCCGACCGTCGCGGCGGCGCCGATCTCGGGCAGCGCCGGCAACCGGCTTCCGACCGCAAGCGCGATCGCGATGTTGAAGATGCCGGCGCACACGCCCTTGATCGCGGCGAGGGTGAGCGCGTCGACATCGGCGATCTTGGCCGTGCAATTATTGTCGATCGCCCAGGCGAGGCACGCCCCGGTGATCGCCAGCGCGCCGAGCAGGCCGGCATGGCCCGGCGAGCCGCGCAGCCCGAGCAGCACCGCGCCGAGGAAGATCGCCGCCATGCCGAGCCCGATGCGGCGGTTGAACGGCTCGCGAAACACGATCCAGGCGATGAGCGCGGTGAACACGCCCTCGAGCGTGAGCAGCAGCGAGGCGGCCGATCCGGTCGTCGCGGTCAGCCCCTGCATCAGCAAGGCGGGCCCGATCGCGCCGCCGAACAGGACCATGCAGGCGAGCCAGGGATAATCGGCGCGGGCGAGATGCAGCCCGTCGCGGCGCCTGAACAGCCTGAACAATGTGAGGCCGAGCCCCGAGCCGAGATAGAGCAGGCCGGCGAGCAGCAGCGGATCGACGCTGCCGACGATCAGCTTCGCGGCCGGGGTGGAGAGCCCGAACAGCAAGGCGGCGGCGATGGCGAGCAATCCGCCGCGCCGGATATCGCCGAGGATGAAGATGCGGGGCATTGCGGGCGGCTAGCCGAGTTGAGGGGGGATGGCCAGTCAAGGGGTGGCGGTGTCTGCTGAAAAGGGTCAGCGCGCCGCTTCGAAATCGCGTTCGAACAGGGCGAGATCGGCCTGCGAGACGTCGGAGACAGCCCAGAGATCGAGCCCGCCCTGCTGCCAGTGGCGCAGATTATAGCCCTCGAACTGCGCCGTCGCGGGCTTCGCGGGGGCGGTTGCCGGCCAGGCGAACAGGTTGATGGTGTGGAGCCGGCGGCGATAGACGATCGCCGGGACGACCCGCCCGCCGATATAATCGAGCCGGCCGCCGGCGAGCGGGAAGCCCTGCGCCTTGAGATCGGGGGTCGGCGGCGCGAAATCGATCCGGCCGTTGAACCAGGGCTTCACGACATGCTGGTCCGAGGTCACGACATCGACGAGATGGTTCGCGAGCAGCGAGCGGACATGGCTCGCCACGACCTGCTGCTCGAGGCCCGGCGCGGCGGGCGGCCGGGTGACCACCACCAGCACCAGGCTCGCCGCCGCCGACAGGCCGGCACCGAGCGCCGCCCAGGCGAAGCGCGACGGCGGGGCGGCGTGAGCGGCCGGGGCCTCGCGCGGCAGCGCTGCCTCGATCCGTTCGCGCAGGCCCTCGGGGGCGGGCTGCCTGAGCGCCGGATCGGCCAGCATCTCGCGGAGCGCGAGGAGCCGCTCATATTCGGCGGCGCAGCCCGCGCAGCTCTTGAGATGCGCTTCGCAGGCGGCCGCATTGGCTGCGTCGAGCTCGTCGTCGAGCAGTGCGTGGAGGAGATGGTCGCGGTCGGCACAGGCAGTCATGCGCGTTCCTCTCGCTCCGCTTCGGGCAGGAGCAGCTTCGCCAGCATCTCGCGCGCCCGGGCGAGCCGCGACATGACGGTGCCGATCGGCACGCCGGTGATCGCGGCGATCTCGCGATAGGGCATCTGTTCCATCTCGCGCAGCACCAGCGCCTCGCGGAACGGCTCGGGAATCGCGGCGATGGTGGCGCGCAGGGCCTCGCTCTCCTGGGTTCGGATCAGCGCTGCCTCGGCGCTCTCGGCGTCGTCGGGGATCGCCTCGATCGCGGCCGCCTGGGTTTCGGTGAGGCTCGCATGGCTGACGATCACCTGGCCGCGCGCCTGGTCGCCGCCCGCGCGGTCCCGCCAGCAATTGCGCAGGATCGCGAACAGCCAGGCACGCGGCGCGCCGCCCTGATAGGTGTCGAAGGCGCGGAAGGCGCGCAGGAACGTCTCCTGGACCACATCCTCGGCGACGGCAGGGTCGCCCGCGAGCCAGCGGGCGAGATTCCAGGCAGCGTCGAGATGCGGGAGCATGGTCGCGCGGAAGCGCGCCGCGCTGTCGGGCGCGGGGCTGGTGCGCTGCGTGCCGCGCACCAGATACGGTCTGAACAGGCCGCCTCTCTCGCTCACATCCCAGCCTATCCCGTGACGGTGACGCTGCCCGTCATATGCGGATGAAGGCCGCAGAAATAGGCAAAAGAGCCGGCGTGCGCGAAGGTGAAGGAGAAGCGCTCGCCGGTATCGAGCACTTTCGACCTGAAACTCCTGTCGACCGCGACGACGCTGTGCGGGATATCGTCGTCATTCACCCAGGTGACCGTCTGCCCGGCGCGGATCTTCAGCGCCTGGGGCCCGAAGGTGAAGTTCGAGATATGGACCATCGGCGCGGCGGCGGCGGGCGCCGAGACCGCCGGTTGTGAAAAAGCGAGCGGGGCCGAAAGGCCGAGGGGCAGGGTGGCGGCGAGCAGTGCCGCGAGGATCAGGCGTTTCATGAAGGACCTTTCGTTCAGGCGAGGGTTGAATCGACCAGGGCGATGCGCTCGGCGCCGCGGCGGAAGGCGACATCAGTGATGCCGAGCAGCGCGTGGAGCTGGCCGGCGGGCACTGTCTGCGGGCCGGGCGAGGGGGCGGTGCCCGGGGCGGGCTGGGGGAAGGCGGTCGAGCGGGCGGTGTGGAAGACCATCCGGCCTTCGACCTTCTGCGCGATCTGGTGGATATGGCCGTTGAGGATCGAGACCGAGCCGAACCGCGCGAGCAGCTTCAGCGCCTCGGCGGCATCGTCAGTGCCCCAGCCCCAATCGGCATAGACAGTCCAGAGCGGGATATGCGCCATCACGATGATCGGGGTCGAGGCCGGGCGGCCGGCAAGGTCCTTCGCCAGCCAGGCGATCTGGTCGGCGCCGAGCCGGCCCATGCCGCCGGGCTTCAGGTCGGCGACATTGACCAGGCCGACGAAATGCACCCCCTTGTGATCGAAGCTGTACCAGCCGGCGCCGAGCGTGTTCTTACCGTAGCGGGCGAGGAATGCCTTGCCGGCACCCTCGTCGACCATGTCGTGCTCGCCGGGCACGAAGAAGACCGGCAGGCCGGCTTCGCGCAGGATCTGGTCGGCATCGTCGAACTCGCTGTCGCGCGAGAGCTGGGTGATGTCGCCGGTATGGATGATGAAATCGGGCTTCACCGGCATCGCGATGATCTTCGCGACCGCTTCGCGCAGGGTGGCGCGGGCATCGGGGTTGGCCGGCTTGGCGAAGCCGACATGGCTGTCGCTGAGCTGGAGGAAAGTGAAGCCGACCGCCCTTGCCGGGCCCGCGCCGAGCATGCTGCTCGAGGCGATGCCGCCGTTCAGCGCCCAGAGCGCGCCGGTGCCCGCCCATGCCATGCATTTGAGCGCCTCGCGGCGGGTGGTGGCTGTGTCGGGATGGTCGGTCATGCAGGGCTCCGTCGGGTGGTTCGGAGAGCAAGACCGGTGGGGGCCGGGGTTTATTCCCGGAAGCGTGCGAATAATCCTGGCGGAGCGCGCGGCGCGCAATTCGCGGGCTGTTTTGTTATGACTGAGCCTATGAACGCTGAACGCGCGATCTACGACCACCATGACCTCGAGGCAGAGGCAGCGGCCGATGCGCGCGCGGAAGCTGACATAAAGGCAGGCCGCGTCGTCGACCACGCAGATGTCGCTGCGTGGCTGGCGACCTGGGGAACGCCCGACGAGAAGCCAGTTCCACCCGAATGGCTCGAATAGTCTGGACGCGCGACGCTCTCGCAAGTCTCGAGCCATTCACTTACGATCGCGCCCCATATCATCCGATATGGTTCGACGGCGAGCCGTCTTCATGCTCGGTATCCGCCACAATGCGCAACGGTCGGAATAGGGGCACCGTACACCATCCACGGCACGGAACGCCCCCGCCGGCCAGCGCGTTCAGCGCGCGCTTCATTTTCATGGGCGGCTTCTTTACAGGGGCCGCTCACTTCAAGGGAATGCCCGTGCGCAAGACTGTTTCGACCATCGCGATCGCTGCCGCCCTCCTGATCGGGGGCTGCGGGAAGCATTTTGGCGGGCAACCGACCGAAACAAGCACTGACACCGGCACCTCGGCCGCAGCGGCGACCAACGTGGCCGCCGAGGCCCGGCAGGCGCCGGAGGCGGCGCCGACCGCGCAGCAATTCGTCGACCAGGCAGCGAGCGGCGACGCGTTCGAGATCGCAGCCGCCAATCTCGCGCTCAAGCTGGCGAAATCGCCCGATGTGCGCAGCTTCGCGGCGATGATGATCACCGAGCACACAGCGACGACCGCCGAGATCAGGAAAGCAGCGGCGGCGTCGGCTCCGGCGCTCACCCCCAGGGCGACGCTCAGCGAGGACCAGCGCAACAGGCTGCAGGATCTCGGCGCGCTCACCGGCGGCGAGTTCGACGACCGCTATGCCGATGGGCAGGTCTCGGCGCACGAGGCGGCGTTGACGCTGATGCAGACCTATGCCGACAAGGGCCAGGCTGGCCCGCTGAAGGACGCGGCGGCCGACATCGTCGGCAAGGTGCAGGGGCATCTCGACCAGATCAGGGCGATCCGGCACACGCTGTAAGCCGGGCGGGCTCAGCCCTTCGCCGTCACCCAGATATCGACCGGCGCGACGAACTTGCCGGGCGCCGGCTTGCCGACATCGATGCGCTGCGCGGTGACGCGCTCGCCGGATTCGAGGACGAAGCCGGCCCCGGTCTGCGGCATGCGGCCGAAGACCATCTTCTGGATCGGCCGGCCGGTGACGGTGTTCATGATGGTTGCGGTGATGCTCATCCGGGGGCTGTTAGCGGGCGGGCGGGCCGGCGTCACCTCCCGCTCGCCTTGTCCGGTGAAGGCCGGGTCGAGTGGAGGATGCCGGTGATGCTCGCATCCGCTTTGCCTCCGCGAGCCCGGCCGCGACCCCGATTCCCGCTGTTCCCCGCTGTTATTCGCGATGTTTTATTGTCATTTTTTGAGGTCAAAACCACCGGCTTCAGCCGGTAAGAGGCTTTAGCCGTCCGACG